>CAYPOX010000006.1:0-26959 GCA_964412525.1 uncultured Caulobacterales bacterium
AATGAAGTCCGCAGCCTCCGGCGAAATCGTGCCGGGGCCGAACATGTTCAATGGGGCGCAACCTTGGCTCTGATCCGCGCAGACGATCTGGCCCGTCGCAGGATCCACGACCGCGGTCGCCGCTTGTTGAACGAGCGGCTGAGAGACATTCCCATTTTGGATTTGGTTTCGAATGAGGCGGGAGAACTGGTAAACCGCGTCCCACTTCCAGTCGGAGAAGAAGGTGTCGCCGTCCAAGAAGCCGAAGTCGCCCCGGAACCCGCCTTGAATGCGGAACGTATCGGCCTGGGTGAGACGTTGCCGCGGGCCGACCTCCGTCAGACGTCGGCGCAGGCTTAAGGCGGCGATCCCATCGCCGTCCGGATCCAGATCCGGAACGCCGTCTTGGTTGTTGTCGACACCTAGGAACAAGTCGCGCGCCGCCGGCGTCACGAAGGGATTGTTGAACAGATCGATGTTCAACGCCGGCTGGCCGCCGACCCCGCGATTGAGGGGCGTGGGAGCCAGACGGTCGCTCGACCGCTGTTGCGTGAAGATGCCGTTCGCATAGGCCTCCACGTGTTCGGTGATGGCGTAGCGGCCGGATCCGTAGATGTTCCAGCGCTCCTGCGGCAATTGGAGGAAGTTGGGCGGCGCGTAATTGTAAAGCGACGTATCCGGGAACGGATCGCCGTTTTCATCGAAGGAAAAGTTGGACGGCGCGAACAAGCGCGTGTTTTCGACGCCGGAAGAACCGCCGGTGGGCAGAAGCACCGGATTGCCGTTGGCGTCCGTGTTCTCCTGAAGAATGGTGTTCGTGAAGTCGCGATCCCCCAAGAGGGCTTCGTCGCGATCGGTGTAGGCGGCGTGGAAGGTGACATTGCCGCGGCCGTCGCCCGTATTGGCGCCGAGGGTGACGTTCAAATTGAAGATCTGGGCGTCGGTCTCGTCTGAGATGTCGTACTGGGAGTCGATCCGAACGCCCTCAAAATCGTCGCGGAGAATGAAATTGACGACGCCGGACACGGCGTCCGAGCCATAGACCGCGGAGGCGCCGCCGGTCACGACCTCAATCCGCTCGATCAGGGACGCGGGAATGGTGTTCAGATCGACGGAGGAACCGCCATTGGTGAAGGGGATGAGACGCATGCCGTCGATGAGGACCAGCGTCCGGTTGGCGCCGAGATTGCGCAGATTGACGGACGCTTGCCCCGAGCCGGGATTGTTCGTCTGACCAGTGATGCCCGGAACGATCTGCGGGAGTTCGTTGAGCAACTGTTCCGTGTTGATCGTGCCCGTAAACTGCAGTTCAGCCTGATCCACGACGGAAATTGGACTGTTGGACGTCAGTTCCGGCCGCGCGATCCGCGATCCGGTCACGAGAATCTGCTCGACTTCGCCCTCGGCCGCGTCCTGTGCGATCGCAGCCAACGGATTCAACGCAGCCAAGGCCACGCCACTCAATGCGGCCGCTCGAAAGGACGAGAAACGCAGCTGATAAACAGAAATCATAATAGCCCCCTTCTAGATTTGGGTCGCAAGATAGTCCGCCCGTCTGTTCAAAGGGGTCGAATGAACAAACGGGCGGACGTCCTGTGCTCGATTGGCGACCGGTGACCGGCCGCGACTCCAATGCTTGGGTCGTTCCACACATGACTGCATGACGAAGATCTGACATCTACACGACAATTTTCTGAGCAAAGGCTGACATCGGTCCGCGGAGGACTAGGAGCCTGCATTCCGTGATGAACGGCGCTGGCACGAACGACCGTTTCGCTCTTATGTTTGGGGCGTTTTGAACCGCTGGCGGACTCACGATGAACGCGCCACAGCGACAGCTTCGCGGTCCGGATGACCCGTTCGCCCTCGGCGAATTGATGATCAATCCGGCCGCGCTGGAATTGTCCCGAGAGGGCCGCACCATTCGCGTCAAGCCGATGGTGATGCGGATCCTTACGGTTTTGGCGGAAACCTGCGGTGCGCCGGTTCGACGCGATGATTTGGTCGAGCTGGTCTGGGGCGGCGCTTTCGTAACCGACGACGCCGTGAATCAGGGCGTCTCTCGCTTACGCCGCGCTCTTGAGGACGTCGGCGCGAGTCCGGCGGTTCACGTCGAAACCCTGCCGAAGGTCGGTTACCGTCTTCGGGCCGACGTCAGCGCGCCAAACGTTCCCGCCGCTCGACCGACGCGGTCCACCTTGCGTCCGGCGCTCCTTGCAGGCGCGGCTGGGGTCACCCTTGCGGCGGCTTTGGCGTTTGGGGCGCGGATCACGCCGACGGACAGAACGGTCGGCCATTGGTTGGACGCGCCAACGCGCGCCTCAATGCTGACCTCTCTGCCTGGTCGGGAGGTGACGCCCGCACTCAGTCCGGACGGACGGCGACTGGCGTTCGCATGGCGAGACCCGGAGGGTGACACCGGATATGATCTCTACCTCACCAGCATCACTGCATCTGAACCGCGTCGCTTGGTCGGCGACGTCGGACAGCAATTCGCACCCGCTTGGTCACCGGACGGTGACCGCATGGCTTATGTCGATCAGAACGGACACGAAGCGTGCGCCATCCGCGTGATTCCGATCATGGGCGGACCGACGACCAAGATCGCCGACTGCAACGCGCCGTCGGTTCTGGCCGTGCATTGGAGCCCGGACGGAACGACTCTGGCGATCTTGGCCCAAAACGAATTGGGCGGGCCGTCACGCTTAAGATTGCTTGATCTCGCCACCGGAGCCGTTCGTCCAAGCCCCCAACCAGCCCAGCTTTGGATTGAAGATGGTGCGTTCGCATTTTCGCCGGACGGCGCGTCCATCGCACTTGTGCGCAATCATGGGCGAGCCGGCGGCGATGTCTGGCTTTGGAATCTCGAAAGCGGAGCCATGCGCCAGGTGACCGCGGAGCTGCAATGGCTTCCAGGGCTCGCATGGTCGGCGAATGGGCGTCGCATCATCGTATCGTCGACGCGCTCCGGACTTCCAAGCCTTTGGAGCATCGACACGGTCACGCGTGCATTTCACCCGATCCAAGCGCCCGGCCAGTACCCTCTCGGCGTGTCCGCCGCCATGACAGACGACTCCATCGCATATGTCGTGCTCCAAGGGCACACAAACCTGATCCGCTTGGACCGTGGCGCAAACTGGCGCACGGAGGTGACCGCCGCAAGCAGCGCCTATGAGTGGGATGTGGACGTGTCGCCGGATGGCGGTCGCTTGGCCTTTGTGTCCGAACGAACCGGGCGCCCACAAGTCTGGACATCAGAGATTGACGGGACTCAGCTGCGCCGGTTGACGGATTTTAAAGGCGGCGGACTGGTCGCCGATGTCCGCTGGTCGCCGGACGGGCGCCGGTTGGCCTTCGTGGCGAGTGAGAACGGCAGAATTGATGTCTTTGTCGCGAATGTGGAGACGGCGCGACTGACACGAATCACCGAACATCCAGCGCCTGAAGAGGAGCCGCGCTGGTCGCCGGACGGTAAGGCCCTCTTGTTCGCATCTAAACGGACGGGCGATTGGCGGATCTTCAAGGCTCATCTCGGCGCAGAGATCCGCGTGGATGACGAGCCGACTTTCGATGCGCCCGCCTACAGCGTGGAATTCGGACCCGAGGGCCGCCCCTTCCTTCTGCACAAGGACTGGTCTCTGCGCCGGGTCGGCGTTGACGGTGGGTTGGAACCTTTTGCGCCAGACACGAAGTTGACGGACTCGGGCGGTTGGCGGATCACGCAGGACGCGATCTATGCGGTGATCGCGACAACGAACGGCAAGCGTCTCGCGCGCCTCGACCTCGAAAGCGAGGCGATGACTCCGCTGCTCGACGATCTCCAAGCGCCGCGTGAAAGCGGCCTCGCCGTCAACCCAATGACCGGCGACGTCTACTACACCCGTCAAGAACGCGCAGAGATCGATATTGCGCGCCTATTCCCCGGGGACGCGCCCGAATAGGGCGCAATCGAGCACTCCAAGCCGCAAGACTCCGAAAATTTGAGACCGCGTCCAATGGAGGGCGGCGGCCCCTGTTCGAGGCAATGTCCACAAACGCCTCCAATGCGCATACCCGATTCCTTTAAACATTCATAAACATATAAGATTATTCAAATCGGTTTAAAAATTTAATAGGCTTGTCGGACGGTCATTGGTGTACGATAAGAATTCCGTAAAACCGTCCAGGGGGAAAAAAATAATGGAGCGTTGGGTCCGCGCCGCGCTGGCGGCCGCGGCGGTTTGGGGAGCCGGAACCCCTGTCGTCGCCCAAACGACCGATTTCCGGGTTTCGCGCGTTTTTTTTCTTGCAGTGCGCGCGTCGCTGTTTAGGTCCGATCAAGGTTCCGAACGGGTTTATGGTCTCTATGATGCATCGATTGCCGAGTCAGCGCGCCAAGTTGATGCTTTACGAAGCGAGTTTGGCGACGAAGTCACCGCCGGGGACGCGCGATCAATCACCTATCTTGACGTCGCACGCGTCCGTGAAGCCGACCCAGGAAGCGTCCTCTTTCTCACCAGCGGGTTGCGGGAGCATTGGGACTCTGTGGTGCAGGCGGCCAAGGACAGCGGATCGATCACGGCGTCGGTCGATCGCGATTGCGTGGTGGCGCAATCCTGCGTCATTTCCGTCAAAGTCGCCACCAAGGTTTTGATCCTGTTGAGCGCCGCTGCGGCGCGCGACGCAGGCGTCGCTTTCACTCCGCAATTCCGTATGCTCGCTCAGGAGCTTTAACAATGGCCTGTCTTTATAACGCCAAGGCGCGAAATGCGTTGCTGACGGCCTCCGCAATGCTCTCCGTCCTTTCCGCGCGGCCATGCTCAACAGCTTGACTACGAGTCGTTCGAGCTTCTGTTCGGCGAGCCGGTCACCCTCGCCGCGACCGGAACCCCCAAACGCGCCAGCGAAGCGCCTGCGGATATCATCATCATCACCGCGGAGGACATTCGCCGATCCGGCGCGCGCGACCTGCCCGACTTGCTTGACCGCCTCGGCGGTCTTTCCGTCGTGTGCACGGGCCCGCTCAGCGCCAACGCGTCGATCCGCGGCTACGACCAGGGCGTCAACCGTCGACTGCAAGTGACGTTGGACGGCCGGCAGGTCTATAACGACTTCTTCTCGTTCACCCTTTTTGCGAACATTCCAGTCCAATTGGACGAGATCCGACAGATCGAGATCGTTGGGCGGAGTTCTCAACCTTTGAAGTCGAACGACGGATTTGGGGCGAACTCGCCTATCGCTGGTGACGAGATGTCATTCGCGAAAGCGTGAAAGACGAAACAACTGCATTCGTCCAAAGCCTTTGGCCGCTTCGCGGGCGCCGACAAACTCGCACTGAAATGCGTCAGGCGCGCGCACGGCCAACACGGCCGCGAAGGAGCCCGTGACGAAAATCTCGCCCGGCGGCGTCACCGGCTCGAGGCGAGCCGCGGTTGTGACGCTCGTCCCGTAAATGGAGTTGCGGCCGGTGATCGGATCGGGAATGCCCGTCGTTACGCCGAAATGGGCGGCGACCCGCAGCCGCATCGTCTCCGGAAGCCCCAGCGCCGCCAAATTCACGTTCGCAAACGCCTCTTGCATGCGCAGGCATGCATCCGCGGCTTCCGAGACATCGTCAAAACAAAAGAAAAGCCCGTCGCCCCAGCTGTTCGCGAAATGCGGAGAGCCGCCAGTTTGGACGGCATCGGCGAGCATCGCCAGCAGCGTTTCCGCGAAAATCAAAACCTGCGCCTCGGTGAGCCCGCCAAAACCTGTCGCGTCGGCGAAGACCAGGGCGAGCAGTCGCCGATCGCCGGTTTGCGGTTGGGCGGCCGATGGCGACACAGCCGCACCGCGGGGGCGAGTCCAAGGAATGTGGATCGTTTCGCCGCCCGAGCCGCCCCAACGCACGGCGTCGCGTCCGGTCCCGACCCCAGCGTCATCGCCATCCCAGAGGACCATTTGCAAGGTCTCGGCGCACAGCGCCTCCGCCCGCAAACGCGTCAAACCCATCGCAAGATTGGACGCCAATTCATAAAGCGACGCGTCGACCTCAAAGCCGCCCCTCGTCGAGTGAACGAGCGACGCGGCGCGCTCCATCAAACGCTCTGCGCGCGGAACCCATTCCTCGCCATAGGGCCGCACGGAATGCGCCAACACCTCTTCGGGCGCGCCAAACAAGACCAGGTTCAACTCCGCGCCTTGATCCAAGGCGATCTCGCCGAAAACGATATCCGCACCGGCCGCCAGACATCCAAAGGCCGTCCCAGGAGCTTGGGCTTCCCAGATCGGCGCAATGACCGCGCGCGCCTCGTCCGCATGGGCGACATCGAAAAGACGGCCTGCAAAATGCGCCACGAAGGGAGGTTGAATCAGCTTCAGTGCGTCCGCGACATCGCGACCAACGGCCAACAACATGCGAAGCTGCCGTGCAGTCGACGCCCGTGCTGCAAAGGTGGCCCCGGGCGCGGACAACGCCAGCGCGAAGACGTCCAGCGCTTCTTCGACGCGCCCGGTGATAAGCAGGCACTCCGCGCGCGTCGCAAATCCATAATAGTCGGAAGGATTCTCTGCGTCCGCGGTGAACATGGCCACCGAAGCCGCCGCTTCCGCTGCGGCGTCGTCGCCGGCCAAGGCGTACATCGCGGCCGCGTTTACCGCCGCATATGCCGATCCTGCGACATTGAAGGCCATCTTATAGGCTTTCGCCGACCGTTGTGCGGCGCGCGCGCGCTCCTCCGCCGTCCCCACACGCGCCCCGTCCTTCAGCAGACGCCCTTTCAGCGCAAACATCTCCGTCAAAAAGCGTTGCTGCGCGTCGCCGTCTAAGAGCGCGGCTTGCTCGAAAATGTCGTCCGTGCGCTCCAACCGCCAACGGCCGGCCAGCTCCATCGCATAGGCGCGACCGCCGGCTCGGGCCAACATTCGCAACGCATGCACCGCGAGTTCCGCGTCTCGACGCGCCTCGACTTCTGGAAACAGCGTATCGAAGGCGTCCAGCATAGCCCCGCGTGATTCCAGAGCCAGCGCCTCATCAAGGACAGAGGTTGCCGTCGTGGCCGGATCTGCTCCACTCTCCAACATATCGACCGCTCCTCCGGACGCCCAGGAAACCATCCCGGTGGCGATGAATGACCGTTCAGGCGGCCCGCCGCCAACAATTGCGTCGGACGCGACGCTCCATCAAAACGTCCCCGCCCTCTGGATTTAAACGAAATTTTAGTAAGACTGTTAACGGCACGCAATGCGCGCCGTTAGAATCCGAGATCTGCAAATCTCAGACGTCCGCCGGCAGACGCAGAACCTGGCCCGGATAAATCTTGTTCGGATCTGAGAGCATCGGACGATTGGCCTCAAAAATCGCCGGATACTTCATGGCGTCGCCATAATGCGCTTTGGCGATGCCCGAAAGCGTATCGCCCGACTTCACTATGTACATCGCGCTCGCCTCGGCCGCCGACGCCACGTCCACCTGCGTCTCCACCGCAGCCACGCCAGACACGTTGCCGGCCGCGAGAATCGCCTTCTCCAAGGTGGCTTGGTCAGGGGCCTTGCCACGGAGAACCACCTTGTCTCCGTCCTGTTCGACCTCAAGGTCGTCGACCGGAAGGTCGTGGCCCTTCATCGCCCCCATGATCGAACCCGCGAGTCCCGCCGCATCCGCGGCCAGTTTCTCGCCAGCATCCTTCACGAATTCGAACAATCCCATGATGCAATCCCCCTCTTGCGCCAACGCCGCGTTCAGCGACGCCGGCCTCCCAAAAAGCCTTTGATGACGGACCCCAACAAGCCGCGCGCCTCATTGTTGAGATTGCCGTCCCCGTCCCGGTCCAGAATCGAGGTCAACGCGCCCAGTTGCAGGCCGGAGGGCATCTGCTGGCGCGCGCGTGAGCCCTCGTCGTCGAGCATGCGCGTGAGCGAGGAAAGATCCAAACCCTGGTCGCGCTTGGCCTTGCCCAATGCGCCCATCACCAATGGCGCCGCCATGGCGAGCAGCGCGCCGGCTTGCGAGGAATCGATGCCGCCTTGCTTGCCAAGCGCGGCCTCCGCCGCTTGCCGGTTGGCGCCGAACACGTGGCTCAAAATGGCCTGCCCGTCCGCAACCTTGTCGTCCTCGTCCACGCGATCGGCCGTGTTCAGCACCGCTCCGTCATGGCGATCAAGCGCACGTTCGATCGCTTGGGCGCCGGAGGCGTCGCGGGCGTTTCGGCTCAGCGCTTCGGTGATCATCGAAGCGGCCATGGGCATCAATTGGGCCGCCAGGCCCGAATCCACCCCAGTCCGCCGCGACGCCGCCTGGGGCGCCTGCGACGTCAACACCGTTTGTAGAATGTCTTGCAACATAAACCGCCCCCGTCCGCGTATCGTTACGTGCGTAGGTTAGCAGACGACGAGCCGAAGGCGGAGTTTTTTTGTCCGCGAACATGAACCGATGCGATCACGGTCAAGCGATGCGCACTGCCGCTCGCCCCGGTCACATGTTAAGATCAATCCTACGTCAGTCGCCCGTTGGAGGTCGCGATGTCCGAAGCCGCTCCGCAAGCCGAAGCCAAGGACGAAAAGGGTCGCGTCCAAACTCCGACCTTGGTGGCCCTCTCTCTCTTGTGCGGCGCGGACGGCAAGGTCGATCCGCGCGAATTGCGCTATATCACCCGCGTTTATCGGGAGGTGCTCCAAAGCGAAGAGGACTTGGAGACCATCCACTACAAGCTTGAGGTGCTCGCCCTCACCGCCATGCGCAGCGGCGAGCAGGGCTTGGAGCTTCTGGCGAAAGAGGGCAAAGCGCTTTCCTACGAGACGCGCAAGACCATTCTCTACAGCGCGGCGCTCTTGATGCACGCGGACGGCGCGGCGGCGAGCAGCGAGATCGACATGCTTGACCGGATCGGCGGCCACCTGGGCTTTCCGCGCGGCGAAATCAAAGTCATCCGCGGCCAGGCGCGCACCAAGGCGCCGCATCTTTTCGACTATTCGCCTGAGCCCGGCGACGACGACGCCTAACGCGCACCCCCTTCAACACTACCGACTACCGGCGCCGCCTCAGCGCATCACAATCTCATTGAATTAAATGCATTGTAATTATTTGTTACAATCACCTCTTTGTGTCTGCTCGCAATACCAAAGGCGTATTTTATATACGACAAAAACTTTTATGTTTTGTGTATTGTCAAGTTGGCTTGACGCAAAGGAGAATTTGTTATGTCAAGCGAAGTGAACACCGCGTCCTCTATTTTATCTTTTCTCAGAGCTGGAAGCTTGATCGCGAAGATCCGCTGGGGATTCAGTTTAAAAATCTTATTGATACTACTCTTGGCCGGTGGCGCTGTCCTATCGATTCAATCTCTCTCGGACCGGATCGCGGAAATCCGCGCCGCGGCGGTCGCGAACAATGACGCGCAGGATGCTCAAGCCGCGCTCCTTCTCGGCCGGCTGCAGGCCTTCCGTTACCGCGCCACAGGCCTTGACGACGCGACCGCGCAGGCGGAGGCGGCCTTCACCCGCTTGCACACGCGGTTGGTGACCGAAGACTCCAAGGCCGCCGCCCAGCAATATCTGGCCGGATTTCGTCGTTTCGTCGCGCTCGACGCAGAAATCAAAGCGCTGGCCGGGGCCATGACCGACAACGGCGTCGCGGCTCGTGAGCGGTTCACGGAAATCCGTGAGACGGCGTTTCAAGACGCCGACCTTCCGGCCGCCCACGCTTCCGGAGTCCTGCAAGAGGCGCTTCTGCGCGGGCGTTTCCATGCTCACGCCTATCTTCGCAGTCGCGATGATACGGATCGGCGCACGGCGTTGGGCTCCTTCGAAGAGGTCGACGCGCGTTTCGCGCCGCTGTTCGCGGAGTTGAACGACCCGCGCCGGCGCGAGCTCGCCGAAGAGGCGCGTTCATCGGTGGCGGCCATGCGCGCGGCGTTTGATCAAGCCCGCGAACGTTTCGCCGACGCCGATAAGGAATTGGCGGCGCTTGACGCTTTGGGACCAAAGATCCTTCAAACACTGACCGAGACGGCGAAGGCCGCCGACACGGCCCAAGCCCTGTCCGTCGCGTCGGCGACGCGCACGGTGCGCCTTGCCTTGACGGCCAATGCGGTCTTCGCGCTGGCCGGTCTCACCGGCGGCGCCGCAATGGCGCTTCTGTTGACCGCGTTCATCGCGCGCCGTTTCCGCACCCTTTGCGACGACACAGAGGCGCTCACCGCAGGCCGCCTGGACCACGAGATTTCCGGGACGTCGCGCCGAGATGAATTTGGGCGGCTTGCGCGCGGGCTTCAGGTCTTTCGGGATGGGCTTGTGCAGAATGCGCAGCTTCGGGCCGATCAGGACGCCGCCGAACAGCGGGCCGCATCCGAGCGACGTCAGGCCTTGATGGATACGGCTGTCCAATTTGAACGCCAGGTGGGCGTGGTCATCGACTCCGTGGCGCGCGCGGCGGACGAACTCCAAAACACCTCCACCCGCTTGGCGGCCATCGTGGAGGAAAGCAACGCGCAAAGCGCAAGCGTGGCCAGCGCGGCGGAGCAAGCGGACACCAACGTTCAAATGGTCGCCGCCTCGGCGGAGCAATTGTCGCAAGCTTTGCAAGAAGTGGCGCATACCGTGGCGCAGACCGCCGCCGTCGCGCGCGACTCGTCCTCCAGTGCAGATGAGAGCCGTCAACAGCTCGACACGTTGAATGACGCGCTCGCCGATGTCGACGACGTGATCGCCGCCATCAACGACGTGGCGGAGCAAACCAATCTCTTGGCGTTAAACGCCACGATCGAAGCGGCCCGCGCCGGGGACGCCGGCCGTGGCTTCGCGGTCGTGGCCTCGGAGGTCAAGGGATTGGCGACGCAAACCAAGACGATGACGGAACGGATCTCGCAACGCTTGGAGGCGGTGCGGTCCTCAGCGGTCCGTTCCATTGATTCCACCAAGAGCATCATCGCCAACACAAAGCGGATCAGCGAAGCAGTCGCGAGCGTCTCGGCGTCCGTCGAGGAGCAAAGCGGCGCCACGTCCGAGATCAGTCGCAGCATTCAAGAGACCGCGACGGGCACCAACGAAGTCACGCGCAATTTCAACGGACTTAAAGAGGCGGTGGACGAATCTTCAACAATCGCCAATGGCGTCAAAGGCGCGGCGGAGTCTTTGTCGCGGCAGGCGACGGACCTTCGTAAATCCATCGACGCCTTGCTTGGCGACCTACGCGCCGCCTAAGGTATGACGACGTGACACGGTCGATCCAGCGAACAATGGAGGCTGAGTTCACGCCGCCGTCGCATGCACCGGGCGCAACTCGAAGGAATCGGCCGATGCCATTCACCCGCCTCTTCGTTGACGAAAAGGCGCATCCGTTTCCGGTGGAGCCCGATCCGACGAGCGATACGCCCGAGGCGTTCGTGGCGTCCTTCCTTCAACGTGTTCTAACCGGCGATCTACGCGCCTTGCGCGAGGCCTATTATCGCGAAGCGGTCACCAGTTGGGCGCAGGGCGAGGATCTTTTCTATGTCGGGATCAGCCAAGTCGTCGCGGATATCGAACACGTTTTGGCTTGGCGGGAGAGCCACGACCATCAACCGCGTATCGATCTACGAACGCTGACCCAAGATCGCCTGATCGCGGTGGTCGAAGCGTTGTTCACCGAACCCGGCGGCGCGGCGTTGCGCGGCGTGTACATACTCCATCGAGCCCAGGGGCGATGGACGATCGTCCACAGCTGTTCCCATCCCGCCGACCGGATCCCCGGCAAGCCTGGGACTGTCACGCCATAGGAAGGCCTGGCGGCGACGCCCAAACACCGACTGGATGGCGGAGACGAAGGGATTCGAACCCTCGATACCCTTTTGGGGTATACTCCCTTAGCAGGGGAGCGCCTTCGACCACTCGGCCACGTCTCCGCGGTCGGGGTTATAGGCTTCCCCTTGGCTTCGCAACCCGCCAAGGCTCCGATGGGCTGGCGCCAAACGAACTGGGCGGAACCACGCAGGCTCGAGTGATCGCGTATCTGGCGAGAACCGCATCGCTGGTCGGCGCCGCAGGGCCGGTCGGACCCATGGCCTGGGTCGGACGTCAACGTCGAGATGCGTTCACCTCGTGAATCCCGGCCACATTCGCCTCACCGGACTTGATTGCGGTCTGATCCGGCGCAAGGCGGTGTCCGTCTGCAACCGCCCGACCTCGGTCCAAGACCCAGCAGTGCGCACGGGCCGCCCAAACCTTAAGTGTCCGAGTGGACTCACGCCGTTGAGCGGCGGTACTTTTTCGCACGCACCGGCACGCCGCTTTCGCGCGCTCGGACAACCAAAAGAGCGGTTGCGCCCAGAATTCGCGCCCGCCGCGAACATCGACCGCGAACAATTGGGGAGTGGGACCAATCACCGAGCGAAATTTCCAGCCTGTGACAAAAGCTGAAGTCGTGGCCGCGCAGCGCGCTTGGGCGAAATACGTCACCGAACAAGACGTCGAAAACCTTTTGGACCTTTACGATTTCGGAACGCCGGACGAGCCGCTCTTGTTCAAGCCCACACTGGCGGATGTGATCCGGCTCGATCGCGCCGGTACGCGATCCTATTTCGTCGGCGGCGATCCGAGTTTTCCCAATGACCATGGCTTCCTAAAGCGGGGTTGGAAACGCGTAGAGTTTCAAAGCGCGGTCGGTCCGATCCTTAAAGCGGGCGGGCTCGGCTATAAAGATATGGGTCATTACACCTTTATAGATGGTGAGGGCAACGCCACACGCGCGGACTATACGTTTGCGTATCACAAGCTGGATGGGCGTATTCTTATCTCTTTACACCATTCCTCGCTCACATGGCTTCCGCCTGTGTCGGACTGAATGGCGCCGCGGCCAGTAAGCATCGACGCCGAGTTTTGAAAAGCCAAGGTTTTCGTCTGAAAACCGTCACAAGGGATGGACTCTCATCCGACAAGAAAGCCACGGGCTCGGACGAGGGCGCGCGAAAACGTGGCGCGCCTTGCCGCACGACTGGCGCGGTTGAAGCTCAACAATCCGCCGAAAGGTGCAGAGATCTGCAAGCGAACGGCGATGACACCGTAGGCCGCACCGCCGCTGACCAGTTCAGGTTCAGAAACTTGCCAGCGGCCTGTTGCGAGGCCCCCGCCGCACGGAGCGTTTCGTCGCTCGACACACAAACCGCCAAGCGACGCCCTGCTCCTGCGCCGAGATTATCATTCGCCCGTGACGTCGTGTCCTTCAGCAGAGCGGAAAACGGCGATGACCGCGCCGAAACGCGTCACCAAAGCTTCCTCCTCCTCAAGCGATGCTGTGAACAGAGCGGCGCGTTCCGGCGCCGGCATCACCTCATCCTTGAGACACCGCCGATAAATCGCCGAACGGTTCTGATAGTTTCGCAATGCGCGATAGGCGACATAGAATGACGCGCTTGTCACGACGTCGGTTTCCACATCGACGGTCGGGGCTTCAGGCGCATGACAGGCCGTACCCGACATCGCCAGTGCATTGTTGGGCGCCCAGGCGCAAAGCCCGATGATCGCTGCAATCGTAATCCGGTTCATGATTTCGTTCCTCCTCAAAAAGCGCTGCGATGACGACGCCCTCTGACCAGGAACGTATGGTCCAAAGATCAACATTCTATTACCAATACGCATACGCATATAAATAAAAATGCTAGAGTTTTATACTCCCTATAAACTATGTCGATACGCCATTCGTAGGTTGTACGAGGGTCGCAGGCGGCTTGCCTTTGGCAAGCGGTCCGTCGCAGGACGGAACGAGGCGGCGATGAGGAGAGGAATGATGCGTGGTGCCCCGGGCCCGACTCGAACGGGCACGCCCTTGCGGGCGGCAGATTTTGAGTCTGCTGCGTCTACCAATTCCGCCACCGGGGCCGGCGCGGGTCGCGACATTCCTCAGTCGCCCCCGTCCCGTCAAGCCCGTCCGTGACCGCCGCCGGTTTGGCGCAGGCTTTGCGCGCCTGCGCCGACGCCTCTGAGAGCGCGGACGCGCCCCTGACGATCGGCGCATTGATCGACGGCTTGGCCGGGCGCGCTTTCGGCGCCGCGCTGTTCACCCTCGCTCTGCCCTGCGCGCCGCCCTTTCTCTACATGATCCCGCAAATCGTCGCCCTGCCCATCTTGGCTTTGACCGCCCAGATGGCCTCCGGTCGAGCCGCACCCTGGCTGCCGGCGCGTCTCAGGGCGCGGCGGATCGATCCCGTCGCCTTTGGAAAGGCTCTGGACCGCGCCGAGCGCCTTTTGGGTTGGCTGGAGCGCACCGCGCGCCAGCGCCCGCCTCAGATCCGCCGCGGGCCTGCGCGCATGGCGGTGGGGGCGGTGTTGACCTTATTCGGGCTTTCGGTCCTGGTTCCTTTGCCGGGAACCAACACGGTGCCTGGCGTCGCCATCGCGATCGTCGGTTTCGGCCTGGCGGAGGAGGATGGAATTTTGGTGTTGATTGGGCTCGCCCTCGGGTCCCTTTGGATCGCCGGATTGGCGGCGGCCGCCGCCGGCCTGGCGCATCTGGCGTTCGGGTGAGCGCCATGCATGGGCTTTTCGAGGCGCGTAAGGCCGGTCTGGCGGCGACGGCGGCGGCGCTGGCGCTCTTGGCCGGCGCACATGTCATGGAACGGTTTTTTGACCTGCCGCCCTGTCCGCTCTGCCTGCGTCAAAGAGAGGTCCTCTGGATCGCTGCAGCTTGTGCAGCGCTCGTCTGGCCGGCCAACCGCGCCGCGGGACCGATGCTGGCGGCGGCGGCGGCCTTGTTCGCCGCTTCGGCCGCGCTCGCCTTCAGTCATGCCGGCGCGGAGTATGGTTGGTGGCTCGGCCCTGCGGCGTGCGATGCGGATCCTGGCGTCTTACCCGCCGACATTCTTGGGGCGCTCGAACAGGTCGCGCCGACGGTCGCCTGCGACGAGGCCCCCTTCCGGCTGCTGGCCATTTCGCCCGCCGGAGCGAACGCCATCATCTCTGCGCTTCTTGCGGGCTTTTGCGCCGCCGCGGCGATGCGCGAGGAACGCTAGCGTCCCGCTCCGGGGGTCCAAAGCACATCGCCCGTCCCCTTCGCGTTGGCGTAGCGCGCAGCGACGAAAAGCAGGTCCGACGCGCGATTGGCGAAGCGCAACGCATCATCGGACACCACCTCGCCTGCAATGCGCGCCAGGGTCCACATACGGCGCTCGGCACGCCGCATCATCGTGCGCGCCACATGCAGATGGGCCGAGGCCGGCGAGCCTCCCGGCAACACAAACGACTTCAATGGCTGCAACTCGGCGTTCAACCGGTCGATGTCCGCTTCGATCTTGCCGACCTGCGCCGCCACGATGCGCAACGGTTCAAAGGCCGGAGCCTCGCCCAAATCGGGCGTCGCCAGATCCGCCCCTAAGTCAAAGAGGTCGTTTTGAATGCGCTCCAGAACTGTGTCGAGATCGCCCTGTCCGTCCAGGTGAAGGCGCGCGACGCCAATCGCGGCGTTCGCCTCGTCGACCGCGCCATAGGCCTCGACGCGCGGATGGTCCTTGGGAACGCGTCCGCCATCGGCCAATGCCGTGTCGCCAGCGTCTCCGGTCTTCGTATAGATTTTGGTCAGGCGCACCATGGTCAGCCGCCGCGATTGGACGCGATCAGCGCCACGATGACGATCACCGCCACGGCCAAGCCTTGGAGCAAGACGCGAAGCTGCATGAGCTTGTTGGAATCAAGCCGCGTCCGTTCACGCCCGCGCAGCAACGTGTAAAGCCCGAGCACCAAGACCGCGACCACCGCCGCGGTCAGAAGAAAAATGAGGACGCCGCCCATGATCCCGCCTTAAGTCGCCTCGAACAGGCGTCGGGAGATCACCTGGGCTTGGATTTCCGCCGCACCTTCAAAGATATTCAAGATGCGAGCGTCGCACAGCACGCGGCTGATCTCGTATTCCAAGGCGAAGCCATTCCCACCGTGGATTTGGAGCGCCGCATCCGCTGCGGTCCAAGCGATCCGCGCGGCCAAAAGTTTGGCCATGCCCGCTTCCAGATCCGAACGTTCGCCGCGATCGGCCGTGCGCGCGGCGAAATAGGTCAACTGGCGCGCGCCCATGATTTCCGCCGCCGCGATCGCCAGCTTGTCCGAAACCCTTGGAAACTCGATCAGCGGACGGCCGAATTGCTCGCGGTCAAGCGCATAGGCGAGGCCGAGATCAAAGGCGTTTTGCGCCACGCCCACCGCGCGGGCCGCCGTTTGGATGCGCGCGGATTCGAAGGTGCTCATCAAATGCTTGAAGCCAAGCCCTTCGACGCCGCCCAAAAGGGCGTCGCCCGGCACGCGGAAGCCGTCAAAGGAGAGCGTGTATTCCTTCATGCCGCGATAGCCGAGCACCTCGATTTCGCCGCCGGACAGCCCCTCGGCCGGGAAGGGATCCGCGTCCGTGCCGCGCGGCTTTTCGCACAGAAACATGGAAAGCCCGCGCCAGCCCGACTCCTCCGGATTGGTGCGCGCCAAAACCGTCATGAGATCCGCGCGCGCCGCGTGGGTGATCCATGTTTTCTGACCGGTGATCACCCAATCATCGCCGTCTCGCGTGGCGCGGGTTTGCAAAGACCCCAAATCGGAGCCGACATTAGGCTCGGTGAACACGGCCGTCGGAAGGATCGCGCCGGACGCGATCTGCGGAAGATAAGTCGCCTTTTGCGCTTCCGTGCCGCCGCGCAGGATCAACTCCGCCGCGATCTCCGAGCGCGTGCCCAGGGATCCGACGCCGATGTAACCGCGCGAAAGTTCTTCCGAAACGACGCACATCGCCGTCTTGTCCATGCCGAGGCCGCCATGCTCCTCCGGTATGGTGAGGCCGAACACGCCGAGTTCAGACATGGCGTCGATGATGGCCATCGGGATCAGGTCGTCGGCCATATGCCATCCGTGGGCATGGGGGGCGACTTGATCCGCGGCGAAGCGGCGAAACTGATCGGACACGAGGCGAAGCGTTTCGTCGAGCCCGGGATCGCCCACCGACGCCGCGCCGCGCAAACCCGGCAACGCCGCCGCCAGCGCCGCGCGAGCCGCCGGAGAGGTGCCGTCGACGATCAAACGGGCGACGTCGCGTTGGCTGGACAACTCGGCCGCGTGGGAGGCCGCATCCATGTCCCAGGGGCGCGCCACCTCGCCCTGGCCCAGCGGCACGCCGCCGGCCAAATGCGCCAGATATTCGCCAAACAGGACGCGGGTCAGCGCGGCCTCGACGGGGCCGAATGCGCCCTCTTCCAATCGCGCCGCCGCCCAAGCGGACATTTGCGCCAAGGTTTCGGCATAGGTCGCCGCCCAAGCGAGCGCGTGGACGGCGCGCTGCTCCTGACGCAGCGCCTCGCCGCCGCCGCCCGCTTTCTCAAGCCGTGCGGCGACGCGCGTTTTCGCCGCCTCCACATAGGCGCGTGCAGCGGCCTGCGCCGCGCGGGTCTGCGCGACGAGCTCCACATGCGGATCTGAATTCTGCGTGGCGAGCGCGGGCGTCATCTTCTTCCCCTTTTTGTCCGTTTCCGTCGTTTACGGTGATGCGCCGATCGCGCCGGCGCTTGATAAACTAAAGTGAACCGTCCGGCGTTCAGGTCGCGGGCTCAGTTGCGCGACGTACTGTCACGCGCAGGCAGCCGACGCTCGAAAAAATCGAGCATGGACCGTCCGAAATGGATGCGGTTCACGCGGTCGCGCAGTCCATGCGGTTCGCCCGGATAAAGAGACGTTTCGAACAACACGCCCGCCTTTTGCAGAGCTTCCATCAATCGCAGGGAGTTGTCGACGATCACATTGTCGTCGGCCATCCCGTGCACCAAGAGCAAAGCGGGCGAGAAACCTTCCAAATGACCGAACACGCCGGCGGCCGCATAGCCCTCCGGATACTCTTGCGGCGTGCCCATATACCGCTCCGTGTAGTGAGTGTCGTAAAGCGCCCAATCGGTCACCGGCGCGCCGGCGACGCCCGCCGCCAACAGATCGCCCGCGCGCGCCAAGAGGTGCAACGTCATATAGCCGCCATAGGACCAACCATGAACGCCGATCCGATCCGGATCGACAAAGGGCTGCGCAGAAAGCCATTCCAGCCCCGCCCGTTGGTCCTCGACCTCCGCCCCGGCCATGCGCCGATGGATCGGATCCTCAAAGGCCTTGCCTCGTCGGCCGGACCCGCGATTGTCCAACCAAAACACGACATAGCCGGCGTCAGCGAGCACGCGACCCAGGAGATTGAAGCGCCCCCAGCGATCGGCGACCGTCTGCACGCGAGGCCCGCCATAGACGAGATGGACCGCCGGATAGCGCCGCCCCGGTTCAAAAGCGCGCGGCTTGAGAAGGCGGTAATAGAGCTCGGCGCCGTCCGGACCCGCGAGCGTCCCCCACTCGGACGCCGGGCGCTCGGCGTGCACGTTCGTCCAAGGGTGTTTTGCGTCGAGCGCATTTTTCTCCAACCAAATGCGCCGTTCGCCATCGGGGCCATGCAAGCTGGTTTGGATCGGGGTCTGCGCCGTTGAAAACGCATCGATGTAAGTTTCGCAGGCCGTGTCGAAGCTCACGTCGTGCCAACCCGGACGTGCGGACAGACGAGTCGGCGTCCCCGGATCGTCCGATTCGAAGGGCGCCGTGAAAATGTGACGCTGGCGCGGATCTTCGCGCCAGCCGTGGAAAAAGACCCGTTCACGCTCCGGATCGACGCACGCGATATTGTCGACCACCCAAGCGCCCGCCGTGATCGGACGCAATGCGCCGCTCACCTCGCGCAGATAGATGTGGCGATAGCCGGTGCGCTCGGACGTCCAAATCAGGCGTCCGTCCGGCAGCGGGACCAAATCGTCGTGCAGGTTGACCCAGGTGTCAGCGTCTTCCTCGATCATCACGTCTTCCACGTCGCCGTCCAAATCGACGCGCAGCAACTCCAACCGCGTTTGATCGCGGTTTTGGCGCTGGACGAGGAGCGAGCCGCCATGCGGCGACCATTCGACCCGCGCCAGGTAATCGTCTTGGTTGAACCGCATCAGCCGCCTGGCGCGCCGCCCGGACACATTGATGACGTAGAGGTCGATCCTGGGGTTTTCCGCGCCGGCCCGGGGATAGCGTTGATCGACGGTCGTCACGCCGTCCGCGGTCGCCTCGGTTCGGGTGATGATCGCGACGCCGGACTCGTCGTTGCGTTGGTAAGCGATGCGTTTGCTGTCGGGCGACCACCAATAGCCCGAAAAGCGCCCCATCTCTTCCTGTGCGAGGAAATCCGCCGTTCCGTTGACGACCGTTTCGTCCGCATCGTCGGTCAGGCGACGCTCGCGTTCTTCTTTTTCCTTGGGGCCGTAGACAAGGGAGACGATCAGCTCGTTGGACCCGCGATACAGGTCGAAGACGTAAAGATCGCCTTCCCTCACGTAGGAGACGTAACGACCGTTCGGCGACAGCTTGGCGTCGATCTCCGCCGCGTCGGTCTCGGTCACGCGATGCACCAAGTTTCGCTTCAGCTCATAGAGATAGACGTCCCCATTGAGCGGAAACAGCAACATCTCGCCGTCGGCACTCCACTGATATCCGACGATTCCCGTGGCGCGGATGCGCTGGCGCTCGCGGCGCGCCAACTCCTCCGAAGACAGCGTTTCCTCTGCCCCGCCAAGCAAATCCGTCGAACGCACCAGGACGCGCCGTTCACCCGTTTCGAGATCGAACTCCCAAAGATCGAGCCGTTCCGCGTCGTCTTCAGCCGCCTGGAGAAAGGTGACCCGATCGCCTTGAGGCGAAATCTGGAGGCCTTGCAGCGCCGCGCCGGCGATCGGCGGATCGCCGTGGAGCTTTTCGAAGGTCAATCGCTCGGCGGAGGCGGCGGTCGCGCCCGCCGCCGCGACAAATGCGAAAAGACGCCCGATCAGCGTCCGCTCGCCGCGTCGATCGCGTCGTCCAGGGAGCGCAGCCCCGGGCGCGGCGCGTTGACGAGCACTGCCATATTTCCGGGGGGATGCTTGTTTTCCCACATCAGCGTGTGGGCCTTGGGGGCGTCGCTCCATGGAAACACCTGCGATAAGCACGGATCAATCCGCCGATCGATGACCAATCGGTTGGCTGCGGACGCCTGTTGCAGATTGGCGAAGTGGCTGCCCTGCACCCGCTTCTGCCGCATCCATAGGAATCGCGCATCCATCGTCAGATTGTAACCTGTGGTTCCCGCGCAGATCACCACCATCCCGCCGCGCTTCGCAAGAAAGACGGAGACAGGAAAGGTTGATTCGCCCGGATGCTCGAAGACGATGTCGAACTCACGCCCCTCGGTCAGGCCGCGCAACGCTTTGCCGAAGCGTTTCACTTCCTTGAAATAGGCGTCGTGTTCCGGCGTGCCGACCTTAGGCAATTGGCCCCAGCAATCGAACTCCTTGCGGTTGATCGTCGCGCGCGCCCCGAGCGACATCACATAGTCGCGTTTGTCCTCATCGGAGATCACCCCGATCGCGTTCGCGCCCGACACCGCGCAGAGTTGGACCGCGAAACAACCGAGACCGCCGGACGCGCCCCAAACCAACACGGTGTGTCCCGGACGCAGAATGTGCGGCCGATGGCCGAAGAGCATGCGGTACGCGGTCGCCAAGGTCAGGGTGTAACAGGCCGACTCCTCCCAGGTGAGGTGCTTCGGCTTCTCCATCAATTGGCGCGACTGAACCTTGGTGAACTGGGCGAAGCTGCCGTCCGGCGTTTCGTAGCCCCAGATCCGCTGGCTCGGCGACAGCATCGGATCGCCGCCATTGCACTCCTCGTCGTCGCCGTCGTCCTGATTGCAGTGAACAAGCACCTCGTCGCCCGGCTTCCACCGCTTGACGCGGGAGCCGACCGCCCAGACCACGCCGGATGCATCGGACCCCGCCACATGGTAGTCGCGTCCGTGAAAGTCGAGCACGGAGACCGGCTCACCCAACGCGGCCCAGACGCCGTTGTAATTCACGCCCGACGCCATGGTGAGCATGAGAACTTCATCGGAATCGAGTTCCGGCGTCGGCACCGTCTCCAATTGGAAGGACTGGTTCGGGGGCCCGTGCCGCTCCTTGCGGATCGCCCAGGCATGCATTTTGGGCGGCACATGCCCTAAGGGCGGAATCTCGCCCATGTCGTAGAGATCTTTTGGAGCGCGGGTTGCGGATTCGGCGACCGACATGGCGCATCCCCCCTTCTCGTTGTTTTCGCGTGCGCAGCATGACCACGAGCCCTTGGGAGCGCAACCCAAAGCCCTGCGTCCGTTGACGCCATAGGGCACGGGGAAATACCGAAGCAAACATCTTTTAGAAACCGCGTGAAATGTTCATTGAAAGAATGGGCTGAACGCTTAATGTTTCAATACGATCAACCATCCAAGCTGAGGTTGCGCCCGTCTAAGTGCGGTGGTTCGGACCTCGAGGATCTGCGAACCGCGTGACGTTTGAGCCGACCGCATGATCGCGATTGCTCTCGCTTCAACGGTGCTCCAAGCTGTCGCGCCATAGCGAGCAAGAGGGGCCATGACCCGCGACGACCCTTGGATCATTCGAACTTATGCCGGTCATTCCACAGCGGCCGATACGAACGCGCTGTTCAAGACCAATCTCGCCAAAGGCCAGACCGGGCTCAGCGTCGCATTCGATCTGCCCACTCAGACCGGATACGACTCCGATCACGTGCTCGCGGAAGGCGAGGTCGGCAAAGTCGGCGTGCCGATCAGCCATTTGGGAGACATGCGAACGCTGTTCGACGGAATTCCGCTGGCGGACGCAAACACTTCCATGACAATCAACGCGACCGCCCCTTGGCTTTTGGCGCTCTATGTCGCGGCCGCGGAGGCCCAAGGCGCGGACAAGACGGCGCTGCGCGGCACCGTTCAGAACGATTTGATCAAGGAGTATCTGTCGCGCGGCACCTACGCATTTCCGCCGGAGCCGAGCCTCAAGCTGGCCACCGACATCGTGGCCTGGTGCGGCGCCGAGGTGCCGAAGTGGAACCCGACCAATGTCTGCAGTTACCACCTTCAGGAAGCCGGCGCGACCGAAGCTCAAGAACTGGCCTACGCGCTCGCCACTGCGCACGCCATGCTCGATCGGTTGAGGGATCGCGCCGACGTGCCGGATTCGCTGTTCCCGAAGCTCGTCGGACGGACCAGCTTTTTCGTCAATGCCGGCATCCGCTTCATCACTGAGATGTGCAAGATGCGGGCTTTCGTCGACCTTTGGGAGGAAACCTGCAAAGAGCGCTATGGCGTCGACGACCCGAAATTGGCGCGGTTCCGTTACGGCGTGCAGGTGAATTCTCTGGGCCTTTCGGAAAGCCAGCCGGAGAATAATGTCTACCGCATCCTGCTGGAAATGCTGGCCGTCACGATTTCCAAGCGGGCCCGCGCCCGCGCCGTGCAGCTTCCCGCCTGGAACGAAGCGATCGGACTTCCCCGCCCTTGGGATCAGCAATGGAGCCTCAGGGCGCAGCAAGTTCTCGCCTTCGAAACCGACCTTCTCGAGTTTGACGACATTTTCGACGGATCGCCCGTGATCGAGGCGAAGACCGAAGCGTTGAAAGCGGCGGCGCGTGAAGAGCTCGCCGCCGTCGAAGCACAGGGCGGGGCCGTTTCTGCGGTGGAGTCCGGTTACATCAAGCGGCGTCTGGTGGAGAGCCATGCCGGGCGGGTCGCAGCGATCGAAAGCGGCGAGCAGGTGGTGGTCGGCGTGAATCGATTCCGGGAGACAGAGCCGTCGCCTCTCACCGAAGGCGCCGATGATCTGGCTCAATTCGTGCCCGCCCATGTGGAGCAAGAGCAGATCGAACGCCTGAAAGCCTGGCGCGCCGAACGCGACCCGTCGGCCGTCGACGCCGCCTTGGCGGCGCTGGACGCGGCGGCCCGGGAGGACCGCAACGTCATGCCCGCCTCGCTGGAGGCGGCGCGCGCCGGCGTGACCACCGGCGAATGGGCGGAGACGATGCGGAAGGTTTATGGCGACTATCGTGCGCCCACGGGCCTGTCCTTGGCGGCCGCCCCGCCTCGCGCCGACGACGGCGATTTCGAGGCGGCCCGTGCGGCGGCCAAACGCGCCGCGGACGCCTTGGGCCGGCCCATCAAGCTTTTGGTCGGCAAACCGGGCCTCGACGGCCACTCCAACGGGGCGGAGCAGATCGCCCTCCGGGCGCGCGACGTCGGCATGGAGGTCGTTTATGAGGGCATCCGATTGACCCCCGCCCAGATCGTCGACGCGGCTTTGGAGGAAGGCGTGCATGTGGTGGGCCTGTCGATTTTGTCAGGCTCCCATGCGGCGTTGGTCCGCCAAGTCCTAGAGGGTCTTCGCGCCGAGGGGCTGGGCGATCTGCCGGTCGTGGTCGGCGGCGTGATTCCGAATGATGACGCCGACGCTTTGCGGGCGGCCGGGGTCGCGGCCGTCTACACGCCGAAAGACTATAAGCTGAACGGGATCATGGCTGACATCGCGCATATCGCGGCCGAAGGCGCGCGTCGGATGCGCGGCGCCGCTTGATCTGAACGTGCGGGCGCCCCATTCAGGGGTCATGCGGGCGATCATTTTTCTCATTGTTCTTGTCGTGGCGGTGGTCTTGGTGCTGCAAGCCACTGGCGGGATCTATATCGGCACGGTCGACGGCGGCGGCCTGACCGTGAACGGGCGACGGGTGGCGAGCGAGCGCGTCTGCCGCTATCTCACCATGAACGGCATCAAAGAGACGCCGGGCGGCGGTCGGATCGGCGAACTCTCCGTGTCCCGGGACTGCCCGCTTTTCTACGATCCGCAAAACTGAACCGCGCATGGTCGTCCTGTGGCTGATCCCGCCCCAGCGCCATGGCGTCACGCGGCGAAAAGCTGGAGCGGAAATTTCACGCACACACTTTGAGAACGCCGGTTAAGGCGCGTCGCCACTCGTGGGATCGCGTCCCATTGAGCTTCGTGCTCCTGCCGGGACGCTGACGGTCGAGGCCATGCGGGCCGATTTTGGCCGGGCCAATGCCACGCCGCTGAGCGCCAATCCGGCCCCGGCCCATTGCAGCGCGCTCAAGGCCTCGCCGAACAAGATCCAACCGAACAACCCCGCCGCCACCGGCTGCACGAGGATGACGACCGAGGCCACACCCGCCGATACGTGGCCCAGCGCCCAGCCCATGCCGCCTTGGCCGCCCACATGGACCACCAGGGCGAGCAAGGCCACGACCGCCCACCCGGCCGCCGTCTCCGGCATCACGTCGCCGCCCATCAAGAGCGTCGCGGCCCCCGCCACCAGGGCGCCGATCACCGTGGTCCAAACGAGCACCCGCAAGGCCGAAGCCGAGGCGCGGGCGCGGCGCACGGAGAGAATGTAACCGGCGTACCAGACGCTTGTGATCGCGCCGAGCGCGTCGCCGGTGAGACGGCTCGGATCGATGCCGAGATTGGCGCCCGCCAAACATGCGGCCCCGATCAGAGCGGCGACGCCGCCAAGCGCGGTGCGCGCCTCGGGCTTTTCGCCAAAGAGAAACCAGGACGCGAGCACGACGGTCACAGGCGACAAATTGGCGAGAAGCGTCGCGTTGGCGACCGTCGTAAGCGTGATCGAGGCGTGCCAGAACACCATGTCGAGACCGAAAAACACTCCACAGAGCACAAGCGCGACACGGTCCTTGCGCGGGCCAGGACTGGGCAGCCGCCCGCTCCGCCAGAAGGCCGCGCCGATCAACACCGGGGCCGCGATGGCGAATCGCCAAAAGGCGGTGGCTTCGGGGCCCGCCTCGGAGAAGCGCACGAGGATCGGCGCGAAACCCAGCATCAACGCCGCGCCGATCAACACCACATAGGCCAGCGCTTGGACGTCCCGTTTCATGTCGAGAGCTGCGCGCCGAATCTGTCGAGATCGCGATTTCGGAGCGCGTCGACCAAGTCCGCGCCGTCAACGCCCTCGGCCCTCAGGGCCGCCAATTCTCGCGCCGAATCCCGTTTCGCGAGCCGCTTGCCCGCCAGGTCGGTCACCAGGCGATGATGCGCATAGATCGGTGTCGGCACATCCAACAGGCGCTGGAGCAAGGCGTGGAGATGGGTCGCTTCGAACAGATCTTCGCCGCGCGGGACATGGGTGACGCCCTGGGCGGCGTCGTCCAGCACGCAGGCGAGGTGATAGCTGACGCCGATGTCCTTCCGGCCCACGATCTCGTCTCCCAAACGTGCGGGCTCCGCCATGACCGTATGTTCGTCCTGCGCCCTTCCCTCGCCGATTTCAAGAAATTCCAGATCGTCCCAAGCCGCGCCGAGGGCTGCCTGCGCCGCCTCGAGCGACAACCGCCACGCGAACGCGTCGCCATCGGCGAGCCGGGCGGCCTCCTCATTCGGCGACAGGGGCGCCCCGCGGAATGGTGGCGGCGGGCCGCTCCGGTCCCAATGTGGGGCCGCCATTGACTCGGCGACAAGGTCCTTGCGCGTGCGGAAGCAGCGATAAATCAGGCCGCGTTCGGCCAGATCGTTCAGCGCTTCGCGGTAGTCTACCAGCCGATCCGATTGTCGGAGAACAGCGCCATCCCATGACAAGCCCAGCCATACGAGATCGTCGAAGATCGCCGATTCGAACTCCGGGCGGCAGCGCGGACCGTCAATGTCTTCGATGCGCAGAAGAAAGCGCCCGCCATGGGCGCGCGCCCAATCATGGGCGAACACGGCCGCATAGGCGTGTCCCAAATGCAGCCGCCCCGTGGGCGACGGCGCGAAGCGGGTGACGACGCGATCGGCCATGCCGCCCGCTTAAATGAAAACGACCGGCGCGTCGCCGCGCCGGTCCCAAGCTCTAGCGTTTCGTCCTCAAGTCGGCGGAAAAATGTTGCACTTTTGTTGCAGCGAGACGTGCTCCAGGGCTTCATACTCGCCTTTGAGACGCGCCAACCGATCCTTTTCGTCTCCTTTGGCCAGGAAAAACAGCGCCGGCCAGAAGACCACGAGACCGACACCCGTTGCGATTTGATCTTTCGTGCGTTCATCGCGCTGTCGACCGGAGACGGCAGACACCTCGCGCGACACGCGCATCAGTTCCATCTCGATCTGCTCGCAATCGAGGTTTTGATATATGAGTGGCGAGACATACTCCGCTTGAACCTTATCGGGATTTTGCGCACAAGCACACAGCAACCCCAAGACGCATAGACAGCACCACCGCATCTGCATTATCCCCGCTGGATCCAAATATGGTCATAAATATGCATATAAGTGCATTGGGTGCAACAAACGTGCTATAGGCTACAAAATTTTCTATCGCTCGTTCCTTAATTGTTTGGAATTTTGCATTTTTTGAGCATAGTTTGATCCGGTTTATGGCTTAGAATAACAGCGCAGGCGGTCTTCGCGTGCATGATCGCGGCGCGGAGCATATGGTCAGCCGCGTCCTCACAAACATGGAAAAAAGCCGGCGCGTCGCCGCGCCGGCTCTGGTGTTTCTGAATGGGTGTGAAGCGTTACTCGGTCGTGGGCGGCCCGAAGCGTTCTTGTGCGAACTCCGAAACTTCTTTGGACGCTTTCGTCATGGTCGCGGCCTTGTCACCGCCAAAGAAACCGCCCATCAACTCGCCTTCCGCTTGGATCTTGGCGAGTTCGACGTCATCCTCGTCAAAAAATCGCACCTCGACGGTCGCGGACGCCGTCCCTGATCCGAACCCTAGGAAGTAACGTTTCGCCTGGCTGCCTTTTTCATAGCGGATGAAACGGTAGACCATCTTCAACGGACCGCCTTGGGAGAACCCGGCTTCCGCCATTTCGGAGATCAATTCGGCCTCAAACGCGGCAACCAACTCGCTCGGCACATTGACCGTCGAATCGGCGCGTTCCAACGTATAGCTGTTAAACGTTCGCCGAGTATCGGACACATCCAAAACCGTGGTGCTGCGACTTCCGTAACAGCCCGCCACGATCAACACGGCGCACAACGCCGCCATGACACGAATCATCACTTTACTCCCCTTGCAAACGGCCCTCATCACCGTGGTCGGGGGCGTACAATTCTAAGGCGCAAAACGCAAAAGTTGAGACTGGAGATGTAGACGCCGTTCCGCAGCCGCGCGCCGTCAACTGCGCGGCAACATCTATCTGGCGAAAGTCACCCGGGT
>CAYPOX010000006.1:26969-49070 GCA_964412525.1 uncultured Caulobacterales bacterium
TTCCCGCAGCTTCTCGTCGGACAGCGCGCCGTCAAATGCGCGCGGCCGAACGAATGTAGCAAACTAGGACCGCGAGCTGGATCCCTGGTCGGCGACGGGCGTCATCGGATCGTTTTCAAAATCGATCATGATCGGGTTCGGCGAAAGCCGGTAGACCGAGCGCGTCGTGAAGTCCGCCACCAAACCCGGCAGCACCCCATTCCAGATATTGCCGATGGTGGCCGCCGCCATGGCGTCACCGCGCACCGCACGGCCCACATAAACCGTGCGCGCGCCATATCCCGGCGCCAACACCTCCACCGTGTGCATCCGGCGCAAAACGCGCGTCGTGCACGGCGTTGTGCAGGTGTCGATGCCGTCGATCCGGACCACCGCGCCGTGCGGACGGCTTTGAATGGTGAGATCCGTGCGGGTGCCTTTCACCGCGGTGGCGCAACCCGCCACGGTGACGACGACGGCCCCGGCCGTGAGAACTTTCTGCAGCATGGTCTTCCCCTCCGAGATCGAGACTAAGCCGGGATCACCGCACAATATCTTGGGTGAGATCCGCGTCATCCTGCCCATACACGTCGCGCGCATAATGGGCGATCTTTTTGGCCGCTTGGCGATAGGCGCCGCCGCGCGGCCCCATCAGGTAAAAAGCGAACCGCGTACGTTTGCCGGACGCGATGATGCGCCCAAGCCGGGTGTCGTCCGGCGCCAGAAACACCACCTCGACAAAGATGGATTCTTCCGGGTCCGAGGACGTACCCACCCGATAGTATTCCGGCGAATCGTCTTCGCCTTCATGGTCGAGATAGCGATAGGCGACGCGCATGCCGTGCTTGCCGCGACGAAACCCGTTTTTTTCGTAGAGTTCTTCGAAGAGTTCCTCACGGAACTCGCGGTCCACATATTGAGGAACCGGCACGGGCGATTCGTAGCGCACCACCTCGACCGTCTTGACCGGATCGATGACGCCGACGAAACGCTCCTCATGACGCAGGCCCGCCGAGCACGCTGCCAAGCCCAAAGCCGCCGCGGACAGCGCGATCCATCGCATCATTCGCATCCCCCCAATTCCGTCCCCGTTTCAAGGGCGCGCGCAGATGCGTGACCACACTGCGACACCATATGAACCTGCACTTTACGGCACGGCCGATAAGGCGTTGTTAAAGGATGCGGCCTTTTTGGCCAAATCCGACCCGGCGATGGGACGGGCCATGGCCGCATTGGACGGTCGCCCGACCTTTCGGCGGCGTCCCGGCGGATTTGAAGGCCTCGTGCGGATCATCGCAGAACAGCAGGTGTCCGCGCCCGCAGGCCAGGCCATCGTCGCGCGACTCTATGACGGTTTGCGCCCGTTCACGCCGGAACGCGCCCTCGCCGCCCAGGCGGACGGACTGCGCGGGCTCGGCCTCACCCGGCAAAAGGCGCGTTACGTTCTGGCGCTCGCCGAGACCATCCGCGACGGGGCGTTCGATCCGGAAGGACTGAAGAGGCTGCCGGATGCTGAAGCCGCGAAGGCCTTGACCGATCTTTATGGGATCGGTCGATGGTCCGCCGCGATCTACCTTCTGTTTTGCGAAGGCCGACGCGACATCTGGCCCCCTCATGACGTGGCGTTGATGGCGTCTTACGGGATCGCCGCCAAGATTGCGCGACCGGACAATCCCGCCATGGAGGCCGCCGCGCAGGCATGGGCCCCGCGCCGCGGCGCCGCCGCCCATATCCTCTGGAGCTACAACGCCGTCCTGAAAGGGCGCACGCCCCAATGACCCGCGCGGCTTGCGCCTTGCGCCGCGCCGCTTACAAGCAAGGCCGCTTGAGGAGGAATGCGCCATGACCGTTCACATATTAAACGGGCCGCGCCTCGCACCCGCCGCCGGCGGACCGCCGCGGCAAATCGTGGTGTTGATCCACGGTTACGGGGCCAACGGCCAGGATCTGATCGGCCTTGCGCCGGAATGGGCGCAAATCGCGCCCCATGCGGCCTTTGTCGCCCCGGACGCGCCGGAGCCCGTGCCTGGATATCCCGCGGGACGGCAGTGGTTTCCGATCACGCAGATGGATCCCACCCTGCTGGCCCGAGGCGCGGAGGCGGCGGCGCCCAGCCTCGACCGCTTTTTCGACCGGGAGCTGGAGCAGGCGGGTCTGGGACCGGATCGGCTCGTCATTATGGGGTTCAGCCAAGGCGCCATGCTTGCGCTGCATTTGGGCGCGCGCCGCAATCCCCCGCCCGCGGCGGTGCTGGCCTATTCGGGCGGCATCCTTGCGCCTCCGCCGGCCGGGCGGCCCTTGCCGCCCATCTTCATGTGTCACGGCGACGCGGACGCGACCGTGCCCGCCGAGGCCCTGCTCGCATCGATCGAAATGTTGGGCGCATTGGGCGGACGGGTGCAGTGGCGCTTGGAGCCCGGCGTGGGGCACGGCATCTCGCCAAACGGCCTGGCGGCGGGCGCGCGCTTTCTGATGAGCGCGAATGAAGGGCGGTTCGCGGACTGGATTCCTCCGATACCCCTGGACCGGCGCGCTTAATCGCCTATCGTCATAAGAACGTCATGAAGAATCGCTTAAAGTCCGGCGCGACGACTTGGATCAACGTTTCAGTGATGGGGCGGCGCTTTCAAGCATACACTTGACCATAGGATCAGGCTTAGGTCCTTCTTGCCAAGGAGGCGGCGATGGTAGCTGTACCCGCCTCTTCTCCTGACTCGTTTCCGGCGCTTGTCCTCAACGCCGACTATCGTCCCCTTAGCTATTTCCCGCTGTCTCTTTGGTCTTGGCAAGACGCCATCAAAGCCGTCTTTCTGGATCGCGTGAACATCGTCTCCGAATACGATCGCGTGATTCGCAGCCCGTCATTCCACATGCGGCTGCCCTCCGTCGTGTCCCTGAAGGAGTATGTGCAGCATGAGCGCCAGCCGGCGTTCACGCGCTTCAACGTGTTCTTACGCGACCGTTTCCAATGCCAATATTGCGGCGCACGGGACGATTTGACGTTCGATCATTTGGTGCCGCGCTCCCGCGGCGGGGCGACCACGTGGGAGAACATCGTCACGGCCTGCGCGCCCTGCAATCTTCGGAAAGGCGGGAAATCTGCGCGAGAGGCCCAGATGTTCCCGGCGCAGATGCCGAAGCGACCGACCATGGCTGAACTGCACGTGCGCGGCCGCCGGTTTCCGCCCAACTATCTGCACGACAGTTGGACGGATTATCTTTATTGGGACACGGAGCTGGAGGCGTAGCCGCGGTTGCGACCGGTCAAATCCAGCGCCGCGTCCGGGCCATATAGTTGCGATAGTCCTCGCCGAATTTGTGTTCGAGAAACGCTTCCTCGCGCTGGATCACGCCCCATTGCAGCACGGCGATGATCGGAGCGAGGAACAGCGCAGTCCAAAGGCTCCCGGCGAGGACCGCCAGACCAAGATGGCCGATGGCGAGCCCTAGATAAATGGGGTTGCGCGAGAACCGGTAGGGGCCGTCCGTCACCAGAGTTTTGGTGCCGCCGTCGGCGATCTGCACATTCGTGCCGTGCTGTTGAAAGGTCAGAAAGCACCAGGTCACGACGCCGCCGCCGATCGCGATCACGATCACGCCGGCCGCCAGCCGAATGGGCGCGGAAAGCGCGCTGAAGGGAAAGTCCGGTAGAAAGGTGCTGAACACCAATCCGAACAGCGCCGCCCCCGCAAACAGCACCGGCGGCTTGATCACCACATGAGGCTGATCGCCGATCGGATGGGAGCCGCTGGTGATCGCATCACCGCCAGAACCTGAAGCGGTCGGTTCGTTTGGAGTCTCCTGATTGTCGCTCATGTTCGTCTCCATCGCCGCGTTGTTGCGCCGCACTATACAGAGCCGGGCCCGTTTGCAGAACCGGGTCTCGGGACAAACGAAGATCGGCCGCGCCCGCGGGCCGCGTTGACGGCCTTTCGAGCCCGCACTAACCGTTTCGATACACGTACAAGAACGCACACAGCGTCCATGCAAGGGAGCCGCTCATGAAGGTTCTGGTCCCCGTCAAGCGGGTCATTGATTACAACGTCAAAGTTCGCGTGAAGCCGGATCAAACCGGCGTGGATCTGGCGAACGTCAAAATGTCTATGAACCCGTTCGACGAAATCGCGGTCGAGGAAGCGGTTCGCATGAAAGAGGCGGGCAAAGCGACCGAAGTCATCGCCGTCACGGTCGGTCCGCAACAGGCGCAAGAGACGATCCGCACGGCCCTCGCCATGGGCGCCGACCGGGGGATTCACGTCAAAACCGACGTGACCACCGAGCCGCTTGCGGTCGCCAAGATCCTGAAGGCGATCTGCGACGCGGAAAGCCCGGACGTGGTGATCATGGGCAAACAAGCCATCGACGACGACTGCAATCAAACCGGCCAAATGCTGGCGCAGTTGCTGGGACGCGGCCAGGCGACGTTCGCTTCCAAGATCGAACTGGACGGAAACAAGCTGCACGTCACCCGCGAGGTGGATGGCGGACTGCAGACGATCGCCGTGGAGAGCCCGGCGGTCGTCACCGTCGATCTGCGCTTGAACGAGCCCCGTTACGCCAGTCTGCCCAACATCATGAAGGCGAAAAAGAAGCCGATCGACGCCAAGACGCCGGAGGATTACGGCGTCGACGTGACGCCGCGCCTCTCGGTGGTGAAGGTCACCGAGCCGCCCAAGCGTGAGGCGGGCGTGAAAGTCGAATCCGTGCAAGAACTTGTCGAAAAACTGAAAAACGAAGCGGGAGTGATCTGACCATGACCGTCCTCATCCTCGCCGATCACCATCATGACGGCCTGAGCGACACCACCCACAAGGCGGTGACCGCCGCCCAAGCGTTGGGCGGCGACATCCACGTCCTTGTGGCCGGGCGCAACGCCGGCCCCGCCGCCGAAGCGGCGTCGAAAATCGACGGCGTCGCCAAGGTGCTGCACGCCGATCACGAAGCCTACGCCCATTTCATGGCGGAGCCGCTGGGCGATTTGTTGATCGCGCTGGCCTCTGATTATGACGCGGTGGTCGCGGTCGCGAACACGATCGGCAAGAACGTCATGCCACGCCTGGCCGCGGCCCTCGACGTGATGCAGCTCTCGGACGTCTCCGGCATCGAAGCGCCGGACACTTTTGTCCGGCCGATCTATGCGGGCAACGCCATCATGACCGTGACCTCGGCGGACCCGAAAAAGGTCGTCACCATTCGCCCAACCTCGTTCCAAGCCGCGGGCGAAGGCGGTTCGGCGCCGGTCGAGACCGTCGACCCCGCCGCGGATCCAGGACTCGCCAGCTTCTTGTCTGAAGAGTTGACCGAATCCGACCGCCCAGAGCTGGGCGCAGCCAAGATCGTCATCTCGGGCGGCCGCGGCATGCAGAACGGCGAAAACTTCGCCATGCTGGAGAAGATCGCCGACAAGCTGGGCGCCGCCGTCGGCGCCAGCCGCGCCGCGGTCGACGCCGGCTTCGTGCCGAACGACTATCAAGTCGGCCAGACGGGCAAGATCGTGGCGCCGGAGCTTTATATCGCCGTCGGCATTTCCGGCGCGATCCAGCACTTGGCGGGCATGAAGGACTCCAAGGTGATCGTCGCCATCAACAAGGATGAGGAAGCGCCGATTTTCCAAGTCTCCGACTACGGTCTCGTGGGCGATCTGTTCAAGCTCGTGCCCGAACTCGAAGCCGAGTTGGACAAGGCGGCGGGCTGAGGCTTTCCGGCGGGCGTGCGGGTGACGCGCCCCTCACCCGCCGGCTATTCGGGCAAGCCGCTCGCCGCAAAAATGGGGCTCAAGCCCGGCATGACCTGCCGGCCGATCGACCCGCCAGACCATTATGCGGATCTGATGGCGGATGCGGACGGCGTGACCTTCTCCAGCGCCGCCGACCCCGCCGATGTCGTGCACCTGTTTTGCGCCGACCGCGCCGCGCTCGAGGCGGAGATCGACGCCGCCTTGGCCATGGTCGCCGCGCCCAAGGGCATGCTCTGGATCTCCTGGCCGAAGAAATCCTCCAAACGGTTCCGCGATTTGACCGAAGACGGCTTGCGCGCCGTCGTCCTTCCCAAGGGCTGGGTGGACGTGAAAGTCTGCGCCGTCGACGCGGATTGGTCCGGTTTGAAGTTCTTGAGACGGAGGGGCTAGAGCGCGCTCGGAACCGTCGCGGATCTTGCCGCATCGGCGTTTTCATGCGTTGATCAAAGCGTGCACGGGCGCGTGCATGGGGCGTGCGCCCATTCCTTTTTCAAGGAGAGGACGCATGACGGCCCTATCCGCCCAGCGTTTCCGCCTCGGCGTCAGCGCGCCAACCGCCTTTTTGGTCACCGCCGCCTTGTTCTTGACCATGCGCGTTCTCGTCGCTCCGCCCAATCATGTGGTGAAGACGGAGCGTGCAAGCGCATCGATCGATCTTGGACGAATTGAGCGCGACGAGGCGCCCAATCGTGACAGGACGCGGCCAGAGAAACCTGAGTTCCTCACGCCACCGGAGAGGCGGATGGAACAGACTCTGCGCGAGGCCGTGAAATTGAACCCGAACCCTGTGAGATTGAATGATGACTCATTCGTCCTGCCCACGGACAAGGATACGCGCGTCCTCGTGATGCCGAAGCTGACGATGCGAATTCCCCCGAGCTATCCGGCGCGGGCTGAGGCGCGCGGGATCGAAGGCTACGCAGTCGTCTGTTTCGACCTCACCGCCCAGGGCGAACCGACGCGCCTTCAGGTCACGGAGTCCTCACCGACAGGCTATTTCGAGACAGCGTCGACCGACGCGGTCGCGCGTTGGCGCTATGCCCCATCAATCGTCGGCGGTCGCCCCGTCCCTCGCGAAAATATCTGCACGCGGTTGACGTATCAGTTGGGTGATTGATCAAAGTTACAATCGTAATGTGCCAATCTGGCCCTGTTTCGCATAAATTGCCGCTAGAACAAGCGGGCGGCGCCTATGACCAATCTCCAAGGCCCTTGGACGGGCGACGACGAGAGCCTGAAGGACCGTTTGGCGGCCTTCGCGCGCGAGCATCTTGCCGCCCTGGTCGCCGGTGAGATGCGCGTCGTCCGCGAAACCTACGACGACCGGGCGCGGATCTTTCTTTTGCAAGAGGGCGAGACGGTGGTGGCCACCGCCGGCGACATCGCCGAAATGGCCTTGGAGAACGCCCAGCGCCGTCCCGATCCGGTCGACGCGTTTGTTAAGGTGCATGCGGTCCATGTCCGTAGAGGATTCGGCATGGTCGATGTGGGTTTCACCCGCGCCGACGGGGTGCGCGTACGGGGCTTCTATACGGGCTACATCACGCCGGAGGGTCCCCGCATCGTCACGGGACTGATCCGGCATGCGGAGCCGGAGACCGACGCCTGACGGCCGCCGATCGTCACGAACTGCCGCCCCATGCCCGTCCCCCGCTTTGCTGGATGGAAAAATGACCATGCCGCGCGAGCGGGATCAGCAAGGCCGTTCATTCGGCGGGCGCGAGCACCATCTCCACACGACGGTTTTGGGCGCGGCCGTCTTCGGACGCGTTGGCCGCCTTCGGCGCCAGATAGCCGACGCCATGGGCGGAAAGCCGAGCCTCCGCCACGCCGTAATCTTCGATCAAGGCTTGGCGCACCGCCGCCGCGCGCCGTTTTGAAAGATCCATATTGTAGGTGAGCGCGCCTTGGTCGTCCGTGTGCCCGACAAGAAGGATCGCCGCGTCCGGCTGCGCGGACAGATACGCCGCCATTTCGTCCAACACCGCTTTCGAGGCCGGCAACAGCTCCGCTGAATCGGTCGCGAACTCCAGGCCGTAAATGGCGGCCGCGCCGGCGCTCTCCAAAGCTGAGGCGATCGCGCTGGCGTTCAGCGTCACGAGTTCCGCCTCTTCCGCATCCGTGGTCAGCGCCTCCAAAACCACGTTCACGTCTTGGCGTTCCGGATCGCTGCTGCCTCGCTTGGTGACATAGACGCTCGCCACCTCACGGACGCCGCCGCGCGTGCGTTCAAACACGCCATAGCGTTGATCGTCGCGATTTTGGACATTGGGGAGCGATCGCTTGTAGAGGACGTTGCCGATATTGCCGCCGCAGCCGTCATCGTCGACGCACGAATAGGCCTCGGTGAAACCCTGGCCTGTCATAGAGCGTTGATAGGCGCGAAACACCTCCAAGACGGACCGATTGGGCGGGATGGCGTAGATCGCTTCGAACACCCGACCTTCCAAGCGCAAAACCGCGTCAGGCTCATAGGCGCTTTTGAACGGCCCGACGAAAAAGACCTTCTCGTCATAGTCTCGGCTGTTCTCCAAGGTGATCGACGCGCCGGGAAACGCACTCCCAAACACGGACTCGACGCTCGTTTCTTGCGCGTGCGCCGCGCCCGCCGCCAAAACGGCCGCCGCCCGAACCAACCACTTCATATCGCCCTCCACGCCGGTAGTCATGGCGCGCGTCGGATTAAGGATAAAGTCGACGCGCCGCCGCACGGCTCATTGCGTAGGGGTCGTGGCCCACATGCGCAACGATCTCCATCATCCATTTGAAGGGAACGCCCAAAATCTGCGCTTCCTGGCGCGCGGCCTCGAAAAACGACCGCCCGCGCTGACGGCGACCTACGCCGAGCGCGTCGAGCGCCGGCGTGCGGAGCAAGCTTCCGCCGGCGTGATCGCCGTCATCGTCTTCGCCAAGCAGGATGAGCAGGTCCTTGGCGAAGGACAGCGCGAGCCCGTCATCCGTGAGGCCTGAACCGCCGAGCCCCCTCGGCACAGGCGTGTCCAAATCCGGCATGGTGTACCAACCGGCGTTCGCCGCCACGATCCGCGCCGCCTTGGCGTTCGGGGCGAACAAGGCGAGACGGTGGGCGATCTGCCCGCCGGCGGAGTGACCGAACAAATCGTAGACGGTCCTGCGCGATCCGGTCGCCAAGACGATGTGGTCGAAAATCCGGTCAAAATCCTGATACAGCCAGTCTTCCGGTTTTGGATGCGGCGTCGTGACGATGTCCTCATCCGCCATCCGAATGATCTCCGTCGGCCCGACCTGTTCTCGAACGGGCGGCCGTCGCAACGTCAGATCCCGGACCACGCCGCCCATGTGGTACGCCGACAACCCGTAACGCGCCTCCGGATAGCCGAGCGCGGCGACGAAGACGTTTTTGGCGCAAGCGGTCTCGATCCACATATTGCGATAGTCGTCCGCGTTGCGGCCAGCTCCAGGGATGACGAGGAGGATCGGAGAGTCCGGTCCCCATTGGCGTGGCCGGAAGTACTGGACCGAGACATGGGCGTCGCGCCGACCGCGCCCGCCCTCCATGGCGAAGCGCCCGGCGCCCGGCGGAAGGCTCTGGGGCTGAAAGCCGAGATCGACCTCGTTTCGAGGTGCAAGGACCATGCCGCAATCAGGGCACCGGCCGGGCTCGGAAAAGATCACGTCGTCCATCGCGCAGCCGCAAGGCGGACAGACGAAGGTGTCTTGGACGGCGCCTTGGGCGCCGACGGGTCGAACGCCGAACGCAAGTCCGGCGACGATCAGCGTTCTTCGGTCGATGGCGAACATGGATCCTCCTCTGTCGGACCGAAACGACGGCGATAGTCGACGGGCGACACGCCGAAGCGTTTTTGGAAGGCGCGGCGAAATCCGTCTTCGCTGGCGAAGCCGACCGCATGGGCGACCCGCGCGGCTTGCGCCCCCTGGGAAAGCAAAGTGCGCGCCGCATCCAGGCGAAGCCTTTGGACATAGCTCGCCGGCGGCGCGCCGAAGGTGTCCTGAAAACGCCGCGCGAGTTGCCGCGGGCTGAGCCCGGCCCGGGCCGCCAAGGCATCCACGGAAAGGTCGGCGTCCAAATGGGCGGCCGCCCAGCGACAGACCTCTCCCAAGCGGCCGGCGGCCGCGGTTTGGGCTTGCAACGGCGTCGAATATTGGGCCTGGGCGCCGGATCGGCGCAGGAAGACCACCAAATGGCGCGCGACCCGCATCGCGGCGCCGGGGCCCGCGTCGCGCTCGATCAAATCCAGCGCGAGATCGATCCCGGCGGTCACGCCGCCGGACGTGTGAAAGCGGTCGTCCGCCGTAAACAATGCGTCCGGGGTGACGCGCACATTCGGATAGCGGCTTTGCAGGTCGCGGGCGTGTGCCCAATGGGTCGCGGCCCGGCGCCCGTCGAGAAGGCCCGCCTCCGCCAAGACATAGGCGCCGGTGCATATGGCGGCGATCCGCGGAAAACATGCGTGGTGGGCGCGCAACCAATGGGCGGACGCAGCCAGCGTTTTTGAATCTCGCACGCCCGCGCCACCCGGCACGAGCAGAAGATCAGCATCCGGAGCCTCCGGCGCCGGCCCGTCGGAGGCCAGCTTCAAGCCGGACTCGCTGCGGACGACCGGACCATCGACCGACCACGCGACCGTGCGGTAACGCGGCGCGGCGTCGTCCTCAGACGCGACCGCGAACGCCTCCAACGGCCCCGCCACGTCAAGGGCGTTGACCTTGTCGAACAGCAGGACTGCGACGGTGCGTTTCCATCTCATGGACGAACCGTAGCGGCCACGGATGATGGCCGAAATGACAAACTTCCGACTATTTCAGACATCACCGGAGGGGTCTGATACGCGGCTCGAACGCGACCTATGATGCTGCGCTGCAGCATCGGACGTGGTAAATCTCTCGGATGGGACATGAAGGGAGTTTGCGGCCATGACCGAGATTCGCACTGTGGGCGTCGTCGGCGCCGGTCAAATGGGCAACGGGATCGCCCATGTCGCCGCCTTGGCGGGCTACAACGTGCTTTTGAACGACGTGTCGGAAGACCGGATCGACGCGGCGCTTAAGACGATCGCCAAAAATTTGGATCGCCAGGCGCGCAAGGAGATCATCAAGCCGGACGAGGTCGGCCCGGCGTTGGAGCGCATTCGTCCGGCGGTCGACATGGCGGCGTTCTCCGACACGGATCTGGTGATCGAATCGGCCACGGAGAAAGAACCGGTCAAAGTTCAGATCTTCGAAAGCGTCTGTAAACATCTGCGGCAAGACGCTTTTCTCGCATCGAACACGTCGTCGATTTCGATCACGCGCTTGGCCGCGTGCACCGATCGGCCCGAGCGCTTCATCGGCATTCACTTCATGAACCCGGTCCCCCTCATGAAGCTCGTCGAGTTGATCCGAGGCATCGCGACAGAGCATGACACCTTCGAAAAGGCGGAAGCTTTCGCGCGCTCTCTCGGCAAGACCGTCGCCGTCGCCGAAGATTTTCCGGCCTTCATCGTCAATCGCGTTTTGCTGCCGATGATCAATGAGGCGGTCTACACTCTCTATGAAGGGGTCGGCGACGTGATCAGCATCGACACGGCGATGCGGCTCGGCGCCAATCATCCCATGGGTCCGCTGCAATTGGCGGATTTCATCGGCCTCGACACCTGTTTGTCGATCATGCAGGTGCTCTATGAGGGCTTGGCGGACACGAAATATCGCCCCTGCCCGCTGCTCGTGAAATATGTGGAGGCGGGCTGGCTAGGCCGGAAGGCCGGACGCGGCTTTTACGACTATCGGGGCGATTCGCCGGTCCCCACCCGGTGACGCGCGCGATCGGGGGTTTCTCCTATCGCGACGGACGGCTCCATGCGGAAGGCGTTGCGGTCGCCGACATCGCCGACGCGCACGGTACGCCCGCCTATGTTTATTCCGCGGGCGCCTTGCGCGCCAATTTGAAGGCTTATCAAGAGGCCTTTCAGGATCGGCGCGCGCTGATCGCCTTCGCCGCCAAAGCGAACGCCAATCTCGCCGTCCTGAAAGTCTTGATTGACGCGGGCGCCGGGATTGACGCGGTGTCGGAAGGCGAAATTCGACGCGCCCTTGCGGCGGGCGCGGCTTCGGAGCGGATCGTCTTCGCCGGCGTCGGCAAGACGCCCGAAGAGTTGGCCTTCGCGACCGCGATCGGCGTGAAAGCGATCAACGTTGAATCCGAGCCGGAGCTCGAAGCCCTCTCCGCCGTCGCCGAAGCGATGGGACGCACGGCGCCCATCGCCCTGCGCGTGAATCCAGACGTGGCCGCCGGCGGACATCCCGGCATCACGACGGGCGGGGCCGGGGCCAAGTTCGGAGTGTCATTCGATCGCGCCCGCGACCTTTATCGGAAAGCTGCGGCCCTGCCCGGCCTGCGGCCCATCGGCCTGCACGTCCATATCGGCAGCCAGATTATGGAGCTCTCCCCATTTGAGCGGGCCTATCGGCGCATAGCGGACCTGGCGCGGACCCTGCGCGCCGAGGGTCATGAGGTGTCCTTGTTGGATCTGGGCGGCGGGCTGGGCGTCGATTATGACGGATCGGCCCGCCCGCCGACCCATAGGGACTATGCGCAGATCGTAGACGCCGCGATCGGCGGTCTTGACGTGGACTTGGTGTTCGAACCCGGCCGATCGATCGCCGCGGACGCCGGCGCGCTGCTCGCGCGGGTGCTCTATGTGAAAATCGAGCGCGACCACCGTTTTCTCGTTCTTGACGCCGCCATGAACGACCTGATGCGCCCGGCGCTCTACCAAGCTCATCACGACCTTTGGTTGGAGCGCGCGCCGGACGTGGCGGGCGACCATGTGTTGGCGGACGTGGTGGGACCGGTGTGCGAAACCACGGATCGTTTTGCGTCCGGCCGTCGCCTGCCGGCCTGCCGGCCTGGCGACCTGGTGGCGTTCATGCACGCCGGGGCCTATGGGGCCGCGCTCGCCAGCGAGTACAACGCCCGTCCGCTCGCGCCGGAGGTGATGGTCGATGAAGACCGATGCGCCTTGGTCCGCGCGCGTCCAAGCTTCGACGCCATGTTGGCGCGAGACCGATTGCCGGAGTGGCTTTCCTAACAGGGCGAAACCCGTTTAAGGCTCAGGGCCGGTTTCAACGGAGCGCGGAGCGAACGCCTTGGCCCGAACGGCGAAACCGAAGCGGGAATGGCGCCGATTTCGCCCGCGCATCGCCTTGGCCGCGCTGCTGGCTCCCCTTTGGGGACTGGTTCCGCTGGCGCCCTGGCTTTGGGGAAGCCCCGTCGCGCGAAGCGTCATTCTTGCCGCGGTCCTGGCGGCGGGGTATCTCGCCTGCCCTTTCATATTTTGGCGGCGCGGTTGGACGCCGTGGCAAGACGGTCGAGACGCGATGCTGGGCGCGTTGCGGCTGGCCGCTGTCGGCGTCGCCGCCGGTTGCTTGCCGGCCGCTCTGGCGCTTTTGGCGCGGATCGAAGCGATCGACGATTGGCTGTTCCTCGGCCTGTCCGGCGCGGCGTCCTACGTCTTGCTGATCCTTTTTGCGTGGTTTCTCGCGGTCCTCGCAGCCTTAGGCCTGATCGTGCCCGCCCTCATCGCCTACGCCTACGCCGCGGTCATGGCGACCATCTTCCAAGCGGTCGCGACCCAGCCGGCGCGGGACGCGTTTCGGACCGCTCGCTAAGAACCCAGCGCGTTCGGACCGATTCCCAATTCGCCGGCCAAAGCCGCGTCGATCAGGCGAAAAGCCTCATCCGACGTCCAATCGACCATCGCCTCCACACGGCCGATCTCCATACCGCGGGCGTCGTACAGAATGCTGGTCGGAAACCCCTTCGCCGTCACTTCCGCCGCGATCCCAAGCGTCTTATCGTTCCATGACGGCAGCGCTTGCAGCCCCAAATTGTCGAGAAATGCGCGCGCTTCGGCCGGACCCTCCCGGTCCAGGCTGACAGGTACGAGAACAAAGGGGCGATCCTCATAAGTTTCCGCGAGAACGGCCAAATCCGGCAGCTCGGCCACGCAAGGCGGACACCATGTCGCCCAGAGGTTCAGCAGGACGACCTGGCCGCGATACTCCGCAAGCGAGGTCGCGTCGCCGTCCGCATCCGCGACGGTCGCACCCGGAGCCGGACGGGTCTCCTTCGTAAAGGAGAACGCCGACATCTCGCCCACGGCCAAGCTCGCCCGCACGTCATCATTCGGTGGATCGAAAACCGCCGCGCCCATCACCGAAAACACAGCGACAAGGCCGACCGCGCCCATGGCGAGAAACGCGGTCTTCATACCCAAACCTTGGGTCATGAGAACTCTCCCTGCGACGTCGCGGCGCGGTCATGCCAGCGCCATGTTTGTCCCTAGGGTGGCACATAGCGTAGTGGAGTCGAAATGCGATCGACGTTTCTCATATTGACGTGTTTGGCCCTGGTTTCCGCTTGCGGCAAACGCGGCTCGCTCGAGCGGCCGGACCCGCTTTGGGGCGAACCGGAGGCCGTCGAGACCGAGACGTCCGACACATCGGAACGCGATTGACGCCCTGGCCATGGGCGTTCCGATGGTCGACGATGGCGTTTGAACCACGTGGTGGAAGCGATGTCGAAATTGGCACGTAGACGGACGCGCGAACGATCGCCTCTGCCGCAACGCGCGCAGGTTCAGGCGCGGTTTGCACAGGCGGCGCTGACCTGGGAGCGGCTGGCTCCGGCCCTATGGCCATCCCTAGGTCTCGCGGGCGTTTATGCGGTGGGATCTTTGTTGGACGCCGGCGCGCTGATCGGGCCGATCTGGCGCGGCGCCGCCCCTCTGCTCCTGGTCGCCGCCGTCGGGACCGCCGTCTATGGTCTGCGCGGCTTTCGATTTCCAACACGCAGCGACGCGCTTCGTCGTCTTGAGCGAGATTCGGAGTTGCCGCATCGGCCGCTCACGACCGCCGCGGACCGCCTAGCCCCCAACGCCGACGCCGTGACGGAGGCGCTTTGGCGTGAACACCGCCGCCGTATTGAGGGACGCGGCTCAGATGCGCGGGCGCAGGGACCGAACGCCGCGTTCGCCAGACGAGATCCCTTCGCCTTGCGCATCGGCCTTGGCGTGGCCCTCGTCGCCGCCTTGGCCGTCGCCGGACCGGAATGGGATGAACGCCTGCTTCGCTTTGGGGCGCCCCTTGGCGGACACGCAGCCCGGACGGCCGCCGTGGATGCATGGATCACGCCGCCCGACTACGTCCAACAACCGCCGATTTATCTGACCGCAGAAGGCCGTCCGACGGTGAACGACATAACGGCCGTCGCCGGATCCAAATTGTCCTTACGCGTGACCGGCGCATCGCGCCCGCCGCGTTTCGAAGCGCGCCCCGATCAAGGCGACGTCGAGAAAACAGTCTTCGAATCGATCGCGGACAATGTGCACGCGCTGGAGCGCGCACTTGAGAAAAGCGGCGATTACGACATTCGGATCGGCGCGCGCAGGATTCGCTGGCGTATTGAAGCCACGCCGGACACCGCGCCGATGATCGCCTTCACGGATTCGCCGAAGAAGGGCGAAGACAACGCCCTGGAGGTCAGCTACCGCGCACGGGACGATTTCGGCGTGACCGACGTGAAACTCCACGCACGCTTGGCGGACGCGCCCAATGCGGCCGACGCGGTCCTGGAGGCTGAGTTGCCGCTTGCGGATGGGGATGCGCGCCGTTTGGACGGCGCCGTCTCCACAGATCTGCGTTCCCATCCATGGGCCGGTCTTGAGGTGTCGGCGACGCTCATCGCCCGCGACGCCGCCGGCCAGGAGGGGCGGAGCGCGACGATCAGGTTCCGCCTTCCTGAACGCGCCTTCCAAGACCCGCTGGCCCGCGCCGCCGTCGAGAGACGCCGCGAGTTGTCCCGCGATCCGACCGCGCTCGGCGAAAGCGTTCGCATTCTCGAGGCGTTGGCGATCCTTCCCGACCGCTATTTCGACTACGACGCCGCCGCCTATCTCGGCCTTCGTGCGGCGCGCCACGCCTTGGCGGGCCATGCGGCGGCCGTCGACGGACCGGCCGCCCCGGATCCGCAAAAATCGAGCCCCCTCAGCGCCGCCGCCGACCCGGTTCAGGCGGAGCGTCGCCTGCAGGCCGTCATGGAGAACGCCGAGCGCGTCGCGCGCGCGCAGAGCATCCTTTGGGGCCTGGCGCTCCATGTGGAGCGGGGCGGTCTCGCGGCGGCGGAGCGTGCGCTCAGACAGGCGCAACAGGCGCTGATGGAGGCGTTGGCCCAAGGCGCCTCGGAAGAAGAGATCGCCGAACGCATGTCCGATTTGCGTGATGCGGTCCGCAATTACCTCCAGGCGTTGGCGGCGGACGCGGCGCGGCGTTTGGCGGAACAAGGCGGACAAGCCGCCCCGGCGGGCGAAGGCATGCAAATCGGCGGCGCGGATCTGGAGGCGTTGCTCGATGCGCTGCAGGAACTCGCGCAAACCGGATCGACCGAGGCGGCGCAGGCTCTCTTAAGCCAGCTTCAACAGATGCTGAGCAATCTTCAAATCACCTTCGGCGCGGGCGGTGAAGGCGATCTCAGCGAGTTTTCGCCATTCGGCGACGCCTTGGAGCAATTGAGCGACATCATCGGTCGGCAACGTCAGTTTTTGGACGAGACCTTTCGCGGCGGCGGCGGACGCAGCGACGACGATTTGGCCTCGCGCCAAGGCGAGCTTGGCGATGCGCTGAACGAATTGCGCGACGCGTTCGGCGGATCGCGCGATCCGCGAGCGGGCGAAGAGTTGGAGAACGCCGAGGAAGCCATGCGCCGCGCCGAAGACGCGCTGCGCGACGGACGCTTGAACGAGGCGTTGCAAGAACAGACCCAAGCGATCGAACGTTTGCGCGACGGCGCGGAGCGATTGGCGCAAGAGGAATCGCGCATTTTGGCGGAGCGTGCCGGCCGCGACGGTGAAGCGCTTGAGCGGGGCGACGGTTCCTTCGATCCCCTGGGCCGACCGGCGGGCGGAGGCCTTGGCGGATCCGGCGGCGTCCAGGTGCCGGGCGAAGCGGAACGGCAACGCGCCAGGGAGATCCTGGAGGAATTGAAGGCGCGTGCGGCCGACGCCTCCCGGTCGGAGGCGGAGCGCGACTACATCCGCCGCCTGCTGGATTTGTTCTAGCGTCTCGGCGCGGTACGGCTCTTCATGCAGGACCCGCTTCTCGCCTTCCGACGCGTGACGTTGCGTTATGACGACGGACCGCCGGCGCTTCATGCCATCGACTTTAAGGCGGCTCAGGGCTCCGCGACCGCGATCGTCGGCGCGTCCGGCGCCGGCAAAACCTCGTTTCTCAACCTCGCAAGCCTGACGGCCGCCCCGACGGACGGGCGGATCACCCTTTTTGGCGTCGATCCTTGGGGCGGTCGGCGGAGCAAACTCACCCAATTGCGACGTCGCGTCGGCCTGGTCGCGCAAACCGCGGACTTCGTGGATCATTTGACGGCGTTTGAGAATGTCGCGCTTCCGCTTCGGCTCCGCGGCCGCGCGCACAAGGAGTACCGGGAGGACGTCGCGGAACTGCTGACCTGGGTCGGCCTCGAAGATAAAATGGAGGCGCTGCCTCCGACGCTTTCCGGCGGACAAAAGCAGCGCGTCGCCATCGCACGCGCCGTGGTCGGCAAGCCCGACTTGATACTCGCCGACGAACCCACCGGCAGCGTGGATCCGGAGATGGGCGCGAGGCTGATGCGACTGTTGATGGAGCTCAACCGACTCGGCGCGACCCTCATTGTCGCCACCCATGACGATCGGGTTCTCCGTCACATGCGGTCCCGCGTGATCCGACTGGCGGACGGACGCATCGACGAGGCGCAGCAGGCGGCATGACAAGCGCGAGGCGAGGGTTGTTCGCGCGGCGGGCCGGCTCCGGCGGCTTGGGACTGGCTTTCGGCGCCCTCACCCTGCTGGCTTGCCTCGCGGCGGCCGCCGCCGCGATTGCGGACGCCGCGGTCTCGGATCGGGCGCAGGCATTGCGAGGACGCCTCACCGTGGCGCTCGAAAGCGCCGCGACGGCGGATGAAGCCGGCGCGTTGGCTGAGGCGTTCCGCGCCCTTCCCGGCGTGGTCGCGGCGCGCGTTTTGGATGAGCGGGCGCTGCAAGACGCTCTGCGCCCCTGGATCGGCGAGGCCGATCGCCTGCCGTCGGAACTCTTGCCCCGCGTGATCGACGTGGCGTTGTCGCCCCAAGGGCCGGATGCGGTCGCGGCGATCCGCACGGCGCTCCGCGGGCGCGAGCTCGAGGCCATCGTCGACGACCATCGCGCCTATGCCGACGACGCGTTGGCGGCGCTTCGCTTCGTGCGACTGTCCGCGGCGTCCGCGGCGGCAGTGGTTGTGGCGGCGGCGGGCGCGGTCGCTTTTTTCGCCGGCGCGGCGGCGATGGCCGCGAACGCCGGCACGGTCTCTCTCTTGGAACGGCTGGGCGCGAGCCGTCGATTCATCGCACAGGAGGCCTTGCGCGGCTACATTCGGGCCGCGGCCCCCTCCATTCTGGGCGGCGTCATGCTCGCTGCAGCCTTGGTGGCGACCGTCGCATGGTCCGCACGTCGCTCGGAGGTCGCCGTGTTCACCCAAACAAGTATCGACGACCCGATTCTCTGGATCGCCATGTTGATCGCCGCGGTCGCGTTGGCGGCCGCTGCGGTCGCGGGCGCGCGCAGCGCCGTCTTCCGTGCCCGCGCTTAACGCCGCGGGCGGCCGGGACGGTCATCCGCGCGGCTGGAGCCGCGCGCTCGTCGCGTGGCTCGCCATCGGATTCGCGTTCGCCGCCGCTTTTCTGATCGGATTGGCGGAATTCGCGCGCCGGGCTCCTAAGGTCGCCGACGATTTGTCCGCCCCAGCGGTCGTGGCCTTGACGGGCGGCGGCGGCGCACGCATCCGCGCCGCCGGCGCGCTTTTGAGCGGCGATCCGAAGCGTCGATTGTTGATTTCCGGCGTGCATGCAGGCACCGGCGCGCCGGACCTGGCGGCGATGACCGCATTGCCGCCGGAAGCGTTCGCGGCGCGGGTCGAGATCGGCCGCAGGGCGACGAACACCGCGGGCAACGCTCGGGAGACCGCGGCTTGGGTCGCGCGGCATGGGTTTGAGGCCATAATCGTCGTGACTTCCGACTATCACATGCCGCGCGCGCTTTTGGAGTTCGGCCAAGTCATGCCGAGCGTGCGGTTCGCACCCTATCCGGTGGGCGTCGAAGGCGCTCGGCTCCGAGACTGGTGGCGGGATCCGCGGGCGTTTCGGCGAGTCGCTCCGGAGTTTCTGAAATATCTCGTGATGTGGACACGCGTGCGAGTCGCAGGCATCACGGCGCGTCTTTTCATCCAATCCGCCCCGGACGCATGATCACGCGCCTTCGCTCGATCCTTTTCGCCATTTTTCTACCAGTCGTGACGCTCCTCATGGGCGTCGCGCTTTGTTGGACCCTGCTTGCGCCCCGTATTGTCGCGCGGGAGGCGGTGCGGCTTTGGGCGGGCTCTGTTTTGATCGGCTTGCGAGTGATTTGCGGACTGCGCCACGAGATCCGTGGCTGCGCCCGTCTGCCTCAAGGCGGCGTTTTGATCGCCTCGAAACATCAGAGCATGTGGGACACGATCATCCCGTTTCTCGTGTTTCACGATCCGGCCATCATTTTGAAGCGCGAGCTCATGCGCATCCCCATCTACGGATGGTGGGCCTGGAAGCTCGACATGATCCCGATCGATCGCAAAGGCGGCGCGAAGACGCTTCGCGCCATGCAGGCGGCCGCGAAGAAGGCGATCGAGCGCGGTCGTGAAGTCGTGATCTTTCCCGAAGGCACGCGCCGCGCGCCCGGAGCCGCGCCCGCCTATCAGCCGGGCGTCGCCGGCCTCTACAAAGCGCTCGGCGCGCCGGTCGCGCCCGTGGCGCTCAATTCGGGCCATTACTGGATCAACGGGTCCGTCGACCGCAAGCCCGGAATCATCCGATGGGAGCTGCTGGAGACGATCCCGCCTGACCTCGATCGCCGCGCGTTCTTACGCCTTCTTGAGGAACGGATCGAACCGGCGGTCGCCCGGATCGAAGCTGAGGCTCAAGGCGAACAAACTTAGAACATTTGTTTGACGGCGCCGCCCCGGGCGTCTATCCGTATCGACCCTTCGCGAAGGAGTGAGCCGTCATGCCGCATGACATCGCTGGGCAGATTTGGGACGCGAAGTATCGCTTGAAATCGCTCGAAGGCGAAGCGATCGACGCGGATCAGGCGGCGACCGCCCGTCGCGTGGCGGACGCCGTGGCGGCGGCGGAGGCTCCGGAGATCCGCGCATATTGGGCCGACCGATTTTACGACGCGCTGGCGGACAAGCGGTTCCTCCCGGCGGGTCGGATCTGGGCGGGCGCCGGAGCGGCGCGCCAGGTGACGCTGTTCAACTGTTTCGTGATGGGCGCGCTTGAAGACTCAATGGCAGGAATCTTCGAGACTCTGAAAGAGGCTGCGCTCACGCTCCAACAAGGCGGCGGCGTCGGCTTTGATTTCTCCACGCTCCGGCCGAAAGGCGCGCCTGTGAAAGGCGTCGGCGCGGACGCGTCGGGCCCCGTCTCCTTTATGGAGGTTTGGGACGCCATGTGCCGAACGATCATGTCCGCCGGCGCTCGGCGCGGCGCCATGATGGGCGTCCTGCGTTGCGACCATCCGGACGTGTTCGAATTCATCGAGGCGAAGACCTCCGCGGGTCGGCTGACCAATTTCAATCTTTCCGTCACGGTCACGGACGCTTTTATGCGCGCCGTCGATCAAGATGCGGATTGGGAGCTGGTTTTCGGCGGGCGGACCTTCCGCACGGTCAAAGCTCGTGAACTTTGGGGCGCGATCATGCGCTCCACCTATGACGCAGCCGAACCCGGCGTCATCTTCATTGACCGCATAAACCAGACCAACAATCTCGCCTATTGCGAGACCATCACCGCCACCAATCCCTGCGGCGAGCAGCCTTTGCCGCCCTATGGCGCCTGCTTGTTGGGCTCGATCAATCTCGCCCGGCTCGTGCGCGCGCCGTTTGAATCGGACGCGACCCTGGACGAACAGGCCTTGGCGGAGTTGACCCGCCTCGCCGTCCGCCTGCTCGACAATGTGATCGACGTCTCCGGCTTTCCTCTGGCGCAGCAGGCCCACGAGGCCAAAGCCAAACGCCGCATCGGGCTTGGCGTCACGGGCCTCGCCGACGCGCTGGCCATGTGCGGCGCCCGCTATGGCGGCGAGACGTCCCTGGCCCTGATCCGTCAATGGCTGACGGCGCTTAAGCGCGAGGCCTATCGCGCCTCCGCGGACCTCGCCGCGGAGAAGGGCGCGTTTCCATTGTTCGAGAAGGACGCCTTTCTCGCTGCGCCGGGCGTCGCCGAATTGGATGAAGACGTGCGGTCCGCGATCAACACCCATGGAGTGCGCAACGCGCTGGTGACCTCGATCGCGCCGACCGGCACCATTTCTCTTTTCGCCGACAATGTTTCGAGCGGCATCGAACCAATCTTCGCCTATTCCTATGGCCGAAAGGTGCGGGAAGCCGACGGAGGCGCCCGCGAAGAACGGGTGGAGGATTACGCCTATCGCATGTTTCGGGCCGCGCACGGACCCGATGCGCCGCTGCCCAGCGCCTTCGTCACCGCGTTGGAGTTGACGCCACACGACCATTTGGCGGTTCAGGCGGCGGCGCAGCCCTTCATCGACAGCGCGATCTCCAAGACGATCAATTGTCCGGAGGACATCAGCTTCGAAGCCTTCCAATCGATCTATAGGGAGGCCCATCGACTGGGCTTGAAAGGCTGCACCACCTATCGGCCGACGCCCCTCAGAGGCTCGGTCCTCACCTGGGACGCACCCAAGTCCGCGACGCCGACCGGCGAGGATCTCTCGGCGCCGGAAACTCCGGCCGCCGCAAACGACGCCGGAGTCGAGCGCCTCTCCGAACCCTTGGCGCGCGATGAAGCTCTGCCGGGCGTGACCTACAAGCTTAAATGGCCGGAGTCCGACCACGCCATCTATGTGACGATCAACGACATCGTCCAGGACGGCCGGCGTCGGCCTTTCGAAATCTTCATCAACTCCAAAAACATGGAGCACTACGCCTGGACCGTGGCGCTGACCCGGATGATCAGCGCCGTCTTCCGGCGCGGCGGCGATGTGGGCTTTGTCGTTGAGGAGCTGAAAGCCGTTTTCGATCCCCGGGGCGGACAATGGATGGCCGGCCGTTATGTCCCTTCCTTGCTCGCCGCCATCGGCGATGTGATCGAAGAGCACTTGCGCACGATTGCGTGGCTGCCGCCGGGCGCCGATGGCCCCCTGGTCCAGACCCCGGAAGCAGGTCCGGACGTGAAGCCCGAGATTGAGGTTTTGGATGCGCAAAATGCGAACGAGCCGCCGAGCAATCCTCTACCCGGCGCCAAGATATGCCCCCGCTGCAATCA
>CAYPOX010000007.1:0-46278 GCA_964412525.1 uncultured Caulobacterales bacterium
GAAGGCGTATCCGGCGTGATCGAGGGACGTCCCGCGCGTTTCGGATCGGCGGCGGTTGTGGGCGCGCGATCGCACGGCGCTACGGAGGCGGAGGCGTGGTTCGCCTTGGAGGGATCGGTCCCGGTGCGCTTCGCCTTTGCGGAGACGCTTCGGCCCGATGCGGCCGCGACCGTGCGAGATTTGGAGCGACGGGGAATCGCCGTTGAGCTGCTCTCGGGCGATCGGCCGGAGGCGGCGCAGGCGGTGGCCGCGCGCACAGGCATCGCCCGCGCCGTCGGCGCTGCGACGCCTCGGGAGAAAATCGCCCGGCTCGACGCTCTCAAAGCCGAGGGGCGGCGGCCGCTTATGGTGGGCGACGGCTTGAATGACGGCCCGGCGCTCGCCGCCGCCCATGTCTCGGTGTCGCCGGCGGAGGGGGCCGACGTGGCCCAAGCCGCGGCGGACATCGTCATCCAAGGAATGTCGCTCGCGCCTCTTGGCTTGAGTCTGGACGTTGCGAAGAAGGCCCGCCGGCGCGCGCTTGAGAATTTCGGGCTCGCAGCGCTCTACAACATGATCGCTGCGCCCTTGGCGATGTTCGGCTATGTCGACCCGCTTGTCGCCGCCGTCGCCATGTCTGCGTCTTCGATCGTCGTCACGCTCAATGCGTTGAGGCTGGCCCGGTCATGACCGCCATCATGTGGCTGTTGCCGGCGGCGCTGATCCTCGGTCTGCTCGGGCTCGGCGCCTTTTTCTGGAGCGTCCGCGCCGGTCAATATGACGATCTCGACGGCGCGGCGGAGCGCATCCTGATCGACGACGAGCGCCCGTCGGACGATTAAGCCGTGGCGGTCGATGACTGCGGCAAGGGCTTGGTCGTGATGCAGTCCCGATAGGCGTGCCAGGTCGCATGGCCCAAAAGCGGGAAGACGAGCACCAAGCCCACCATGGCGAACAACACGCCGAGCCCGGTCAAAAGCGCGATCAGCCACGCCCAGATCAGCATGGGGCCGGTGTTCTGACGGATCGTGTTGACGCTGGCGATCACCGCCGTGACCACGTCCACATCCTTGTCGAGCAAGAACGGAAACGAGATCGCCGACATGGCGAAGGCGACGAAGGCGAGCACGGCTCCGATCGCCGTTCCGACGGTGATCAAGGTCAGACCGTCCGGGTCGTTCAGGAGGAAATTCGTGAACGCGCTCAAGCCATATTCGCCATGGGCGAAGAAGAAGAACAGCATTTGGGCGATGCGCGCCCAGACCAGGAACAGAAACATCAGCATGAAGCTTAAAAAGGCGAGCTGTGAGCGCGCCTCTTTGCGCGGCAGCAGAACGTCGGAGATCGTGATCCGTTCTTGGCCGGACTCCAGCCGTCGGCTGACGTCGTAAAGGCCGACCGCAAGCGCGGGGGCGATGAGGGCGAAGCCGGCCGCCGCCACGGGCGCCACGCTCGGCGCGCCGTTCACCCACAAGCCGACGGTCATCGTCAAGCCCGCCGCCACGAAGACCACGCCGGCGAGAATGCTGATATGGGGCGTTTTCATCATGTCCGCCCAGCCGCGCTTCAGCCAATCCTGCGGCGCGTCCATGGTGATGCGGTTCACGGTGACGGTGACGGTCATGGCGCGTTCCCCCGCGTCAACGAAGCCAATGAAACGCTACGCCTGCAAGGGCTTGCCCGCAAGCCGCGCGCGTCAGCGCTGCAACGGCCCTCTCATGTTGTTTACGCTAAGATGGATTGCAAACATAGAAATTCGCTGTACACTCGCAGCTCGTTCGATCATAGGGAGAGTCGCAATGGCGCAATTGCCGCCGCAACCGGCCCGGCACGCGTCCTCGGAGGATTGGTTTGCGTGGGAGCGCGCCGTGTTTCACTTGAAACGGAAAGACTCGCGCTTGGGCTTGATCGGTCCGCCGCCCCCCAGTTCGCCGCCCCAGGCGCTTGAGGCGTACGCTCGCGCCGATCGGCGGGCGCGGCGTTCGGCGCGCATGACGGATTGGTTCTGGATCGGCGTCGTATCCGTCACGATCAGCGCCGGCCTGATCGGCGTTGCGACGAGCTATGCGCCTGTGATGCTCAGGTCCATGTGAGATTGGAACGGCCAGGCCCGCCTTCTGGCCGCGCTAGGCTTTGCGACGAGCCACAACGCCACCACCATTCAACCGCTTCCAGCAGGGAACGGGTAAGGCGCGAGCCCGAGCTTGGCGCGTTCCTCATTCACCCGCTCGCGATTGCGCTGTTTCATGGCTTGATAACGAGGGTTCCCGACGAACTGTTCGAGAAGAGGCCAAAGCTGGTCGTCGTCCGAATCTGCGCTGAACAGCCCGTCGACGGGCTCCAAGGCTTTCTCCCAAAAATCGAGTGCCAAATCGATCTCGCCATTGTAAGCGTGCCAATCCCCCTCCTGCTTATACCATTCGAAATTTTCGGCGCCGCCAGCGCGGGCGAAGTCGATATTCATTCGCCAACGGCGCATCACGGCGTCAAATTCCGCCTTGCGACCGGTTTCGCGATAGGCCTCGGCCAAGGCCCAAAATGGCGGCGCCGCCTGTAGGACAAGCGGCGCAAGATCTTTTTCGAAGGCGATCAAGTCGCCCCAAATTGCGTCGTAATAGGCGATCAAATCTTCATACCAGCCCGGCCGCACGAGCGTTACCAGATAGTCTCGGCGCGTGAGATAGTAATCAGGGTTCTCATCCAAAAGCCTCTTGGCCAATTCGCGCGCGTCATCAAAGCGGTGCGCGTTGTAAAGCGTAAAAATCTCCACTCTTGGTGCGCCGATACGGGCCGCGACGTCATATTCACCCAAGCCAAAGTATGACCAACTTAGTCTGTCCCCAACCCCGGAATCTTGTTGCTGGGCATAGGCGCGCTCAAGCAGCTGGGTCGCGCGTGCGGCCTCACCCTTGGCGTTCGCAATCGTTGCGGCGACGACGAGAGTCGTGCGTCCATCCGGCTCGATCTCGCGTAGGCGGCCGAGAATGCGTTCCGCGCGTTCATACGCGCCGATGTCTATCAACTCGCTCGCCGCATTGATCGCGACGGGATGGAACAATGGATCCAGCCAAAACGTTTCGTCCAACAACTCGGCGCGGTCACGTATGCGCCCGTTCGCGGAAAAGGTGAACGCGAGCCAATTGCGCGCGTTGAGATGGCTCGGATTGAGGTTCAGTGCGCGCCGAAACGCGCCCACGGCGGCGTCGAGTTTCGACTCGTCCAGCATGAAAAGGCCGTGAACAGCGTGGGCGTCCGCCAAATCCGTGGCCGTGAGAGCGCGCGTGAGGTCGGCTTCGACCAGAGGAAACATGTCGACTCGCGAGCGATCGCCATAGGATCCGGGCGCATCGCTCAACAAAATGCGCGCCAAAGCGCGTTCCGCATAGGCGGGCGCGTAATTCGCGTCTTGCGCGATTGCTTGATCTAAGAGTGTCTCCGCCCGCTCCATGGCGTCGAGGCCGCGCGTATGGATGAGCTGTTTCGCCTCAAGATACATCGCATAGACGTCAGGATCGGTGACGATCGATGCGCGCGTTTTGGGCGCATTCAGATCCAAGCGCTCCGCGAGCTCGTCGAGGATCTCGGCGGCGATGGCGTCCTGCACGGCGAAGATGTCGTCGAGATTGCGGTCAAAGTTCTCTGACCAAAGTTGAAAGCCATCCTCCGCCTTCACCAATTGGGCGGTGACGCGCACTCGGTCGCCCTGGCGCCGGACCGAGCCTTCAAGGATGTGGGCGACGCCCAGGATCCGGCCAATCTCGCGCAGGTCCGCATCCGCATCGCGGAACGAGAATGAGGAGGTGCGTCCCGCCACTTTCAAGTCCGGCGTGCGCGACAATGCGTTCAAGATCTCTTCCGACACCCCGTCGGCGAAAAAGACCTGGTCTCCCGCTTCGCTCAAATCTGCGAAGGGGAGGACGGCGATCGACGCCGCCTTGACGTCCAGGGGCGCGGCCGTGGCGGCCGGTTGGGGGGCGCCGCGCATGACGAAGACGCCCCCGGCCAGGAGAACCGCCGCGGCCCCTGCCGCCGCAATGATGAACGGCGTGCGGCCTCGCTTGGCCGCCGGCGCGGTGGGCGGCGTCAGTGGTTCACCCTTCGGTTCGCCCATTTTCTTGCGCAGGGCCGCCGCCAGGGTGGGAACCAACGCGCCGCCCTTATCCGGCCAAGCGCCGAAGTCGATCGCCTGCAATTGCTTGAAGCCGAGCGGCGGTTCCGTGTCGTCGAACCGGATCGGCACCAGTTTTCCGGCGTCCGCCGCGAGCGCCGCTTCGTCCCGCACCCAGCGGGAGTTCGCCGAGGCTGCGGACCAAACCACGACGGTGGCGCGCGCCGCCTTCAACTCGCGTTCGATCTCGGCGGGAAACTCGTCGCCGCCGGTGATGCGATCGTCCCACCATAAGGAGAAGCCTTGCGACTCGAGCGCGGCGGCCAAAGCCGCCACCCGCTCGCGATCGTCGCGGGCGTAAGAAATGAAGATGTCCGCCATGGCGACCCCCGAACGCCGACTTCGCCGACTTACAATAGCGCAATTCGAATTGAATGCGATGCACGTCTGAGAGAGCGCGACGATCCGGTTCGCCACCTTGCGCCGCTTCAGGCAAGATGCGCGGGGGGATCGTCGTGGGAGAACCAGTCATGCGGGCTGTTGCGATCGCGGTGTTCGGCGCTTTGACCGTCGCCGCCTTGTTTCATGTCTATTGGGCGTTTGGCGGGCTTTGGCCCGGCCGGACCGAATTGGAGTTGATCCAGAGCGTGGTCGGCGATCCGGGCCTGCGCGAAATGTATGATCGGGACGTCACCTTGATGGTGGCGTCGCTGATTTTTCTGGCGGGTGCGGCGGCGCTGTTCGGCGGCGCGATCATTCCCGGTCCGCCGCGCTGGATGGTGCGCCTGACGACGGGATTCTTGGCCGCCGTGTTCTTCGCGCGCGGCGCGCTCGGCTATGTGCTGACGGCGGTGGACGCGCCCCAGACGGAACCGTTCGAAACATACAATCTTTGGTTTTATTCGCCGCTCTGCTTGGCGATTGGGATCGGCTTTGTCGCGCTCACGGTCTGGCGGCCGCCAGCGCGTGCGCCCTCGGAGACGACCGGCGATGCGGCGTTCTCCGAACCGATCGACGCAGCGGAGGAGGCGCCGCCTTGGTGAGGCTCGCCCGCCGCATGCATCGCCGACACCATCGAAAGAGGTATGGAAAGGCCATTTTAACGTCTTATTTCTCAATGGGTATCGCGATGCGCGCGGCGACTCGCCGCCCGCGTTTGGGATTCAAACGACATGTGGGCGAAGGAAAAACAACATCTCGGCAGGATCACCATGTCCCGGCAAAGCGCGCTCGTGCTTGGGGACCATGACCTGGTTTATGTCCGCGCCGACGCACCCATTTGGAGCGATGAGGACATTGACGCCTATGTCGATCAATTGGCCTGCCTCTCTCAAGTCCTGACCCCCGACACGCGGATGATCTTCGACTATGGCCATGTGCGAGAGACGCCTTTGCTCTCATCCCAGGCCTTGGCGACGATCTCGGGCGTGGCGGCCGCCTTCCATGCGATCGGACTGCACACCTATGTCCGCATCGTGCCGGAGCCGCTGGATCCGATCGTCGCGCAAGTTCAGGCGCTGTCCGAGGCGGCGGGCGTGCGCGTCCGAAACTACCGCACCCTGGATGACGCCTTCGCCGGCCCAGAGCTGCGCGATCGGGTGGAGGCGCGCGCGCTCATCGACGCGTATTTTGACGGGACGACCTGAAGGGCCGGCCGCGCAAAGGCGTTCACGACACTTTGATGACAATTCCGTGATGGTTTCTTAACAAGTCGCGCCTATTCTCCTCGACCCACGACGCCAATTGGAGGAGCGACGATCATGAACAGCTTGTGGAGCGACCTTTCCGCCCCCGCCATCGCCTATGCCGTCCACACTTTGATTGTACTCGGATCGTTCTTTTTGGTGTAGGCGGGGGCGCTCTTTTTAATTGTCAAAGGAAGCATGCGGCGCAACGCACGGTTGTTGGCGTTGGGCGCTGGGGCGTGCGCAGGTCCATGTGCTTTCGCCTGATCGGCATTGTGCGCTGCGCCAATGATGTTTGCGAGGCCAAAGGGTCGCCGTCTTCGCAAGCCATGGACAGGAATCGGACGGGCGCATCGCAACGCGACTCAGGACAACGCATCCGACCGCTCTAGTTTCCTCAAGGAACGGGAACAAGGAGCGCGCCATGCCCGCAATGCTTGCGGAAACACGACGAAACGACCTGACGATTTATGACGACGTCGCCGCCCAATGGTGGTCGGACGACGTGCGCTGGGTTCGGACCCTTAAGAATCTGGTTCCCGGCCGCTTGCGATGGTTCGACCGGCACGTGGCGTGGGACGGCAAGCGGGTCTTGGATCTCGGCTGCGCGGGCGGGTTCATGGCGGAGGCGATCGCCCAGAAGGGCGCGGACGTGACGGGGATCGACCCCGCGGAGAAGGCGATCGAGGCCGCCCGCGCCCATGCGCGTCAAACCGCGCTTTCGATCCGATACGATGTGGGGATGGGCGAGGCGTTGCCCTATGACGACGCCGCCTTCGACATTGTGGTCTGCGTCGACGTGCTGGAGCATGTGACAGACCTTGAGGCGGTGATCGCCGAGGTCGCGCGGGTCTTGGCCCCAGGCGGCGTGTTTCTTTACGACACCATCAACCGCAATGCGCTTTCCCGCTTCATGACGATCACGGTGGCTGAGGACCTTTTGGGTCTTCTGCCGCAAGGCGCCCATGATCCGCGGCTGTTCATAAAACCGCGCGAATTGCGCCAGGCTCTCACGACGGCCGGGCTGGCGCCCGGTGCAATGTCGGGATTGGGGCCTCGGGGGATCAACCGTCGCGGCGATTTCGTCTTCGGCCCGCTCCCCACGCCGACCATTATCTATATGGGCGTGGCGACAAAGGCGCGCGCGTGACCGCCCTGCTTTAAGACGCGGACGTCACCACCGGGCGGCCATTCTCAACGCCGATGACCTCCACCACATCGCCAGGGGCGAGCCTGACGGCGGGTTCCGCCAAAACCGCGGTCCACGCGCCGGAGCCGACATTGATCCGCAAGTCGCCTTGGGCGGAGACCGACACCACCTCGCCCCGCGCGCCGACCAGACGATGCAATGGATCATTGAGATGGGCGGCGTTGTCCGCGTCCGTCTTCTGCAACCCCGCGGCGCGCAACAGTTTTGGTCCCGCGAAGGTGAAGACGATGGTGCCAAGGGCGAACTGTATGATCTCATATGACCAATGGGGATGAAATGGCCAAAGCGCCGCGAAGCCGGTCAAAAGGGCGGAGAGCGCTGGCCACAACAAAAGGGTGGAAGGGGCCAACACTTCGCCAATCAACAACAGGCCCGCCAGCGCAAGCCAGCCCCACCAGGGAAAGGTCTCCAATAGCTGAACGACGCCGTCCATGGGGCTCAGCGATCCCAAGGGCCTTTGCCGCCCTCCGCCGTGTCGCCTCGGGACGACCCGCTTCGGCCAAGCGCGTTGACGAGCTCCTGGATGCCGCCGAGCGAGCCGACAAGGGCCGACATCTCGGCGGGCACGATGATCGTCTTCTGGTTTGGCGCAGAGGCGAGCTTCTCGAAGGCGTCCACATAACGTTGGGCGATGAAGTAATTGATCGCGGCCACATCGCCTGAGGCCACCGCATTGTTCACCGACTCGGTCGCTTTCGCTTCGGCCTCCGCCTCGCGTTCCCGGGCTTCGGCGTCCCGGAAGGCGGCCTCTCGACGGCCTTCAGCTTCCAGAATCTTGGACTGCTTTTCGCCCTCCGCCCGCAGGATCGCGGAGGTTTTGTCCCCTTCAGCCTGTAAGATCTCCGCGCGCTTGTCGCGCTCCGCCTTCATCTGTCGGGCCATGGCGTCGATGATGTCGTGGGGCGGCGTGATGTCCTTGATCTCCACCCTTGTGACTTTGACGCCCCAGGGGTTCGTGGCCTTATCGATATGGATCAGCAGGCGCTCATTGATCTCATCGCGCTTGGAGAGGATCTCGTCGAGATCCATCGAGCCCAGAACCGTGCGCAGATTGGTTAGAGCGAGATTCAAAATGCCGTTTTCGAGATCATTGACCTCATAGGCTGCGCGGGATGCGTCGATCACTTGAATGAAGGCGACGCCATCCGTACGCACCATGACGTTGTCTTTGGTGATGACCTCCTGATTGGGCACGTCGAGCACGCGCTCCATCATGTTCATCTTCTTGCCGACCGTCTCGATATACGGCGTGATGACGGAGATTCCGGGACGCAATGTCCGGCTGTAACGGCCGAACCGCTCAATGGTCCATTCAAAGCCTTGGGGAACGGTTTTGACGCCCGCGAACACCGTGACGAGCGCCAAGCCCACCAAAACGAGCACAAAGATCAAGCCGGCGTCCATAGGATCCTCACAAACTTCGAAAGGCGCGCATTGACGGCCCCGTGCCGGTGCGAAGCGCGTTTTGCCTCGCATAAGGCGTGCGCCGCGATCAAGCGCTGAGCATGCTCAAACGCAGACTTGCGCGCGATTTTTCGCACCCCTTGCGCCAAGGGCCGCCGGACTCCGTGATCGCTTTCGTCCAAGGCCCAGAGGCGGATCGAAGCCATGCTCGCACAGCGTGGCCCGGACGTCGGTCGTTCCTTCAAAATCAAAGCGGTCTTCAAGTATTTCGCGTTGTTTTCAAAATCAGCGCCGCCAAATCTTTTTGACTTTTTACATTCATCTTACGAAAACATGATTGAAGGTGATAGCGCACCGCATGGTCGGAAACGCTTAAGCGTCGCGCCACATCATGGACGGACGCGCGCTCCACGATCAAAGCTGCAACCCGCGCCTCGGCTTCGGTCAAGGAAAAGACGAAGGACAGCAATGCGGGGTCGACATCGGTTTCCGCGTCGGTGTCCTCGATCAGCGCCATCACGCAGGGCGCTTCAGGAAACGGATTGCATGCGGCGCCCTCGGGACAGGGATTGATCGTCACCACATAGGGCGCACGGCCGCTGGGACGGGACACCCTTATGGTCGTTTGTAGCTCGGATTCTGCGGCGACGGTCGCGTCTCCACGCGAAAGACGAACTGCGCGCGCCAGCGCGCGTTGAAGCGCGCGATCCTCATTGGCTCGCCCGGCCGACAAGCTGCACCCCGACAGGAAGAGGCCATCTGCTCTGCGCGTTATCTCATCCGCCTGCGCATTGGTCGCCGTCACGCGGCCGGCGCAATCAAAGAAAACCACCCCCGACCGGATCTTCTCCACCGTCTCCCAAGCCGCCGCCGCCGCGCTCAGGCGTTGCGACGCCCGAAAGCTCGCGTCGACATGAGGAATCAGCAGCGTCAAAAGACGCAGGTCTTCATCGGACGGCCCGACCGAATTGGGCCCGTAACGACAGATGCTCAGAACTTGAAATCCGCCGCCGCGTGTGTGCCGTGAATAGCCGAAGGGCAGGAAGCCGGGGATCTTGGCCTCGACCCATCTGTTGAATTCGAAATCCCAGACATCACGATCGCCATGGACCAAGCCGTCATGCCAAAGGCAAGAGCGCCCTTGCCGGAGGGCCCATTCAACCCGTGGGTCGCTATACCAACGGGTCGCTTCGAGATACTCGTCCGTCAGCGGCACCTCGTAATTGGCGATCGCGTCAAACGCGCCGGTGGTCGCGTCGAACGCGTAGACGTGCGCGCCACTCGACTCCAACAACGCGCTGGCTTTCAACAAGCAATCCCGCCAATTCGTCGGATCGAAGGCCGACGCGTAGACCTGCGCCACCACATCACTAAATGTGTCTATTGAACGCGACATTCAGAAACACTCACATATTCGCACTCTCTCACGACCATTGACCGACCGCCGGCTCGTTCACCCTATCGATTTGGATAAGGCTAACGGGTTGTAACCGAAGTTCAACTTGGTCTTTGGTCACCCGCGTATGTGTAGGTCGAAGACAAGAACACAATCGACGATGCAACCAGAAACACGTTCAAAGCCGAGCACCGACGCGGGGCCAACATCCAGAACCTCTCAGCTTAAGTGTTTCGACGCTCCAACGAGTCGATGGGATACGTTCGGCGATTTAGAGACCGATCATTTATGGCTGGAACAGCTTTTTCCCGTTGGGCGCATGCGTATCGTTGTGGTCGCGCCGGTGGCCGTCTGCATGCTTTCCGAAGAGGCGCTCAATCTATTCGGCTTGACGGACGATCACGCTGAGTTGGATTTTCCCTCGTTTCTGACGCTGCTGCATCGGATGGATCGCGGTCCGACCTTTCGCGCGTTCGACAGCGCGCGCATGCAGGCCGGGCGTCTGGATATCCGAGTCTGGGCGGTCCGCCCTGATGGGGAATTGCGGCAATTGTGGTTGCGCGCCGATCCGGAGATAGCGCCGGACGGCATGCTCGACGCCTTTGTCGGCGCGATCCTGGACGTGACCGACGAGACGCCGGCCGCGGCGTGAGGGGGCGTCCTTGTTTGGCGGCGGCTTACGCCTCAGCCGTCGAGCAGCGTCCGCATCTTCTCCGCGACGGCGCGGGACTCCTCGCGATCGGCTCGGGCGAGATGGTCCGCGACGCGCCGTCGATCGGCCTCGGGAAAGCTCTGATGCAGTTTCGAGATCACCGCGACCGTGCGCACGTCGAAGGTGAAGGCGACGATGGCGGGAAACAGACGTTCCACATAGCCGGGCGGCGACATGGACGTGCGCCAAATCGGATAGTCGGCGACCTCCGCATATTGGGGTTCGATCAGGGCGGCCATGTCGTCGATCATGCGCCTGAAAAAGGCGATGTCGTCGATCACCTGCACCGAGCCGCGGATTTGCACCTCTTCATAGTCGAAGGTGGGCGCGCGCCCCAGATCCGTTCGCCAGTGGGGCGAGACATAGGTTGCGGGCCCGTCAAAGGTGACGAGCGCATCTTGCCCGTGCAGACCCTCCGCCTGGGGGTTTCGGGCGTTGAGATGGCCGCGCAGCCGGACGGGGCGCCCGTCTTCCAGATCCGCGATCATCGGGATTCGCGTGCTGTGCAGGCCGGCATGGCCGGTGACGAAATGTGCGAAGGGCCGGGCGCGCATCAGATCGGCGGCGGCCTCTGCGTCCGAGACGCGCCAGTCGGGCGGATAACTCATCGGGATCTCCCGCACGATGGGGGCGTGCAAACACAACCTATACGGGACCGCGGCGTCCGTCCGTCAAGACCTCAGGCGTGGCGCACCCACGTCCTAACAGGCTGCTGAAGAAGGGCGGATTTTCCGGGTTTGCGTGACCGGGCGCATGGTCCTTCCTTGGCGATCCACTTTCCATGGCGGGGGTTTGACCGGTCCCATCGTCATGCCCCGCGCCCCATCAACGCTCATGATGGGCAGCTGTTGGATCGCTTGCAGGTGGGCTAGGCTGGCGCATTTGTGAGGTCGACCACATAAGGGCAGGGTATGTTCGGCCGCATCTTTCGGCGCGCATCCGGCGAGCGGGGCTGGATCGACTACCTCTTCGACTTTGGCGTGGTCGTCGTCGGCGTGTTTCTCGGCCTGCAAGCTCAGAGCTGGGCGGAACGCAATTCCGACAGGGCCCAGGAGACGCGCTTCCTCGAACAGCTCGGCACGGACTTTGAGGCGATCATCACCGATGCGCGCATTTGCCTGCGCATCTATGAGCGCGCCGGCCAGGCGGTGAGCCGCGTCCGAAACGCGCTGGATGCGCCGGCGGCCGGCGAGGGTTTCTCCCCAGACATCGAAAACGACTTGATCACCATGACGGCCGGTCGCCTGCCCCCGGGGCGGTCCGCCTCCTATGTCGAGATGATCTCCTCGGGAGAGCTCGGTCTCATCCGATCCGACCCGCTTCGTGCAGCCTTGGTCCGCTATGACGAGATCGCCGTGTCCAATCGCGACAACTGGCGCGCCATTCGCCAAGAAAGCGCGCGCCTTCTGCCCTCGCTCTACCGCCACATCGCCCTTGTCGCAGCTGCGCCCGATGAAGGTCTGAGCCTCAGCTCCGTCAATGCGCCGGCGCTTGCGGCCGAACCGGACTTTCACGCCCTTCTGAACGCGCTTGCAGGCGGCGCCGTGAATGTGGAGGCTCTGTGTGCCCAACAAATGGACCGCGCGAACCGCGTCCGCGATCTGCTCGATTAGCTTCGGGACGCGAGTTTTCTGAGCACCACCGGATGCGCTCATGGCGACCTTGGCCTGCGTCGTGAGGCCGAGTTTCGGCGTTCGCAGCGCCGGACGGCGGGCGAGATCCGCCGCGGGCGCGGTGGGTCGGCGCCGAGTTCGCCAACACGATCTCGAAAGGCTTTGACGGGTAAGTCCTGAGCTCCCCCCGCCGCCCACATCTTGGGTCCGGCGCATGGACGGCGGCGTCCCGAATCCCGGCGTGTCATGTTACAACGCCGACGTGATGGGGGGGCGGCATGTCGGATCAGATTTCACGCCGGGAGTCGTTGAAGCTGCTCGGAGCCGCCGCGGCGATGGGGGCCGGGCCGGCGTTCGCCCAGGAATCCAAGCCATTTTTGACGCGGGACATCGGAACGCTTGAGACAGCCCTGGTTCATCTGGTGTCCGAAAATGACAACGTGGTCAACCGATTGGACGACGGAGCGCTTCCCCGTTACGGATCGGATCGGGAAGCGGCGGTCGTTCAGCAACAGACGCTCCTCAACCTCATGCGCGAAGGCGGCGTCAACCTCATCAATCTCACCGACGCCCTTGGAGAAGCCATCCAAGCGACACGGCGTTCCGGGGTCTTCGAAACCTGGGTTCGTGCGCACCATCCTCGTTTGATGAGCTTAGGGACGGACATCACGGTCGACGTTCTGTTGGGCCGCGACCCCAAGCACCAATTCAGCCTCGGCCCGGACGGAAATTTCCGTCGATCCGCGCCCGCCACAGGTGCGACCATGTGGGTGCGCGATTCCGCGTTCATGACGCCGAACGGTCTCGTCATCGCCCATGCGGCTTCGCACTGGCGCGCGCCGGAGAATGATCTTTTAGGTTTCGTCTATCGCCACTCGCCGCTGCTTCGCGACTTTCCCATCATCTTCGACGCCGTGGAGGAAGGCTACGTGATCGAAGGCGGGGACGCCCAGGTGGTGGACCGAAACACGCTCTATCTCGGCGTCGGCTATCGCACCGATCCGCGGATTGCGCCGGTTCTGGCCCGTCGGTTGAATATGGACGTTTTGACCGTTCAGAGCGTCAAGGCGGACTTTCTCAAACGCGGTGCGGAAACATCGGCGGTCTTGCAAGACATCAGCACCGGCTTTCTCCACCTCGACACCTATTGCACCCATGTCGCGGACCAACACGCCCTGACCATGCCGTTCGTCTTTGAGCGAGACTATGTCGAAGACAGCCCGCCCATGCGCTTCATCCGCGGCGCTCGGGTGGATTTGCGGCTCGATGCGGATGACGCGACGGACGCTTTGGAACTCTTTCGCGCGCTCGGGCGCGTTCGGCTCTTCCGGCGTGGGACCGGGAGAGAGGAACCGCTGGAGGACGGCCTGAAGCTCGTCGACTATCTGAAAGCCAATGGCTATCGCATCACCTTTGTCGGCGGCGAACGGCCGGATGGCGCCCAGGAGCAGTTTCGCCATTTCATGCGATACGCCCTGCCTGAACTTCGCCGCCAGGCCGCAAATGTCATGCAGATCCGGACCGGCGAGGTGCTCGCCTTCGACGATGCGCCGAAAACGGCCGCCGCGCTTCGGAACGATGGTCTCGAGGTGAAAGCGTTCCACGCCCGCCAACTCTGGGACTGGCATGGCGGCCCGCACTGTTTGGTCCAGCCCTTGCGGCGCGCCTAAAACTTGGTGCTGGGATTTCACGCCCGAAATTGTCGGGCGGAGTGAGATCCGGCCTGATCCAGCGGCGGCGGGCAATTGGCCCAACGGGCCGCCCGTCGTCGGCCCTAATCGTCCAGCAAGATGTCCTTCCGCGGCGTTCCGGGCAGGAAGGTGAAACGATCGCCGTCCAGGGTGAACTCCAAGCCCGACCAGCGATCGCCGTCGAACAGCACCAGATAGTCGATCGCCCCGTCCACGGCGTAGCCCTCCGCCGTCACGCTCCGCCCGCCGGCCTCAAGCGTGGTCGCGCCCATATGGGTCACGGTCACCGGCACGATCTCGCCGGTCTCCGCATCCACCATGCGCGAGGCCTCGAGGGAGGCCTTGTTCCAATGGGTCGCGGGGACGAGATCCTCCGCCGTCACCACCGTTCCGCCCACGCGCCAACCCTCGGCGACGCGCTCCATGCGCACCCCCGCAGACGCGTCGCCCTTACGCCCCATGGAGACGAAGCGCTCCAATCCGTCGTCGCGCCAAACGCCGCGACCGTTCAATTCGTAGCGATAAACCGGGATGGGGCCCGCCTTCACCCGAAAGCGCACGGTCGTGTCGGCGATCAGGCGGCCTTCCTCATCTTGGGTGAAGGCGACGGCGTGGTAGCCAAAGCTTTCGCCATTGCGGAAGGCGTCGAGCCAGATTGAGGCGGGCGGGGCGGTCGCCGTGAGGGCGGCCTCCGCGCCGACGCTCGGTGCGGCGAGGCCGAAGGACAAGCAAAGCGCAAGGCGGTTCACGGCGGGCTCCTCTCTGCTATCCGCGCCTATTGGAATATCCTATATCGAATACACTAATAGAGAGCCGCCATTTTGTCCATTGGACGACGGCGCGGATAATCCCCTCATCTTGAATCGCGGGATCGCTCAGATCCCGCGGCGCGCTCAGGCGGGCGGATGTTGATCCGCTGCGCCGTGGCCCACGGGCGCGAGGACGCGCGGGATCTCCGGCTGCGTGTTCGGCGCCGCGGGATGGCCGAAGTGAAAGCCCTGCATATAGTCGACCCCGAGGACGTCCAGCGCCTCGGCCATGGCGCGCGTCTCGATACCTTCGGCGATGATTTCAGTGCCGACCTGGCGGGCGACGCGCACGAACTCTTCGACGCTCTCCGTGTGCGCTTCCCCTTTCGCCAGCGCCCAAGTCAGCTCCTTGTCCAATTTGATGAAATCCGGCTTCAGGCGCACAAACGTGTTCAAATTGTTCTGCCCGACGCCGAAATCGTCCAGGGCGACGCGGAATCCGGCGCGCCGGTAAAAGCCGATGATCTCCGCCACATGGTCCAGATCGTCGATGCGCTGGCTTTCCACCAATTCGAAGATCACCCGCTCCGGCGCAATGCCCAGCCGGTTGATCGCGGCGACGGTCGTGCGCAGGCAAACATTTGGGTCATAGACCGAGCCCGGCACGAAATTGACGAAGATCAGTGCATCGTTCGGCAAATGGCTTGAGGTCTCCACCGCCGACAGGCGCGCGGCGCGGTCGAGATTGAACAAGATGCGCGGGTCGTGGGCGGAGCCGAAGAGCGCGGCGGGCGACACGATCGCGCCGCTGGCCTCCACGCCTCTCACCAAATATTCGTAACCCACGGTCGAATGGGTGTTGGCGCTCACGATCGGCTGGGCGACAGAGTGGTAGCGGCCTTCTTCCAGGATTTCGAGCAGCCACTGGCCGCGCAGCCGCCGTTCCGCCTCGCGCAGGCTCATCATGTCGCCGAAATCGGCCAGGCTTGGGCCGGCGTCTCGGGCGAAGAGCAGTTTGGTGTCAGCCTGTTCCCGCGGCGACAAAAGATCGAGCAGATCCACGAGAAAACCGGCCGGGTCCGTGGGCGCGACGCGAAGGCAGGACGCCGGCTTCAGGTGCTCCACGGGTTGCCCGAGCGCATGGAAATGGCGCTCCAGCTTTCGGCAAGCATGGACGGTGGGCGGCCAGACAAATGCGAAGCGGGCGGAAGAAAAGGATGCGGGAAGGGCGCAGCTTGGACAGTCAGACATGATGAAACCTTTATAACGCTTGGGAGGTACGCTCCGCCGCACATGGCGGATCAGATGATGAACGGGTTCCGGCCCGGGCCCTGCGGAACGGTGGCGCCAAGAGTTTGGATGAGTTTTCTCATGGCGCCGCACAGAATCTCGGAGGCGTCTCGAAATGTTGATCTGGCGATCAAATCACAAAATGACGCATTTAATAGAAAATATTCTAAAATTCTGGAAATAAGATGTGAGGACCTTTTTGATCCATTCAGGCGTCGCAGCGCCTGTTGAGCGTTTTGCAGGATCACGCCATTTGCCTTATCTCTTTATTGATCTCGCGCCAAGTTTTACGAAAAGTATGACTTGACGGTCTTTGGCGCGAAATTTGGCGCGCTCCCGTTGTCGTGGACGACCAATCACGGGATCATCCTCGCGACATCGCGATCTTTGGGGACCACGACATATGACATTTCAATTTGGTCGGGCGTTGCTTGGCGTGTCCGGATTCGTCGCTGCGGCGATGTTGCTGGTGACGCTGGCTCACGCCGAGGAGCATGACGCGCACGCCGCCGCGGTCGCCGAGCCCGTCTCTTTCGTCAGCGAACGCACCGGCCGCTTCCATGGGCGGACGGTGCGGTATCGGAGCGAAGCGGGCGAAATCTATCTGCGCAATGATGACGGCGAGCCGACCGCCAGCCTCTTCACCTTCTCCTACATTCAAGACGACGCTTCGTCCGATCGTCCGGTCACCTTCGTCTTCAATGGCGGGCCCGGTTCCGCGTCCATTTGGCTGCACATGGGCATGCTTGGGCCGAAACGCGCCGTAACCGCCAGCGGGGCCGACGAAGATGACGGCGCGGCGCCCTATCAACTCGTCGACAATTCAGACAGTCCGCTGGACATCACCGATCTCGTTTTCATCGACCCGGTCGGCACCGGCTACAGTCGGGCCATCGGCGTCGGCGACGCCCATGACTTTTGGAGCCAAACCGGCGACACCGCCTCCATCGCCGAGTTCATACGCCTCTGGATCGATCGGCATGGCCGATGGAACGCGCCCAAATACGTCATCGGCGAAAGCTTCGGCACGATGCGCGCCGTCCAAGTCGCCCACGCGCTTACGACCGGCGGATCGAGCCATATCGCGTTCAATGGGCTTGGTCTGATCTCCAACGCCCTCGACTATGAAGGCTCCACCCCGGTCCACGACAATTTCTATTCTTACGTCACCTTTCTGCCGACCATGGCCGCCACGGCCTATTACCATGGTCGCGCCGGCGAGGGCGTCGCGCTCAGCGACTTCATGGATGAAGCCCGAACCTTTGCGCGCGACATTTATGCGCCGGCGCTGCTGAAAGGCGCCCTTATGACGCCGGACGAGCGTGCTCAGATCGTCGAGCGTTTGGCCTATTTCACCGGACTCGATGCGGACTATGTCGAACGATCGAATCTGAGAATCCTCGCCGGCCGTTTCCGCAAGGAATTGCTGCGCGACAAGGGCGTTTCCATAGGCGGCCTCGACGGTCGTTACCTCCTTGACGAGGCTGACGACGCGGCGGAACGCCCGAATTTTGATGCAGGGTCCACAAGCATCGGGGCGGCCTACACCGCGCTCTTGAACCATTACGTCAAGTCGGAACTCGGCGTGGTCGTCGAGCGGCCCTATCGAAGCTCAAATGGCGACGTCTCCGCGAATTGGGACTACCGCCCCGTCCCCGAAGGCGAGTTTTGGGAGCCCGACTACGTCAATGTCGCCCGAAAACTCTCCACCGCCATGCGTCTGAACAAAGATCTGAAAGTTTGGGTGGCCAACGGCGTCTATGATCTTGTGACGCCCTTCTTCGATGCGGAAATCACCTTTGCGCGTCACGGTATCCCAACCGATCGCGTGGCGATGACCTATTATGAGGCGGGTCACATGATGTATGTTCACGAACCGTCCCGCGAGGCGATAATGGCGGATCTAAGAGCCTTTTACGCCGGAGAGTTGGAGTAAGGGCGCGCCCGCCAAGCGCTGGGTCGGTTGGCCGTCATGCGGAATCGACAAGAAGCCTGCCGGCCCCGGTGAGCGACGGGCGCGCGCCCTTGCGCGAAAGTGATCTCGAGAGAAAGAATGGTCTGCGTCGGCGTGCGGTCTCCGATTTGACGCTCGACCAGCGGGTCTTAAAGGGTGAGCCGGATTTGGCGATTGCGACGGAAACTCTTTCGCCACCCGTCCAGGCGCCATGATGCGCGCGCTTGACGTTCCATCGCTGTGATGAGGATTGACCATGGATCGCTCCGACTTCGCTCCTGTTTCCAATAGGGTCCGGTTGTTGCTGCTCCTGTTTTCCTATCCCATCGCCTTCAGCGCCTTGGCGCTCGGCGTCCTGACGCTGGCCACGAGCGCAATGGCGTTGAGCGGGATCGGCATGATCAGCGGCGCCGGATTCCTGACGCTCGCCGGGGTCCTTTTCCTCGTCATTTTTTTCGTCCGTCGATCGCGACAGCCCGCCCATGGACGAGACAAGGACGAAAATGGGTCCATAGTCGGATCAGGATCGGGTTTGAATCGGATTTGAGCAGGACCGCGGCGCGCCATTTCAGAAACGCGTGTCCCCAATCTATCCCCGCCCACGCATCGACCGCGCAAAGGGACTTATCCGCCAAAGCACGCCGGGCGCGAAGGACGCGATCTGCCCTTGGTCTTCGCTTCGCGCCGATGCCCGGCCCGTCGGGCGGACGGGAGGCGGCGCGCCTACAACCCATATTTCGCGGAGAACTGCATCCGGTTCATGGTCCCGTCGCGACCGTCCTCCAGCTCCCGCATGGCGTAAATGTATTCCAGCCCAAAGGTGACGTTGGGGATCGGACTGAAGAGCAAATTGCCGTGGAACGAGAGCGATTGGTCGGTCACCGCGCCCGTGGTGAGCTCCACTGGATTGTCTCCCTTGAAGTATGACAGGGAGGCGTTGCTCCGCCATTTCGGCGTCCAGAAGCGGCGATAGGCGAGAAAGCCGGAATAGAGCGGGATCGTCTCCAATTCACCGTCCAAGGTGATCGCCGCACCATTGATCTCGTTGACGCCCACATAGCGGCCGAGGCCGGTTCCGTAGTTCGCCATGAAGCGCAGATCGTCGCGCGTGAACAAATTGATCTTGCCGGAGAAGCTGCCGCCGCCGGCCAAGGCGGTTTCGTCGCCGACCGCGCGGGTCAGCCCGTCAATGTCCGTGAAGGTCGCGTCGCCGGCGTTCACCCGCAATTGGCGGCCCAGCCCGGCGAGCGAGACGTGGCCCCAATCCCCTTCCATGGTGTAGCGCGCCACAAAGTCTGGAAAGATGTCCGCTCCGGGTAGCACCCGCCCGCCCGTGCGGTTGGTGATGGTGGTTTCCGGCTGCTCGACCGCGAGCTCCAACTTGCCCGGACCGGGCCGGCCGGTCCAACGAATCATGGGTTGGCGGTTGAACACCGTGCCTTCGGTCGGGCCGATGAAATCCAACGCCTCAGGCAGCGCGCGGACGTCCTGGAAGGTCGACCAATCCATCCCGAAGCGCCAATCGTCAAAATCGAGATATGCCTGCCTTATCCGCAATTGAAAAGAATTCGAGACCCTTTCATCGCCACCCGAAAGAACTTGAAAGTCCAGTTCGACGCGGCTCGACACTTTGTGCCCCCTGACCGGAGTCTCCGTCGTGAAAAACATGCGGGTTTCACGGGGATTGAAGTCGATGACGGTCTCTGCGTCGGCGTCTTCATTTCCGACGGGTAGGAGTCCTGGAATATAGAAATCACGGATCAGGCTATCTTGACTTGGGGCGCCGTCGGAGAATCGGGTCACCATCGTATCAAGCTTGATGAAGCCCCCATAGGACACGTCCGTATTGCCGACCCGAAAACCAGGCAACCTTTCGGCCGGCGGTTGTGTCGAGGCCCCTTCGTCAGGTGAAGCAGGCGGCGCCACCTGAGATTGCGCCGTTTGACTTGAAGGATTCGACGCGCGCGCCACCGCCTGTTCTGCCGCGTCGACGATCGCTTGGTCCATTGGACTGAGGGGCGCGTGCGTCTGCTCCATGCGCTCGAGGACTTGCTCTAATAGTGATTCCAGGCGGGCGACGCGCGCCTCCAGGTCCGAGGCCTCCTGGGCCTGGGCGTATCCCCCGGCGAGCGCCGCCGCGGCGGCAGAGGTGAGCAGGGTTTTGCGCGTGCGGCGATCGGTCATGTCCCCCTCCCAAGCGTCGTTCCTGTCGCGTGAGAAGGCCGAAAAGACGCGGCGGGCGCCATTGTGCTTTGGTTTATGCGACCATCGTCCAATGGCGATCGGTCATCTGTCCGCCCAAAGATGCGGCCCGACCAGGAGCGAGCCGCCATGCCAGACGGACAAGGACCGATGACCCCGCACGACGCCCAAAACCCCCATTTCGCGACCTATCCCGTCGATCCCGAACGCGCGCGGACCGCCAAGATCGACGCGGACGGCTACGCCGCCCTTTACAAGCGATCCGTGGACGATCCGGACGGCATTTGGCGCGAACAGGGCGAGCGATTGGATTGGATCCGAGCGCCGAGCGTCATTCGTTCCGGCGGCTTCGACGGCGACGTCGCATTCAAATGGTATGAGGACGGCGTCCTCAACGCCTCGGTCAATTGCTTGGATCGCCACCTGGCGGACAAGGCCGATCAAACCGCCATTCTTTGGGAGGGCGACGATCCGAACACGGACGCCCGCATCACCTATCGCGGCCTTTACGAGCGGGTTTGCCGGATGGCGAACGCTCTGCGCGCCCAGGGAGTGGGCAAAGGCGATCGGGTCACGATCTACATGCCCATGGTTCCGGAGGCGGCGGTGGCCATGTTGGCCTGCGCGCGAATCGGCGCGATCCATTCGGTCGTGTTTGGCGGATTTTCGCCCGAGGCCTTGGCTGGCCGAATCGAGGATTGCGCGTCCAAAGCCGTGATCACCGCGGACGAAGGCCGCCGCGGCGGCAAACGCGTGCCGCTTAAAACCAATGTGGATAAGGCGTTGGCTCAAGTTTCCGGCGTGACGCTTGTTTATGTCGTTCGGGTCACCGGCGGCGAGGTTCCGTGGAGCCCCGGCCGTGACGTCTGGGCCCATGAGGCGGAAGCCGATCAGCCGACCGTCTGCGAGCCTGAGCCGATGAACGCGGAGGACCCGCTTTTCATCCTCTACACGTCCGGCTCCACCGGGAAACCGAAAGGCGTCCTTCACACCACGGGCGGCTATATGGTCTGGACGACGATGACCTTCGACCTGACCTTCGACTACAAGCCCGGCGAGATCTTTTGGTGCACGGCCGATGTCGGCTGGGTGACCGGGCACAGCTACATCGTTTACGGCCCGCTCGCGAACGGCGCGGTCAGCCTCATGTTCGAAGGCGTGCCCACCTATCCGGACGCCGGACGCCTCTGGCAGGTCGTGGCCAAACACAAGGTGCAAATCCTCTACACAGCGCCGACCGCGATCCGAGCGCTGATGCGCGAGGGGGACGCGTTCGTTCTCAAACATGACCGTTCGAGCCTCCGCCTCCTGGGAAGCGTGGGCGAGCCGATCAATCCGGAAGCTTGGTGCTGGTACCGCGACGTGGTGGGCGAAGGCCGCTGCCCGATCGTCGACACCTATTGGCAAACGGAAACCGGCGGGCACATGATCACGCCGCTGCCAGGCGCGACGCCTCTCAAGCCCGGCTCGGCGACCTTTCCCATGTTCGGCGTCCAGCCCGCCATCGTCGATCATGACGGCGCGGTCCTGGAAGGGGCCACGGAAGGCAATCTCGTAATCACGGCGAGTTGGCCGGGACAAGCGCGCACGGTCTATGGCGACCACGAACGCTTCAAGCAGACCTATTTCAGCACTTTTCCCGGCCGCTACTTCACGGGCGACGGAGCAAAACGCGACGAGGACGGTTTTTACTGGATCACCGGCCGGGTGGACGACGTGCTGAACATCTCCGGCCATCGCTTGGGGACGGCGGAGTTCGAGGCGGCGATCGACGAGCATCCAAAAGTTGCGGAGTCGGCGGTCGTGGGCTTCCCCCATGACGTGAAGGGTCAGGGCGTCTACGCCTATGTCGTCTTGGACCGCGGCGCAGAGTCCTCGGCGGATCTCGCGAAAGAAATCCGAAAGACCGCACGCGATTTGATCGGACCGATCGCCCAAATCGATCATGTCCATTTTGCGCCGGCCTTGCCGACCACAAGGTCCGGAAAGATCATGCGGCGCATCCTGCGCAAGATCGCGGAGAACGAGTTCGGCAATCTTGGCGACACCTCGACGCTTTCCGATCCCTCCGTCGTGGATAAGCTGATCGACGGACGGTTGAATCGCTGACACGGCGAGAGGTGTTGGACATGAAGCGCGTGGTGATCGCCGATGACCATCCTTTATTTCGGGCGGCCCTCGCGCAAACCTTGCGCCGGATCGCGCCGGATGCGGAATTGATCGAGGCGCCAAGCGCCGAGGCCGCGGCGACCGCTCTGGCCGAGGGCGCGGACTTGCTCTTGCTTGATCTGCACATGGCCGACAGCGCAGGCTTCGGCTTTCTCCTCTCCGTCAAACACGATCGGCCGGACCTTCCCGTGGTCGTCGTCTCCGGCAGCGAGGACCCAAGCGTGCCGCGTCGCGCCGAGGCGTTCGGAGCCTCCGGGTTCATTCCGAAATCATCCGATCCGCAACTCATCGCCGAGGCGCTGTCCGCAGTGCGGGACGGAGATTTGTGGTTTCCGATCGCGCCCGAGGAAACTCATCCGATCGAAGCGGCCTTGGCGTCCCTGACCCCCGCCCAACTTCGCGTCCTGCAGGGCATCTGCGAAGGACGTCTGAACAAGCAGATCGCCTACGACATGGGCATCACGGAAGCCACGGTGAAAGCCCATGTCACGGCGGTGCTGCGCAAGTTGAACGTGTTGAACCGGACCCAGGCCGTGTTGGCGGCGCAGCCATTGATCGTGGATCCGCCGGTGATCGAAACGGCCTCCTAACCGCGCGTTTCGCACTCTCTTCTGCGAAAGAGGTTGAGGCTCCGATCATGGATCCGGAGCTCTGGCGCATCGACGCCGGCAGTTAAGCCGAACCATCCAAGCTCTTTAACGCATTCCGATCGACCTCTACGGAGCATGGCGCTAGGTTCACCCGAACCAAGCGTCGCCAATCGATCGCCGCGGCTCCCGCGGGGTTGGTCAGGCGACCAGAACTTTAGGGAGGATGTGATGCCGCTGAAGAACAAGACCGCATGCTGGTCGTTGGCTGGATTTCTGGTTTCGGTATGGGCTTTGAGCGTCCAAGCGGATGAGGGCATGTTCACGCCGGAGCAGTTGCCGGACATCGCCGCGGCTTTGAAGGATGCGGGCCTGCGGCTTGATCCGGACGATCTGACCGATCTCACGGATTTTCCCATGGGCGCGATCGTCTCCTTGGGCGGCTGCTCCGGCTCCTTCGTATCCAAACAGGGCCTTGTCGCGACGAACCACCACTGCGCCCGCGGCTCCATCCAGTACAACTCGACCGAAGAGCAAAACTACCTCGCCGACGGCTTCTACGCGGCGAAGCTCGAAGACGAATTGCAGGCGGCGCCCGGCTCCCGCATTTACGTCACCGTGGATTTTCAGGACGTGACGGATCGCGTGACGGGCGATCTCGGCGATCTTTCCGGTCGCGCGCGATTTGACGCCATCCAGAACAAGCAGAAAGAGATCACCGCGCAGTGCGAGGAAGATCCGGGCCATCGCTGCCAAGTTGCGAGTTTCTTTGGCGGGCTGGAGTATAAGCTGATCAAGCGCCTTGAGATCCGCGACGTCCGGCTGGCCTATGCGCCGGCGGACATGATCGGGCGCTATGGCGGCGACATCGACAATTGGATGTGGCCGCGCCACACGGGCGACTTCTCCTTCTATCGCGCCTATGTCGCGCCCGACGGTTCGGCGGCGGACTATTCCGAAGAGAACGTGCCCTACCAACCCGATCATGTGTTGAAGGTTTCCGCGTCGGGCCTTGATGAAGGCGACTTCATCATGGTGGCCGGCTATCCCGGCTCGACCAGCCGTTACGCTCGGCTCGCCCAGGTCAAGAACGTCTTCGACTGGACGTTTCCCACCTGGATCACCGTGCTGGGCCGCTGGATCGCAACGATTGAAGACGCGGCGCCGACGGGAACCGATGCACGCATCAAATATGAGTCCCGTCTGCAGGGTCTCAACAACGCGCTTAAAAACTTCAAAGGCCAAGTGGATGGGGCGCGTCGGGTCGGGCTTGTGGAATTGCGGGCGGAGCGTGAAGCGGCGCTCAATGCTTGGATCGCGGACGACGCTTCGCGTGCGGGCTACGCCGGCGCGATCACAGCCCTCGACCGTCTCACCCAAGAAGGCTCCGCGGCGTTCCGGCAAAACTACTGGTTCAACAACGTCACGCGCCCGCAGCTCCTGAGCGCGGCCCAGCGCCTCTATCGTCTCGCCCATGAGCGCGAGAAGCCGAACGCGGAGCGCGAACCCGGTTTCCAAGAGCGCGACATGGCGTTTTTCCGCCAAGGCCTGCAGGCGATCGACCGACGCTATGACGCGGCCGTCGACAAGGCCGAGTGGCTGATGTTCCTGGAAGGTTACATGTCGCAACCGGCGGAGGCGCGCGTCGCCGCGTTTGACGACGCGCTTGGCTTGGGCGCGCGCTTCAACCGCAACGCGCTCGGCCGAAAGCTGGACGCCTATTATGACGGATCGTCGCTCGACGATGCGGCGACCCGCCTGGCCTTGATGGAGGCGGATCGCGCGGCCTTTGAGTCCAGCGACGATCCGTTCATCGCGCTCGCGGTCGCGCTTTACCAGACCGAACGGCGCTTGGAGGATGCGGCCAAGGAACGATCCGGCGAAATCAGCGCGCTGCAGCCGCAATACATGGAAGCCATCGTCGCGTGGCAGGAAAGCCGAGGCGAGACGGCCTATCCGGACGCCAACTCGACCTTGCGCATCACCTATGGCGAGGTGCTTGGCGGCTCGCCGGAGGACGGGTTGATCTATGAGCCGTTCACCCGGCTTGAAGGCGTCAGCGCGAAGCACACGGGCGAGGAGCCGTTCGATGCGCCGGACGCCATGCTGGAACTGATCCGGGCGGAGGATTTCGGCCCCTATGAAATGCGCGACATCGGTTCCGTTCCAGTCAACTTCTTAGGGGATCTGGACATCACCGGCGGCAATTCTGGCTCGGCGACACTCAATCGGCGCGGCGAAATGGTCGGCTTGGTGTTTGACGGAACCCTGGAAAGCGTCAACTCCGATTGGCATTTCGATCCGCGCGTCATTCGCAGCATCCACGTCGACAGCCGTTACATGTTGTGGGTCTTGGAGAAGATCGACGGCGCCGATCGGCTGCTTGACGAGATGGAGATCGTCGATCGCAAGCGGCGCTGACGCGCCTCACTCTCCAGCGGCGCGCAGCATTTGCGTCATCAGGGCGCGCAGCCGCGCCGGCTCGACGGGCTTCGGCAGAAAGGGCGCGCCCGCCGCGCTCGCAGCCGCGTGCGCCAGGCCGGTGCGTTCGGCGCTGACCACCGCGAGGGCCGGCCGTCGCCCGGTCTGCGCGGCGATGGCGTCGCACGCGCCCGGGCCGGTTTCGCCGTCCGCCAATTGGTAGTCCGCAATGACCAGTTCGGGATGCGTGCGGCGTGCGGCCTCGACGGCTTCATGCACGTTCGCCGCTTCCTCGGCGCGGCAGCCCCAACGCGTGATCAGCGCCATGAGCGCGCGCCGCGCTTGGGGATCGTCGTCCACACACAAGACCCGACGGCCGTTGAGCCGAGGATCGACGCCTGGGCTGCGGCCGATCCGACGGGCGGGAAAGGTTTGAATGGCCGCTGTCCGCGCGACGTGAACGCGAAACACGCTTCCGCGCCCGACCGTCGAATCAAGGCTCAGTCGATGGTCGAGAAGCCTTGCGATCCGGTCGGCGATCGCCAGGCCGAGGCCCAGCCCCCGTTCATGGCCGCCGGAATCGGATAGGCGCTCGAACTCGTCAAAGATGCGCCGCCGGGCGTCCGCCGGCACGCCGGGGCCCGTGTCCCAAACCTCGATCTGCAAATCCGGGCCGCGTGGTCGCGCACCGACGAGGACGCCTCCCCGCTCCGTATAGCGGACGGCGTTGGCGACGAAATTCTGCAAAACGCTGAGCAAGAGACCACGGTCGCTGCGAACCCAGGCGGGCGTGTCGGCGACGCGAAATCGCAGGCCCTTCTCCTTGGCGCGCGCGGCGAACTCCGTGCGGATCTCACCGAACAGATCGGCGACGGGAAACGGCGCGACCGTCGGATCCAAACGGCCGGCGTCGAGCTTTGATATGTCGAGCAGGGCGCGCAAAAGCCGATCGGCGGAGGCGATCGAACGCTCGATGTCGTGGACCAGATGGCGCGCTGCGTCCGGCGCGGCTTTCGTCTCCTCGTCCAAGGCTGACGCAAAGAGCCGGGCCGCGTTCAGGGGTTGCAAGAGATCGTGGCTCGCGGCGGCGAGGAACCGCGTCTTTGCGGCGGTGGCCCGTTCGGCGTCCGCCTTGGCGCGCTCCAAAGCGTCCGCCAGGGCGACCGACCGTCGATGCTCCGCTTGGAGATCCGCATTGGCGGCGACCAGTTCGCGCGTTCGTTCATTGACCCGGCGCTCCAGGCCTTCTTTCGCGTCGCGAAGCTCCTCGGCGAGACGTCGATCACCCGTGATGTCCGTGAAGCTCGTGACGTATCCGCCGCCCTGGATCGGCTTGCCCTGGATCCGCAAAACGCGGCCGTCCGGGCGCACGCGCTCATGGAAGTGCGTTCGGCTGGCGCGAAGGTGGGCGAGGCGACGGGCGACATGGGCGTCGATCTCGCCCGGTCCGCATTCGCCTTGCATGGCGTTGTAACGGATGACGTCGGCGATGTGCCGGCCGACGACGATGAGGCCCTTGGGATAGTCGAACAGTTCAAGATAGCGGCGGTTCCAGGCGACCAAACGAAGGTCCTTGTCGACGACCGACACGCCTTGGGCGATGTTTTCGAGCGCGGCTTCCAGCAATTCCTGGCTGAAATGGAGTTCGCGACGGCGCTCGTCGACGATGCGGACCACGGCGTCCAAATCCACTCGGCCGCCGCGCCGCGCGCCGTCCATCAGCACGCGCGCCGACGATGCGCCCAACACGCGGGCGATGCTGCGCTCCGCGAACGCCACCTCGGCCGCAGGCACGGCGTCGTCGGCGTGCAAAGGACGTCGGAGCCGGGCGCTGATCGCGTGTTCCGTCGCCTCTGCGTCGTTCGCGCCCAAGCATCTCAAGAGTAGGATTTGGAGCGCACCGAACGTGACGACCTTGGCGCCGTCGGAGGCGCGTTGGGGACGCGCGACGAGAGTTCCGAGCACCAAAAAGGCGGCGTTGGCGGCCAAGCTGGCGCCTGCGCCGACGGTGAGGGGATCAAGCCCGCCGACGCCCGGAAAACCGTCGCCGGAATGAACGCCGCCGGTTCCAAGCGCGGTCGGAAGCGCCAGAAGCGCGGCCCAAAGCGTGAAGCCGGCGCCGAGCCCCAGAAGCGCGCCGGCGCGATTGGCGCCGCCCCAGATCAAGGCTCCGATCAGCGGCGGGGCCAGTTGCGCCGCCGCCGCGAACGCCAAGACGCCCAGATCGGCCAACGCCTCCTGATCGCGGAGCGAAGCGTGCACTGCGAAGGCGGCGACGAAGAGGGCGAGAATCGCGGTCCGTCGAACCAGAACTTGCCGGCGCGCCAGGTCCTGTGCAGGCGCGGCCCGAATGACGATCGGCGCGACGATGTCGTTCGTGATCATCGTGCTCAAGGCCACCGCCGCCACCACGGACATGGCGGTGGCCGCCGAGAAACCGCCGAGAAAGACGAGGAGGGTGACGGCGTCGTTGCCAAGGGTCTGCGGCAGGGCCAGAACGAGAAAATCCGGCGACGCGTTCGGCGCGACTTGGGAGCCGGCGATCGCGATGGGCGGGGCCATCGCTGCGATCGCGAGGAGATAGGTTGGAAAGATTCGGCGCGCGACCCGCATGTCGTTGCGAGGCGGCGACTCCACCGCCGTGATATGAAATTGGCGTGGCAGGCAAAGCGCCGCGGCCATCGCCAAAACCGTCAAGGTGACGAAGCGGTCGTCAGGACGTTGGGTGAAGAGGCGTGCGGCGTCGATCGCGTCCCCGCCGTGGCCTGACGCGCCCAGCGCGATGATCGCGAGAACGGCGACGACGCCCAGCGCCACGAGCTTGATGAGGGACTCCGCCGCCACGGCGGCCAACAAACCGCGGTTACGCGCAGCGGAATCCTTGTCGCGGACGCCAAAGACCATGGCGAATCCGGCCAGCGCCAAGGCGGTGACGAGCGCCGGGATGTCGAGACCGACATGTGATTTCGGATCGCTTCCCACGGTGAGATCGAAGGCGCTCGACACGGCGTGCAATTGCAACGCGATGTAAGGCAACGCGCCGATGGTGGCGACGATCGCCGCCATGGCCGCAACCGCGCGAGACTTTCCGTAACGGGCGGCCAGAAAGTCGGCGATCGAACTCGCGCCTTCCGTCTGCGCCTGTCGCGCCATGCGCGCCACGAGAGGTCGCCCGAAGAGAAACACGATCATCGGTCCGATCAGAATGGGCAGATAGTCCCAACCGGATCGCGCCGCCGTGCCGACGGCGCCGAAAAAGGTCCAGGAGGTGCAGTAGACGGCGAGCGCGAAGGCGTGCGTGGTCGGCCCGTCGATAAAACGACCCAATCGGCCGCGCGCGGAGCCGCACGCCCGAGCGATCAGGACGAGGACGGCCCCATATCCAGCCGTCGCTGCGAAGACGACCCAAAGATCCAGGCTCGGCCTCCTTACGGCGCATTAACGTTGAAAACGCTAAGCGACAGGCCCTGCGGTGGCGAGAAGCCCGTCGCCCCTTGGAGTCGAAGCGGACGTCGCCAAGGGACGCCGCCCGCTTCGTTCGCCCAATTCGGCGTCAATGAGCCGCAGCCGCTCCCGCGCCGGTGGGCACGCGGATGGAGCGAACCAACTCGCTCACCGTCTGGGGCGGGGCCGCGGTGGCGAGCGACACGGCGGCCGCGGCGGCGAAGTTCAGGATCATGCCGATCACGCCGATGCCGGCGGGGCTGATTCCGAATAGGTCCGGCAAACCCAAGGGGTTCTTCATCACCGCATATTGCCAAATGTAGCTGAAGGTGAAGCCGAGTCCCACGATCATGCCGGTGATCGCGCCCGCACGGTTCACTCGGGTGAAGAAAATTCCCATGAAGATCGCCGGGAACAGGGACGCCGCCGCGAGACCGAAGGCGAAGGCGACGATCTGGGCCACGAAGCCTGGCGGATAAAGCCCGAACATCGTCGCCACGAACACGGCCGCCACCATGGAAAGCCGCGCCGCGAGCAATTCGCCGCGCTCGGAAATCGAGGGCATCAGCCACTTTTTTAGAAGGTCGTGGCTGATCGCGGAGGAGATGACCAGCAACAGGCCGGCGGCTGTGGACAACGCCGCGGCGAGCCCGCCCGCCGCGACCAACGCGATCACCCAAGCGGGAAGGTTCGCGATCTCCGGATTGGCGAGCACCATGATGTCTCGATCGACGAACACTTCATTGCCGGATGACGTCGGCGCGTTCTGCAACAGCCGCTCGCCATGGTCGCCGCGCTCGCCGGAGAAGACAGGTTGCCGTCCCTCGAAGGGCGCGCCGGGGCGGTATTGCATGGCCCCGTCGCCATTCTTGTCTCGCCAAGCGATTAGGCCGATCTCCTCCCAGTTTTTGAACCAACCGGGCGCGTCGTCATAGGCGGTTTCGTTCACCGTCTCGATGAAGTTGAGGCGCGCGAAGGAGGCGACGGCGGGCGCGGTCGTGTACAGAATGGCGATGAACACCAGCGCCCAACCGGCGGACATCCGCGCGTCGGAAACTTTGGGCACGGTGAAGAAGCGCACGATCACGTGGGGCAAACCGGCCGTGCCCACCATCAGGGCGAGGGCGACGCACATCGTGTTCAACCAGTTCGGCGGCGCGCCCGAATAGGCGCCGAAGCCCAATTCCGCGAGCGTTTGGTCAAGCTTCTCCACCACGGAGAGGCCGCTGTCTTGGAACTCGGACCCGAAACCGAGTTGCGGGACGGGATTGCCTGTCAGCTGAAACGAAATGAACACCGCCGGAACCGTGTAGGCGAAGATCATCACGCAAAACTGCGCCACCTGCGTGTAGGTGATGCCTTTCATGCCGCCCAACGTTGCGTAGAAAAACACGATGATGGCGCCGACGATGACGCCGGCCTCGATCGGGATCTCCAAAAACCTTGAGAAGACGACGCCTACGCCGCGCATTTGCCCGGCGATGTAGGTGTAAGAGATGAACAGCAGACAGACGACGGCGACGACCCGAGCCACTTGGCTGTAATAGCGGTCGCCGATGAAGTCTGGGACGGTGAACTTCCCGAACTTGCGGAGATAGGGGGCGAGCAACAAGGCAAGCAGCACGTATCCGCCCGTCCAACCGAGCAGATAAACGGACCCGTAATAGCCGGCGAACGCGATGATCCCAGCCATGGATAGGAACGAAGCCGCCGACATCCAGTCCGCTGCAGTCGCCATGCCGTTCGCCACAGGATGCACGCCGCCGCCGGCGACGTAGAATTCTCCGGTGGAGCCGGCCCGCGCCCAAAGAGCGATGCTGACATAAACGCCGAAGGTGATGATGACGAAGGCGAAGGTGAGGATCGTTTGAAGATCGAGTTCCATAATCGTCTCCGTCAGTCTTCGAGGCCAAGGGCGTGTTCGATCTTCTGGACGCGCCAGGCATAAATGAAAATCAAGGCGACAAAGACATAGATTGCGCCTTGTTGGGCGACCCAAAATCCCAATTTAAAACCGAAGAAGGGCACCGCATTGACCGCGCCGACGAAGACGAAAGGAATCAACACGCCGGCGATGGTCCAGACGATCATCAAGACCGCCAAAAGACGGACATTGGCTTTCCAGTATGCGTCCGCGACCGAGCTGTCGCTCTGCGGATCCCCGTTCAATTGGTCGCTCATCGGCGCCTCCTCTTCAACGCAAGACGTCAGCTAAGCCGACGTGGGGTCAAAGTGCGGCGCGTTGGTTCGCGACGATAGGAAGACTTTGGTCTTAACCGCGGAGTCGCCGTCGTCGATCACGTCGGCGACAGCAGACTGACAAGAGCCGAAGGCCCATTAATCAATGATTAGTCCGACGACGTTATGGATCAGGCGAAAACGCGGAGTTGGGCGCAGGCGCCTTTGAGCGCGGCCCGTGTTGATGAGAGGAGCGCCTTTCGATGGCCAGCTATGTCGTGACAAATCTCAATGACTCGGGCGCCGGGTCTTTGCGTCAAGCAATCCTGGATGCGAACGCCAATCCCGGTGCGGACGACATCTCGTTCAGCCCTGGTTTGAGCGGCGTGATCACCTTGGCAGGCGGAACGCTCACGGTGACGGACACGCTGACGATCGACGGCGACACCGACGGCGACGACATTCCGGATATCGTCGTCTCGGGCGACGTGAACGGTGACGATGTCACGCAAACCGATGACGGGGTGACGCCGTTTGACGAATCCCAACTCACTGACGCGGTCGCCAATGGCAATGTGTCGGACAACGTTCAGGTCTTCATCAGCCAGGCTCCTACTACGATCGACGCGCTGGCGATTACAGGCGGCGGCAACGCCTATTATGGCGGCGGCTTTCGCGGTTACGGTGCGGGCAATGTCATCACCAACAGTATCGTGTCCGGCAATAGCGGCGTGTTCGGCGGCGGCGCTTACAATGGCGGAAATGGCGCGAACCTGAACACGTCAAACAGTTTTTTCTCCTTCAACTCCGGCGGTATTGGAGGCGGGCTCTCGGGCCGTGGGCTCGGTTCCATCGTCAATACGACTTTCGAGAACAACTTTGCGGGCAACAATGGCGGTGCCCTCGCCGGGGGCATTAACAACGAAATCACAATCGTCAACTCGACCTTCTCGGGTAATGAGGCAACGAACAAGGGCGGGCCGATTTACGGCCCGTACAATCTCACGCTGATCAACACGACGTTGTCGGGCAACAGCTCTGGCGGCAGTGGCGGCGCGATTTGGCATGTGGGTGACAGTACCTTCCACAATGTGACGATCACTGGAAACACGGCGGCCGGAAATGGCGGCGGCATTTTTTCCCAACGTCAAACGGCCGTGCGGAATGGCAATAACAATCTTTATAATAGCATAATTTTAAGTAATGAGGCTTCAGTCGGAAATAATATCAACGGAAGCGGGGCGGAATACATAAGAGCGCCTACGATTATTGATACGGTATTGGAAGATGCGGTCGGAAATCAGACCTCGATTGGCGTCACGACAGCGGATGCGGCTGCAGCGGTGTTCGCGGCCACGGGTCCCGATCCTTTCACCGGCGCGGCCGACGCCGGCGTGTTGGGCGACAATGGCGGTTTGGTGGAGACCGTCCTCATCCTGACGTCGGGCTTCGCGCAAAATCAAGGCGTCGTAGCGACCCTCCCGCCGGATGTGGGTGATGTGGACGGCGATGCGGACAAGGCGGAGCCCTTGCCGTTGGACGCGACCGGCAGCACGCGCGTGTTTGATGGGGCCCTCGATCTCGGCGCGGTGGAATTGCAGGTGGCGGACCCCAACAATCCTCCGGACGCGATGGAAGATGCGAAGAACGCGCCGGAAGACGGCCCCGCCGTCGTCATCGACGTGGTCGCGAACGATACGGATCCCGACGGCGACACACCCCTGACGGTCGTCGCGATTGATGGCATGCCGATTGCAACCGGCGAAACCGTGACGCTCAAAGTCTCTGGCGCGACGGTCACTCTCAATGGCGACGGCACGCTGTCCTACGATCCGAATGGGAAGTTCGAAGGGCTCGGCGCGGGCGACACGCAAGATGATGCTTTCGTTTACACGCTTCGTGACACCACCTCCGGCACGGACACCGCCATCGTCACGGTGACCGTCGACGGCGCAGACGAGCCGGATCCGGACGCGCCGACGGCGGTTGATGACGGCCCGATCAACGTTCCCGAGGACGGACCGGCGGTCGAGATCGACGTTTTGGCGAACGACACCGACCCGACGATGGATCCGCTGACTATCACGGAGATTGATGGTCAAGCCGTGACCATGGATGGCGATACGGTGACCCTGGCCACGGGAGCCGTGGTGGCGCTCACCAATGGCATGACGAAGGTCAGCTACGACCCAAATGGCAAGTTTGAAGCTCTGAATCTGGGCGACACCGCGCCAGACAGCTTCACCTACAAGGTCAGCGACGGCGCTCTGACGGACACCGCGACGGTGACCATCACTGTCGACGGCGCTGACGAGATTGGCGGTCCGCCGGTGGCGGTGGATGATCCGCTTTTCGTTTTTGAAGACAGCACGACGCAAATCGACGTCACAGCCAATGACACGGACCCGGATATGGATCCGCTGACCGTCACGCAGATCAACGGCGTGGCCGTCAATCCCGGCGACGTCGTCACCCTGGATTCGGGAGCGACCGCGACCTTGGATTTGAGCGGGACGAAAGTAACCTACGACCCGAACACGAAATTCGACGGACTCAGTTTGGGCCAAAGCGCGGCGGACGTGTTCGCCTATACGATCGAAGATCCCACCGGCCAATCCGACTCCGCGTTCGTTGCGACGATCATTCAAGGCGTGGGGGGCGGCGACGGTTTTGACCTGGTGTTCGAGGCGTCCGGCGGCAATGACCGTCTTGTTCTGGACGGCGATCCGAGCCAAATCGTCGGCCTCGGCGAGCAAGGAACGTTTCGCGGCCTAGGTGACGTCAATGGCGACGGCGAAATCGATCTCGCTTACGAGTTCGCTGGAGGCGGAGATCAAATTTTGCTTTCGGGCGATCCGGCGACCGTGCTCGGACTCGGCCGAACCAGCGGCACGCTTGTCGGCTTCGCGGACGTCAACGGCGACGGAGACGACGATCTGATCTTCGAATTCCCGGGCGGCGACGAGATCGTCTTATCCGGAATCTCGGCCAACAGCATCAATCTGGGCGAGCAGGGGGTCCTGCGCGGCGTTGCGGACGTCAACGGCGATAACAAAGACGACCTGCTGTTTGAATACAGTGGCGGTGGCGACCATGTCTTGCTGTCCGGCGATCCCGCCACCGACGTTTTTCTCGGCTTCGTCAATGGAACGCTGCGGGCGATCGCCGACGTCAATGGCGACGGCGACGACGATTTGGTCTTTGAAAGCGGGGTCGGCAACGACTCGGTCCTGCTTTCCGGCACGACGCCCCGCGGTTTTGGGCAACAAGGAAACTTCCGCGGAGTCGCCGACATCAATGGCGATGGGAAAGACGACCTCATCTATGAGTATAATGGGGGCGGCGATCACGTGCTGCTTTCGGGCGATCCCGCCACCGATGTGTTCTTGGGTTTCGAGTTCGCGTCACTCGTCGGCGTCGCGGACGTCAACGGCGACAATCAAGACGACTTGATCTACGCCACCGCCAGCGGCGAAAAGATCGCGTTGTCCGGCGATCCAAGCAACATCGTCGATTTGGGCGATCCTGGAATCTATCTGGGGGCCGCGGACGTCAACAATGACGGCACGGACGATCTGATCTTTCAAACTGGCGTCGGCGAGGCGATCCTGTTGTCCGGCGATCCGTTCACCACGGTGGATATCCCCGACCAGGGAACGCTCGTGGCTCCGATCCCGCTTTTCGGTGTGGGCACCGGGCCGGAGCTTCTCTTCGCGTGACATGGGCGCGGCGCGGCGTAGGACGCCATTTGAGTATCGCTCGCCCGCGCCGCCGCGCTGCTTCTTAACGCTAAGATAAAAGCGGGGGGTCTAGGACTGTCCAATCTCGACGTTTGTGCCAAGGTAAAGAATGGTCGGTTCGTTCACTAATGAGAGTGCTATCGCCGCGTTATCCATCCTGCGGTCGGCGAATCTCTCTCTGGACGAAACGACGGCGCGGATCGCAACCGGATTGGAGGTGCGACGCTCCTCGGACAATCCGGCGTTCTTCCTCGTCGCGCAAAGCACGCGTGCAGATCTCGCGGTCATACGCGAGATTGCGAACAACCTCTCTCTTTCGATCGAGTCCGTGTCGACCGCCAGCAACGGGGTCGCCCAGCTCTTCGATTCGTTGGATCGGATCACGAATGCGGTCGTCACCGCCGACGCCGACATCGCATTGGATGAGTTGCAGTTCGCGGTCGCCAATGAAGTGTCGTTCATTCGCCAAGTCGTCCAAACGACAAGCTTCGCAGGCGTGAACCTTCTCGCGGGTTCGACGCGCTTTTCATTCACGACAGGCTATATCCGAAACAGCGACGCTCTTCGCCTTCAGACGACTGACATCGACTCTTTGAATTTGGCGGAAGATCGAATCGCTGGAGATCAGTTATCTGTTATCGGTTTTCCCTTTCCGACGTCGCGAGCTGAAGCAGAGGCGCGCGCCGCCGCCGCCCTGCGTTCGTTTTCGCCTGCCGTGGCCGACGCCTTGGACGCGGATGGCGACGGCGTTCTGAACCTGACCGACGGTTCGTCGGACGACGCCGACGGGGCCATCGACAATCATTTCACCCTCGATCTGGAGGCGACGGGCCTCGACCCGCGCGAAGCGGTGGTCGCCTTGCCGTTCGCGATGTTCTCCGGAGGGACCGCGCGTTTTTCGGTCACCGCCGCACCTGGAGGGGAGTTTCCCAGTGCGGTGGCGTTTTTCAATGCGGTGTATATTCCGGCGGATCCGAGCTTCCTCGAATTGGCTGACACGACTGGCGACGGCTTCGTCGACGCAGCTGATGATCTCGACGGTGATTTCAGCAACGGGTTGAGCATTCGGGCGCGTCCGGTCGACGCCGACGTCATTGAAGCGATCGGCTTTCAAGAATTTGATTTTTCAAATGGCGTGTTGACGGTGCCGATTGTCGGCAATGCCTTTGCGGCGCCAACCAATGCGGACGGCTATTACATCGGGACGGCGCGCGACGTCGTTGTTTTCGCCGTCGCGACCGATCAGTTGGTTCGTGATTTCGCCGAGGCTTCCACGTTCGCCGGAGCATTGAACTTCCTCGACGTGGACAACACTTTCATTTCAAAGGGCGCGATTCTTTCCATCGTGGACGTGCTTCGTGAGAAACTGAACTTCGCCGCGTCGCAATTGGGCACGGTCGAAGCCACGCTTTTGGCGCGGCAAGGCTCCCTCTCGAACTTGGCGGATTCATTGGAGGTCGGCATTGCGAGTTTGGTCGAGGCGGACCTCGACGAAGAGCAAGGACGTCTTTCGGCCGGCTTTGTCCGCAGGCTGCTCGCCGCGCAACAATTGGTCATAGCCAACGCGCAACCCGCCCTGCTCCTTCAGTTGCTGCGTCCGCCTTCGTCTTAAACGTGGGACGCTCGGCTGACCCCGACCTAAAGGCCTACCAGAAAATCGCTTCCAAAGTTGACAAGGTCCAAGGACCCGTCGCCGCTGAATGTTCCGAACCGTCCAAAAAAGAGATCGGCGTCGCGATCGCCGTCGATGATGATGTGATCGCCGCCGGCTGGATAGTCGAATAACAAATCGTCTCCCGCCGCGCCGAAACCACTGACGATTGCGCGCAACGTTCCTTCTTCGCCAAGAAACACGTCCATCGCCGGATCGCCGGACAACAAGATATGCTCGCCTTGACCGTTCGGGTATTCAAAGACTAGGTCATCGGATCCGTCGTTGTTCACGTCGGCGACACCGGACAAAACGCCTTGCGGCCCCAGGTATCGCGGTGCGGTCGGATCCGCCTCAAAAAGGATGCGATGACCGCGTTGGCCATTGTCGAAGATGAGATCATCCGCGCCGTCGCCGTTGACATCCGCCACGCCACGAAGGACCCCGGGCTCACCCAAAAATGACGCGTCATCTGGATCGCCGCCGAACAAGACCTGGACGCCCCCTCCCTTGAATTGAAAGATCAGATCGGCGCGATCGTCGCCGTCGAAATCACCGGTCCCGACCAATGCGCCTTGGTTGCCGATGAGAATGTCGGACGACACATTGTCGTCGGCGAAGCGAACGATATGCTCACCGCCTCCTTTGAATTCGAAGACCAATTCTGGGACGTCGTCGCCGTCCAGATCGACGACGCTTCGAAGATCGCCCACCTGGCCAAGACTGAGCGCGTTCGACGGATCTCCGTCGAAAAGCACTTGGTAGCCGCCTCCGCCGAATTGGAAGATCAGGTCATCGCGACCGTCGTCTTCAAGGTCTGCGATTGCGCGCAGGTCTCCCTGTTGTCCCAGAAACGCGTCTTCCAACAAGCTGCCCGAAAATAGGATGTGGGCTCCACCGCCATTGTATTCATACACAAAATCAAGAACGCCATCCCCATTGAAGTCTCCACGCCCTCGCGGCGCTCCTTGCTGACCGAGATAGAACGCGCCGCCCCCAATCGGATCGTGAAAGACGTCGCCGTCGTCCACATACTCGAACTGCAATGGCGCATCCGCGAAATCGAACGTGATGGGCGTGGAGGCGCCGTCGACTTCGGACGCAGTTGCGTCCTGAAACGCTCCGTCAGCGAACGAAACCATCGTGTCGATATCATCCGCGTCGTCGGAGTTCGCCGCAGTACCGCCGAAGGTGATCTCGATTTGGGTTTCCGAGAGGCGCATGACGTCAGCCGTTAAACCGTTCGGCGTGGCGCCGAAGGAAACGGCCGCGGACACGCTGGCTTGGTCCGCGAAAGTCGCGCCCGTTAGGGTCACCGTGACAGCGTTTCCGATCGTACCGTTGTCGCCGCCCGCTTCGGAAAACTCAGTACGATCAAAATCCAAGCGCGGCCCACTCGGCGTCGCCGACACGGAGCCCAAGAAATCTTCCGGGGGCGGCAGATCTCCAGGACTGAAAAAGTCTTCGACAACGAATGAGACGTCGACGCCTTCGGTCAGGGCGTTATCGCCGTCGATGTCCGCAAAAACTTGATAACGGAGACCGAGATCCAAGACTAAGAAATCCGCGCCTTCGAAAAACCCGGTTGGACGATCGTCCGCGATCAGATTCGATCCGGTGCGGACAGCCTGCGATCCTTCGTCTTTGCCGAGAGCCGACAGATCGATCTTGTCGATTCCGAACTCGAAAAACTCATAGCGATCGCCTTGGCCGTGAAGCGAATCTTCGGCCGCGGTGAGTACGTACACATCCTCGGCGTTGTCAGCGAGAAAGAACGCGTCGGTAAAGACGTCTCCGCCTGCGCCGCCAATGATCGTGTCTGCGCCGGCGTCGCCGCTGATCTGATCCGCGCCGCCACGACCGTCGATGGTGTCGTCGCCGCCTCCGCCGAAAATGAAGTCGTTCTGTTCCGTACCGTTCAGAACGTTCGGATCATCATCTCCAAACACGTTAGCCATGACGCACACCTTTTATTTCATGCGTTGCCAGCGGGGATCCGTGACGGTCGGGACATACGCCAAAATTCGCCAAAAACTCAATCTTGGGTCGCTGGAATCAAGTCAATGTGTTGGATCGCCCGTGATCTTAGCCGCCAGCGAAAGTAAGCACTTATAGTTTTTACAAAATGTAACTGGAAAAGGATGGCTTCCCGTCTCGTAGGTTAAGACTGTCATTTCAAGCAGCTAATAAATAATTCATAAAAATTACGCGTGGCTAGTATAATTTACAAAGAAATATAAACTCCTAAGCAAATCTATGAAAGCCATTGCGCAGCTTCAGGCGCATAATGGGACGCAAAACGCTCGATTTCCGCTCGATAATGCTCTTGAAGGGCCTTGAGCACCGAACTCGACGGCGGGTCGAATCGATCCGCGTAACCGAAAACCTGTTTGCGGTCATCCCTCGACACATGAAACGGCGTGCGCAATTGAAGATGATCGGCAACTTTGCTTAAAAGCGCTTCTGCGTCACGAGAAAGTTCGTCAAACAATAAGATGAGCAATTGCTCTCGCGGAAACTGTCGCAACCATCGGTCGAGCGCAGTCCCGTATGCGGAACGAGCGGCCACGTCCGGCCGGCTGGCGTATTCGACGACAGCTCTGGGATCTCTTGCGTCGAGCCGAATTTCTCGGCGCGCCAAGGCTTTGCTAAGCCCGGACCACACGCGCCATACCGGGTCTCGCCCAATGAAGATCAACCGCATTGCGGGATTCACGCTATGGGCTAGCGCAATCGACCGCGCATCGACCGTCATGTAAGCTGGCGTGATTTCACCGACAAGCAATCCCCGTCGCGCGGCCTTCTCAAACAGCGACGCGTACCATGAAAGCCCACCGTCGCCCGCGAAAAACCGGACGCTCCAGGCCAAAGCGAGAGGGTCGCCTCGCGAAAGACTTCGTAACCGTTGCGGAAAAAAGCGACGAAAACGGGCCAGAGGCCTGTCGGTTCCGAAGGGGTTCTGGGGATCCCCTAAGCTGTCGAAATAGTGCAGTTCCTTAATCGGTGGGAGCCAAATGTCGGCGCGGGCTGAAAGGCGGCGATAGAGCCATGTGGTCCCGGATCTCGGCGCCCCAATGCCGAGGAAATGCGGCGCGCCCGTACTCAAGACATCGACCGCCATGGTCGCCTTTCCTGCTATCGTGCCGACAGCTATGCCGCTATCACGCAGCGCCGAGCTCGTCCATCAAGGGGTTCCCACGATGAAAGTGATCCTGATTGCGCATATGTCTCGATCTGGATCGACCTTGTTGACGCGTCTGCTGGCGGAGGCGTCCGATGCGCTGACGGTTCTTCCGGAGAACCGATTGGCGGAGGCTTTTGCAGCGTTCGGCGGGTTTCGCGCCGGCGGGCTTGCGCCTGACAGGGCGTTGGAGCTGATCCAAGACGATGTCCAAGCGGCAACTTTGCGGTTGACGAACGAAGAGAGGTCGGCGCTCAAAACCGCGATGCTGGCCGGGGCGTCCGCCGCGGAGGCGTTGGCGGAGGTCGTCGGACGTCGCCACAACGTTCGCCCCTCGGCATTGTGCTTCAAGCATCCTTCGAACATCGCTGTGGCCGAACGCGTGCTGACCGAAACGGAGGACGGACAGGTCATCTACATCGTCCGCGACGGACGGGCGATGCTTCACTCGATGAAGAGTGTGGAGCATCCCTACTTTCCGGGGGAAAAGCTTGGGGAGGGCAACGCCTGGATGATCGGCAGGCGGTGGCGCCGCTATGGCTTGCGGATTGAGGCGCTCGCAACGGCTCACCCGGGGCGCGTCGCCGTTGTGCGGTATGAAGACCTTGTGGCGCGCCCGGACGATGAAATCGATCGCTTGTTAGAGGCGATGGAGTTGGCTCGCACCGAGTCGGGTGGAGCGGCGCCTGGCGTGGCGGCTGCGGAAGCAACGCTTCATCGTAAGGTTGCGTCGCCGCCGAACACCGACTCGATCGACCTTTGGCGCCGAAAACTGCGCTTAAGCCAGATCGCCGGTTTTGAAGCCGGCGCCGGCGAACGCTTGACGCACTACGGTTACGACCCCAGCGCCGCGCGAACGCGAACCGGCCTGGCGCTTCGAGCCGCCATCGGCTTGCAACGGTTGGCGGCCCCCTTCTTCTGGGCGCGCGTCAGGGCGCGGCGCGGTTTTCGACTATTGGGCAAACCCGTCAAAATCTGGCGCAAACTGAGGACAATAGCTTCTCGGGAGGCGCGGACATGACTCGCATCCATATTCACTTCCTGCACGACAACCGCGCCGCATATCCCGAGATCGCAGCGTATCGAGAGTACTTCCAACAGCAGGCGGCGACGAGCGAAGGCCCAGAGCCCCCCAAGGCCGGATCCTTGTCGGTTCCGCTCGTCATGTGGCGCATCATGGGTTTTCATCCGATGAGGCGCCGCGATGCCTTCGAAGTGCATGACTATCGTTCATTGTCCGTGGGGCCGGCGGCGATTTGGAAAGACCGCATCAAACGGCTCTTCAACGCGCGCCCGGATTTACGCATCTTTCAGAACGAGACGATGGCCCGCCAAATGGGCTTTCGCGATCAAAGTCATATTTTTTTGCCGATGGGCGTGCCGAATTGGATCGCGGGACTTCGCTCGCCTACCGGCTCGGATCGCCACGATTTTGGATATCTTGGCGCTATTTCGCGTGAGCGCGGATTTGACCGCGTCATCGCGCAATTCTTGTCACGTTATCCTTCAGGGAAGACGCTTTTGCTGATTGGCCCCGTCGAAGACGCGATTCGCGCGCGTTTCGGCGATGACGCGCGCCTCGTCTTCACGGGCATGCTTCCGCAACGCGATGCACTCGAACGGCTAAAGGAAGCGCGCGTTGCCGTCAGCGTGTTCCCGCGCCATCGACCGCACGCCTTTCAGACGCCAACAAAATTGTTGGAGTACGCGGCGTTGGGTTTGCGGATTCTCGCCAATGACAGCCCCATGAATCTCGCGACGGCGCGCGCGCTTGGGCTCCGTGTCACATTCACGACGGACAATGTTTTCACCGACGCGGCGGACGATGCGGCCTCATCTCCTTCGAATGAGGATTTCGATCCTACGCCGCTATTTTGGAATTCGGTGATTGAACAAAGCGAGGTCGGCGATCGCTTGGGACGCCTCAGGGACCGCATGCGCGGCTCATGAGCCAGTTCGGAATCGTCGCGCCTCGACCGCGAGCCGGAGACCGGTGCGAAGACCGTCGACCAAACCCTCCCGCGCCACGTGATGTCGGGCGAACGACGCGGCGTCGGTTGCGAACGCCGCCGCCAATCGAGCGGGGCCGATTGCGCGCGGTCCGGTCGCGTATCGCGGCGCATAGCCCTTGTCGATCAGGGCGTCGTATGACGCTTCTTCCATTCGTTTGAGAATTCGCTTCGTGAAGACTTGAAGGCCGCGCCCCGCATTGTCGGCGACGAGTCGGGTCTGCCCCTTTGCATAGCCATAATCTTCAGGAGCATCCGCTAAATTTAAACACGCCTCATGAAAGCGAAGTCCAAGGTGATCAAAGACCTTAGTCAAAACAGGCCGAGGATCATTAAGCAAAGATTCGTAACGAATTTCAAGGTAACAGCCCGCGGGCAGTCGTGCGGCTTCTTCATCGCCGAGGCGCATAGATTTCGACCACCGAACAGCGGTGCGAAGCGGATTCTTGCTCCAGATCTTTCGATGAGAAGCGCTGACGTCGCGCACATCGCGGATGATGTGAATGAATCGCGCCCCCGGCATCGTTTGATGCAGCAGCATCATATGGTGGAGGTAAAAGGGTGTTTTGTCGCCCCACACTCGGCGATCCGGGCCATCGACGGCGTCGCTGAAATGCGCCTGCACGGCGCGAAGCACGCTCGGCCAAGACGTCAGGTCGGCGCCGGTCGTCAGGGTCGTCATTTCAAGGGGGCCGAAGCCTTCTGTCGCCATCAACGATGCGTAAACGCTTCGATTGACGGTGTTCACGAAGGCGTGAAGTGTTTCCTCCTTCGAAAGATCGAGGCGAGGACCGAAGGACTCGATTAATTGTATGAAGACATGACTTTCGTGCTTGGGAAGAAGCACGTTGGGGTGTCGCGAAAGCAGGCCGCGCAGCAACTTCGTGCCGCTGCGAGGAAAACCGACCACAAAGAACGGACCTTCAAACGCGTCCATATTCCCGTCCGGAGAACGATTGGAGCATGACGATAGCAAGCGACGTCATTCGCGTCGACGCGGTTCCGGCCGCGGCGAAGCCAACGCGAGATCGGGAGAGCGACATGGTCGCCGCCATAGTCGCGGTCGCCATGATCCTCGGCTACGAGCAGCACGTGCGGCCTGTCTTTTCGCCGCATATCAATATCTTGGCGCTCGGCGTTCTGTTCTTGCACGGCGTGCGGCGCGGCGTGAAGATTGACCCAAGACGCATGTTGCCCGTCTGCATTTTCGCGTGCGCGTTCGCTTGGTCGCTGCTGAGCATCGTCGCCAAGGCCATCGATCCGGAAACCGACGTCTTTGTCGGCGAGGTCGCCAAGACCGTCGCCCAGATGGGCGTCGTCGCCGGCGTCGCGTGTCTCGCGCCGCCGCGAACCCTGCAACGCAGCCTTGAACTGCTTACATCCGCAGCCATCCCTCTGGCTATAGTCGCGGTTCTTCAAGAGACGAATACGCTGCGAGCGCTCTATCCTTCAAAGGCGTTTCGAGCCACTTCGGTGTTTCACGACCCCAACTATGCTTCTGTGTATTTTGGGGCCGCGTTCATGATGAGCTTGATCTTCGTCCGAAATGCAAAGCTTAGACTCGCCATCATCGTAAGTTGTTTGATTGGACTCTATCTTACGTTTTCAAAGGGCGGCGCCATCACGCTGGCGGTCGGTTTCGGCGCCTATGCCGCATTGCGCTTGGACTGGCCAAGTCGCCTGTTGGCCATCGGCGCGGCTAGCGGCGTCACGCTTCTGGGCGGCGCCTATTTCGGCGTCATTCAAAGTGTGGCCGCGCGATTTCGGTTCAACATGGGTCTGAACCAACGCGACAAGTATTGGCTCGAGGCCGTTGAGTCCGTGCGCGAACGCCTTTGGTTCGGCCACGACATCGAACAGTCCAAGAAAATATCCACTATATTTGATCATGCGCACAACAGCATACATAATTATTACATTGAGCAAGCGCTTTTTTATGGCTTGCCTTACACATTCATCGTCATTTTATTGATTGTAATTTCCCTTTGGCGTTCGCGTTTGTCGCCGACCTGGTTCGGATTCGCGACCTTCATGGCGGTCGGCGCCAACGCCTTCACATACTCCATCGGGTCCGTCGGACTTCTGCCTTACTTGTTCACCGTGGCGTTTCTGGCCCCCTTCATGGCAGGATGGCGACTTGATCAGGGGCGTCCGATCCGAACCGGCGGGTTGGTCGAGAGGGGCGAAAAGCGACGGGTATGATCCTTCGAGCCTTCAAGGCGTTCGTGCGGGTGAATCGCGCATTTTGCGAGGCTTTGACTCCGCCGCATTACTTTCAAACCATCGTCTTCGACAGATTTCGTCTGCTTGTCGTGGCGGCGATGGCGCGGGCGGACATCAATGTCGTCGTCGACGTCGGCGCAGGCAAAGGCTGGCATGCTGGCGGTTTGGATTTGAAGCGCGCGCTTGGCGTGCGACTGATCGGTGTCGACGTCAGCGCTGAAGAAATGCGCGACAACGCGGTCTTGGACGAACGGCTTGAGGCGGATGTTTGTCGCAGTATCCCGGTTGAAGCGCAATCAGCGGATCTCATCACGGCGCGAGCGGGCGTCGAGCACTTTCCCGATAATGAAGCCTTTGTTCGAAATTGCAGCGCTTGTTTGCGCGAAGGCGGCCTTTTGATCGCGGCGTTTACGAACAAGTACGCTCCCTTTGCCCTCATCAACCAGATTTTGCCCCATGCAATTGCGAAGTGGCTTCTGCGCAATCTATGGCCGGAGAGCGAGGGCGTCATGGGGTTTAAGGCGTATTATGACAAAACGTCTTATCATGCCTTCAAGAATATTCTTGAAAAAAATGGTTTTGTCATAAGAGAGTATTACCCAAGTTTTTTTTCGAGTGCTTATTTCATGTTTTTTGCCCCACTTTACTTTGCAAGCTTGTTTTTGGATCTGATGCGGTTTGCAGTCGGCTCTCGCACGCTTGCATCATATCATTTGTTCGTCGCCGAACGAGCGTCGCGATGAGCGCACGCTGCGCGATAGACCGCTCGCGTTTCGTCAACCATGCGTCGGATGTTGAACCGCTCGGACTTCGCCTTGCCCGCCGCGCCCATCGAGTTGCGTTGATCCGTTTCCGCAAGCAGACGACGCAGCGCCCGCACGAGGGGCTCCGGGTCATTGACATTGGGCGTGACGAAACCGGTCACGCCGTCTTCGACCACCTCTCGCACGCCGGGAACCTCAGTCGCGACGATGGGGATGCCGGCGTCGGCGGCCTCCAGCAACGCGTACGCCAAACCGTCATATCGGCTCGGCGCCAACAAAACGTCGAATGCGGGCATTATAGGGCGTGCATCCAAGCCGCTTCGAATGATCACTCGCGGCGTCAGTCCAAGCGCGGCGATTCGGGTTTCGAGATCCGCCAGTTCCGGGCCGTCTCCGAGCATGATCAAACGAGCGTTCTCCGGAAGCGCGGCGAATGCGGCGACGGCTCGGTCGGGCGCTTTTTGCGTCGCCAACCGTCCCACGAAACCAACGGCGAAACTCTCGTTCGAAATGTCCAACACGGTCCTCGACTCTTCGCGCGACCGCAGAGCGGCGGGCGTCAGGCCGTTTGGGATGGTGTAGAGGATGCGCTCCGGCGCGCCCAGTGCGGCGGCATGATCTCTTTCCGCTTGAGACACAGCGATCAGGGCGTCGGTTCGGGCGCGCGCCAACCAACCCTCGACTTGCGCGTAGAGCCCGCGTCGCACGGGATCCAGTGTCGGATCCAAGGTGCGCAAGGCGTGCGGGGTGTAAACCCGCGCCGCGCCGCGAGCCGGTATCAGACGGCACAGTCCGCCCGCTTTCGAACTGTGCGCATGTATCACGTCGAAAGGCCCATGTTCGCGCATAAGCGCGTCAAGCCGCCGCGCTGCAGAAACGTCGCGCCAACCCGGCGCGCGGGTCATGGGGATTGGGATGGCGGGTCCGATTTTCGCCAGCCGATGAACAAGGCCCGTGTCAGCGCGCGCCGGTCCGTAAGCGGTCGCTATCGAGTCCCCGTCGATCGACAATCCCGCCGCAAGATCGTCAAGATGGCGCGCGACGCCGCCGCCAGCGGCTTCGGAAACCAGAAGAATCCGCATCGCTCGCCTTCTTCTCCATCTCGCGCCGCGCCGCCGCCTCCCGGGTCCGGGCGCGGCATGACGGCGCCATTTCCAACGCCAAAAGGAAGGAACGTGCGATGACGTTTGAAGAACGCCGTCTTTCGTCCTTGAGAATCCTTGGTCTTGCGTTCCTCTTGTGCCTCGCCGGCTGCATCGGCTCAAGCCGACGGGATGCGGTCGCAACGCCCCCGCGCGCCGAGCGAGCCTATGCCTTCTCCGAAGGCGACGTGATCCGGATCGAGGTTTATGAGGAGGAGGAGCTTTCAGGGCGCTATGTCGTCGACTCGCAAGGACGGATCGCGATGCCGTTGATCGGCGCGGTCGAAGCGTCTGGCGAAACCGCCCTTTCATTGAGCCTTGCGGTGCGTGAGCGACTGCTTGACGGCTATTTGATCGATCCGTTCGTGACGGCGCAACTGGTGAGCGAGCGTCCGTTTTACATTCTCGGAGAGGTGCGGCGCAGCGGTCGCTACCCCTTTGAGGACGGCATGACCGTTTTCGCCGCCGTCGCCTCGGCCGGGGGCTTCACCTATCGCGCCAAGAAGGAACGCATACTCGTCACCCCACGGAACGCCCACGAAGACGCGTTTTTCGCGACGCTCGACACGCAAATTCTGCCGGGTGACCGCATCGAAGTTCTCGAGCGCTACTTCTGAGGATCCCGACGATGCCCCCCGGCGCGCGATCGTGGAGCCTTCTTGGTGCGGCGTCTTGTGCGGTCGCGACCTTCGGCGCGGACGCACCGGTCTTGGGGCCGTTGGACTTCGTCGGCGAAGACGTCGACGAAACGGCGCCCCTTCGATACGCTGGCGAGG
>CAYPOX010000008.1:0-3271 GCA_964412525.1 uncultured Caulobacterales bacterium
GGTGAAGTCCTTCGGATGGCTGAAAACCACGGCCCAGGAGTCGCCGATACAATCGTGGAAACGAATGCGACCCACGGTGGTGTCGGCTTCGAAATCCGGAACGGTTTGACCAAGAAGCAAGCCCGACATCGCGTTTTCTCCGTCGCTGGCGTGTGATCTTTGACGCCCACGGCACATAAGAAGCTGCTAAACCGGCTGCAATGACGATGGTCGTGAAAATTTTAGGACTGTTTCGGCACGCGGAAGCGGAGGACGAGGCCGCAAGCGGGCGCGATTTTGACCGCCGTTTGAGCGAAAAAGGCTGGACGGACGCGAAGGCCGCAGGACGCGCCTTGGCGGAGGCGGCTCAATTCGATCGCGTCTTGGTGTCCGAAGCGGCGCGCGCTTGGGAGACGTGGCGCGCGCTTGCGCCCGCCTTTCCGCGCGTCGAGGCGCAAGTCCATCGCACGCTCTATATGGCGGGGCCCGAGGGCGTTCTCGACCACGCGGCGCGAAGCGGCGGCGACGCCGTTCTGGTGATCGGCCACAATCCGGGTTTGCGCGAAACGGCTGAGGCGCTTGCTCCGGGATCCGCCCCTCGGCTGCCGAAAGCGACCGGGGTCGTCCTCGGGCTCCCAGCGTTCAACCTCGACGGATCGGCGCATTGGGTGCGCCATGTAAAACTCAGCAGTTAGTTCTGCGCCATTGCAATCATGCGTTTATAGACGTTTTTGGCCGATGCGAGACTCTGCCTTTGATTGCAAGGGCCGGGGTCGAGGTCATGGAGGAGGGGGGCGCACGGTTTCGGGCTGAGTCCGTTCCTCGGCTCCAAATGCGCGCGGATATCGAAGCGCAGGTCTTCGCCGCATCGCGGCGCCTCGCGGCCGAACGCGATGGCGGCGCGCGCCGGCCGCCCTCGTTCACGGCGATTGGGATCGGCTGCACGATCCTATTTTGGGTCGCGGTTGCGCCGGCCGCCTTTCCCAATGGGTTCGGCGTGTTGGCCGCCCTCCCGGTCCTGATCTTTCTGGCCTTTTGCATGGGCGTCCGGATTGCGGCTCTTGGAAGGCTCGTCGCGGGCGACAGGCGGGATGAAGCGTGCGAGCACGGCCAGCCTGACATTTGGCCCCGCTATACGGTGATCGCCCCGGTCCATGACGAGGCGGAGGGCGCCGCACGCTTGATCGAGGCTCTGGTCTCCTTGGACTATCCGACCGATCGCCTGGAGATCTTCGTGGTCGGCGAAGCCGCCGATCGGATCACGCTCAAGGCTTGCCGCCGGGCTGCGGCGCCCTTTCGCCATGTGGCCGTCCTCGCCACGCCGGACGGGCGGCCCACCACGAAAGGTCGGGCGAGCAATTACGCTTTGGCGTTCGCCCAGGGCCAATTCGTCGTGGTCTATGACGCGGAGGATCGCCCGGCCCCGGATCAACTGAAGATGGCGGCTTCCGCCTTCCTGCGCGCGCCTTCGGACGTGGCCTGCCTGCAGGCGCGCTTGATGATCGCCAACCGGCGCGAATCCTACACCTCGCGGATGATGCATGCGGAGTATGCGGCGCATTTCCACGGGTTTCTGCCAACCCTGGCGCGTCTCCACTGGCGTTTTCCATTGAGCGGTTCGTCGAACCACTTCCGCATGGACGTTTTGCGCGCCGTGGGCGGTTGGGACGCGTGGAACGTGACGGAGGACGCGGATCTGGGCTTCCGATTGGCCTGCGCGGGCCACCGCGCCGAATTGCTTCATTCGACCACTGAAGAGGAAGCGCCGGTCCGTCTGGCCGATTGGCGCCGGCAGCGCACCCGTTGGATCAAGGGATTTCTTCAGACGCTTGCGGTCTATGGCCGTCGTCCTCGCCAATTCGTGAAGAGGACGGGGACCTCCGGATTGGCGGGCATGGCGGTCGGCATCGCCGGGGTCGCTGTGCCCGCTTTGCTTTTTCCGCCTGCGATGGCGGCTCCGCTTCTTGGCGCGGCGTGGCGCGGCGCGTTTGACGCGCAGGCTTTCGCAGCCGCCTATGGCGTGGCCCTTTTGGGGCTCGTCGTCGGCATGGCCACCTTGGCGTCAGGGCCGCGGCGCGCGTCGTGGCGCACGCGCTTCGTCGCAGCATGCGGGGCGCCTGTCTATTGGCTTTTGATGGTGTTCGCCGCGTATTGCGCCTTGTATGACTTGGTGTTTCGTCCCCATGCCTGGGACAAGACGCCCCACGGTGCGGCGGCGCGACGGTTGATCTGACGCCCTCGCGTGCTTGGCGCGTTGCCTCTTCCCAGGCATAGTTGAGGTCTAAAACCGGTGACGCGGCGGCGCTGGCGGTCTTCGTTCATTCTGTCCATGCGCCGCCGGAAAGGTGCGTGGAGATGAACGACGACATCGACGTTTTCGATTTGTTCCGAGAGACGTACGCCCAAGAGCGTCGAGAGGCCATGAGCCTGCGCGATTGGCTGCTGGCCGCGCGCGACGACGCCATGTGCTACGCCACCGCCCCGGAGCGGATCGTGGACGCGATCGGGGAGCCGGAATTCGTCGACACCTCCAAGGATCCGCATCTGTCGCGCGTTTTCTACAATCGTACGATCCGTCGTTATCCGGCCTTTGCGGGCTTTTTCGGCATGGAGGACACGATCGAGCGGATCGTCGGCTTTCTCCATCACGCGGCGCAAGGATTGGAGGAACGGCGACAAATTCTCTACCTCCTCGGTCCGGTGGGCGGGGGCAAATCGTCGCTCGCCGAACGGCTGAAATCCCTGATGGAGAAACGCCCGATCTACGTCCTTAAGGCGGGCGACGAAATCAGCCCGGTGTTCGAGAGCCCGCTTGGCCTTTTTCAGCGCGAAGATCTGGCCCGCTTGCTGGAGGACAAATACGGCGTCGCCCGCCGCCGCTTGAACGGGCTGGTCATGAGCCCCTGGGCGGTCAAGCGTTTGGACGAGTTCGGCGGCGATCTTTCGAAATTCGAGGTCGTGCGCTTGCACCCCTCGAAACTCCGTCAGTTGGCGATCGCCAAAACGGAGCCGGGCGATGAAAACAATCAGGACATCTCCGCGCTCGTCGGCAAGGTCGACATCCGAAAGTTGGAGCATTTCTCCCAGGACGACCCGGACGCCTACAGCTATTCGGGCGGGCTTTGCCGAGCGAACCAGGGGCTCTTGGAATTCGTCGAGATGTTCAAGGCGCCGATCAAGGTGTTGCACCCGCTGCTGACCGCGACCCAGGAAGGCAACTATGTCGGTACGGAGGCTTTGGGACCGACCCCCTTCCTCGGCTCCATTTTGGCTCACTCCAACGAAGCCGAAT
>CAYPOX010000008.1:3281-41763 GCA_964412525.1 uncultured Caulobacterales bacterium
TTTGCCCTTGGCATGTTGGGCATCAATACGTTTCTGACCGCCACCCAAGAGGGCAATTATGTCGGTACGGAATCGCTCGGTCCCATTCCGTTCAGCGGGGTGATTCTGGCCCACTCGAACGAGGCGGAGTGGCAGCTTTTCCGCAACAACAAAAACAACGAAGCGTTTCTTGATCGGATCTGCGTGATCACCGTTCCCTACTGCCTGCGCGCCTCCGAAGAAGCGCGAATTTACGGCAAGCTTCTGACGGAAAGCTCGCTCGGCGAGGCGCCCTGCGCGCCGGAGACCCTGGCGATGCTCGCGCGCTTTTCGGTTCTCACCCGGCTGAAGGAGCCGGAGAACTCCAATCTTTACTCGAAGATGCGCGTCTATGACGGCGAGCGCCTCAAAGACACCGATCCCAAAGCCAAGACCCTGCAAGAGTATCGGGACGCGGCGGGCGTCGATGAGGGTATGAACGGCATCTCCACGCGCTTCGCGTTCAAGGTCCTCTCCGAGACGTTCAATTTCGACACCGACGAAGTGGCGGCCGACCCCGTTCACTTAATGTATGTGCTGGAAAACTCCGTGCGTCGGGAACGGCTCCCCGAGGACATGGAGAAGCGCTATCTGGCCTTCGTGAAGTCTGAGTTGAGCCCGCGTTATGCGGAGTTCATCGGAAAAGAAATCCAGAAGGCGTATTTGGAGAGTTATTCAGAGTACGGACAAAATCTGTTCGATCGCTACATCGCCTATGCGGATGCCTGGATCGAAGACCAGGATTTCAAGGATCCGGACACGGGCCAGTTGATGGATCGCGCCACCCTGGACCAAGAACTCTCCAAGATCGAGAAGCCGGCGGGCATCGCCAATCCAAAGGACTTCCGGAACGAGGTCGTGAAGTTCGCGTTGCGGGCGCGGGCGTCGAATGAGGGTCGCAACCCAAGTTGGACGTCCTATGAAAAACTGCGCAACGTTATCGAAAAGCGCATGTTCAGTCAGGTTGAAGATCTGCTGCCGGTCATCAGCTTCGATTCCAAGAAGGACTCGGACTCGGAACGCAAGCATGACGACTTCGTGGCGCGCATGACCGACCGCGGCTACACCCCGCGCCAAGTTCGGCGTCTTGTGGAGTGGTATATGCGGGTCCAGAAGGCTGGCTAGCCGCGTTGACCCGGCCGCCATCGCTGTCAAAGTGACGTCATGAGACGCATCGTCGATCGACGCCTCAACCCGAAAGGCAAATCGCTCGGAAACCGTCAGCGCTTCTTGAAACGCGCGCGGGCGCAACTGCGCAAGGCGGTGGACGACGCCGTGAAGGAGCGTTCGGTCGGCGATATGGGCAAGGGCCAGAAGGTCACCATCCCGACCGACGGCGTGTCCGAACCGCGCTTCCGGCTGGATCCGAAAACTGGATCGCGCAGCACGGTGCACCCTGGCAATAAGGAGTTCTCGGAAGGCGATCGCATCCGCAAGCCGCGCGGCGGACGCGGCCAAGGCGCGGGAAAGCAGGCCTCGGACTCCGGAGACAGCGAGGACGCGTTCCAATTCATGCTGAGCCAGGACGAGCTTCTCGACATTTTCTTTGAGGATCTCGAACTGCCCAATCTCGCCAAGACGCGCCTTAAAGAGACCGTCGCATGGGAGAGCCGACGCGCCGGGGTGACCACCGGCGGCAGCCCGTCAAACATCAATCTCATTCGGACCATGCGGAACGCCCAGGGAAGGCGGCTCGCGCTCGGGCGCCCGAAGACCCATGAGATCGAGGCCTTGAAGGCCCGGCTTTTCAAGCTCGAGAAATTGGCGAATCCCTCATCGGACGAGCATGCGGAGCGCAAACAGGTGCTCGCGGAGTTGGAGGCGTTGGAGGCCAAGCGACGTTGGGCGCCTTTTCTCGATCCCATTGACGTGCGCTACAACGCGTTTGAGCGAAAGCCGGTCGAAGCCTCCGCCGCAGCCATGTTTTGCCTCATGGACGTCTCCGGCTCCATGGGCGAGCGTGAGAAGGACTTGGCGAAGCGCTTCTACATGCTGCTCCATCTGTTCCTGACCCGACGCTATCGCCGGGTGGAGCTGGTGTTCATCCGCCATACGCATGTGGCGCAAGAGGTGGATGAGGAGACGTTCTTCTACGCACGGCAATCGGGCGGAACGGTGGTGTCGTCCGCGCTTGAGGCGATGATCGACATTCGTGAAGATCGGTTTCCGGTCGACCAGTGGAACATTTATGTGGCCCAGGCTTCTGACGGCTACACCCAGCAGGGCGACGCCCGGCGCTGCGTGGAGCTTCTTGAAGGCGACATTCTGCCTGTTTGTCGCCATTACGCCTATGTGGAGATCCTGGACGAGCGAGAACTGACCGTCTTTTCCGATGATTCCTCGGGCGCGGAATTGTGGCGCGCCTATCGCACGCTCGCCGAACGTGAAGACCATTTCGCCTTGGCCCGGGTGGCCCGGCGTCAGGACATCTTCCCGGTGTTCCGATCCTTGTTCGCGCCGAAGCGGGAGGCTGCGTGAGCCTCGCTTTGACGGATGACTTGCTCTATCGCGGTTCGGAGTGGGATTTTGACGCGATCCGCCGGGCCTATGACGCGATTGAGGAGATCGCGCGCGACGATCTCGGCCTCGACGTCTACGCCAACCAGATCGAGATCATCAGTTCCGAGCAGATGCTCGACGCCTATGCGTCGAACGCCATGCCCTTGATGTATCAGCATTGGTCATTCGGGAAGCGGTTCGCGCGCGACGAATTGGTCTATCGGAAGGGCCTGCAAGGCTTGGCCTATGAGGTGGTCATCAATTCCGACCCCTGCATCGCCTATCTGATGGAAGAAAACACGATGACGATGCAGGCGCTCGTCATGGCGCATGCGTGTTTCGGACATAACCATTTCTTCAAGAACAACTACCTTTTCCAGTTGTGGACCGATGCGGGCTCCTGCCTCGACTATCTGGAGTTCGCAAAGAAGTTTCTCGCCCGTTGCGAAGACGAGTTCGGCGTCGAACGCGTCGAACGGGTCTTGGACTCCGCCCACGCCTTGATGGATCAGGGCGTGTTCCGCTACCCGCGCCGGCCGCAGCCCTCCAAGGCGAAGCGCGAAGAACGGATCCGCCGTCGCGTCGTGTATGACCAGGAAACGTTCAACGATCTTTGGCGCACCTTACCGGAGTTCCAACGAACGCGCTCGGACGATCCGGATGAGGACGCGCTTCGCGTCGGACAAATCCAGATGCCGGAAGAGAACCTTCTCTATTTCTTAGAGAAGGCGAGCCCAATTCTTGAACCATGGGAGCGTGAAATATTGCGCATTGTGCGCAATGTGAGCCAATATTTTTATCCTCAGAAGCAAACAAAGGTGATGAATGAGGGGTGCGCAACGTTTACGCACTACTACATCATGACCGAGCTGCATGCGCGGGGTCGAATCGACGATGGCGCATTGCTTGAGGCGATGCACGCCCACGCCAATGTGGTGTTTCAACCGGACTTTGATGATCCGCGCTACAGCGGCATCAATCCTTACGCCTTGGGCTTCGCGGTGATGCAGGACATCAAGCGCATGGTGACGGAACCGGACGATGAGGATCGTCTGCTGTTTCCCGATTTTGCGGGCTCAGGCGATTGGCGCGGCGCCCTTCGGCACGCCTGGGCCAATTTCCGCGACGAGAGCTTTCTGCTTCAGTTTTTAAGCCCGCGCGTGGTGCGCGACTTTCATCTCTTCGCGCTCGACGACGACGAACGGGCGGCCCACTACACCGTCTCGGCGATTCATGACGAACGTGGTTTTCAGCGCCTTCGCGAAGCCCTGGCGGCCCAATATGATCTGGCCGCTTTGGAGCCTGAGATCGAGGTCGCGGCGGCCGACATGAAGGGTGACCGCAAGCTTGTGCTGCAGTTCCGCCGCCGCGGCGGAATGGAGCTTGAAACCGAAATGAAGCGGCGCACTTTATCTCATGTGGAACGGTTGTGGGGATATGACGTGGCGTTGGAGACCGTGTCCGCCGACGATTGATCATTGACGCGCGCCCATCCGCGCACCACTCTTTCATACAGAACCAAGAGGCAGGGTTTTATGAATGCATCCATGATCCAGGAGGATTCGCGCGGGTTCGGCGGTCGCATGGCCGTGTTCGGCTCTGCGGTTTTCGACTTTCTGTCGTTGCTCGCCATTCTGGCGTTCATCGCGTTTCTCACGCTGACGGCGTTGATCCTGGTGCCTGTGGCCATCGTGGCCATGGCCGTCGCGGCATGGTTTGTCGGACGCCGTCGCAGCAAGGTTCAGCCCGCCCGCCGGGACGCCCATGGCTGGGTCATTGAGGGCGTGGCCGAAGAGCGCTAATCGCTCATTTTGCGGCTTCGGACCACGGGTCGTAACTGCCGAAACTCCAGAGGTTTCCTTCCAGGTCGCGGCATGTGTAGACCCGACCGCCGTAAAATTGGTCTTCCGGCGGCATGATCACGGTCGCGCCCGCCTTCTCCGCCGCGGCGTGGTGGGCGTCGACATCGTCAATCACGACATAAAGGGCTTGGGTCACCGGCGCATCCGCAGAGGCCGGCGGTTGCATGATTTCGCCGAACCCGTCCTTTCTCGCCGTATTCAGCATGATCATCGCCGGGCCGAGCTTGAGTTGGGCGTGGGCGACGCCTCCTTCCGCGTCGGGCGCGACGAGATGGCGTTGAAAACCGAACGCCTCTTCCAACCATGCGATGGCGGCGTGCGCGTCGTGATAGCTCAAGGTGGGGATGATCTTCGCGGTCATCTCGTTCCCTTTCCTTTCAATTTTTCCACACCTTGAGGCGCGCCGCGACGTCTTGGCAAGCGCGCCGCCTCGCCAAAGCGCGGCGCGCACGCCATGGTCCCATCGCTCGGCGAGGGGGGTGAGACAGGCATGGGGATGACGGCGGCGCCCGCAGACATCAACTACACCTTCAACGACGCCGAATTGGCGATGCTCGCGCCCTATGGCGAGGTGCGCCGCCATGGGGAAGGCGACGTGCTGGTCCAAGAGGGAGACCGCCGCCAGGACTGCCTCGTCACCCTATCCGGCGAGATCCACATCTTCGTCGAAATGGCGGAGGGCCCGCGCCGGCTGGGCTGGATGGAGCGCGGCCAGTTCGGCGGCGACATCACCGTCCTCACCGGCCACGCCTCCATGGCGCGCACGACCATGGGGGTGGCTGGAGAGGTGCTGCATATTCCCTATGCGCGGTTTCAGAAGCTTCTTGTGGAGAATTCTCACCTCTCCGACGTGTTCGTGCGCACCTTCACGGCGCGCCGCGCCTTCGCCCTCAACAGCGACCACGCCTCGGTGATCGTCATCGGCGAGGCGGGCGACCGCGGCGCGTTCACGGTGCGCGAGCTGCTCTCCCGCCATTCGGTGCCGCATTCCTGGTTCGATCCGAGCGACGCGCTGGCCGCCCGCGTGATAGAGGCCCGCGGATTGTCGGGCGAAGACTTGCCGGCGGTCGTGTTTGGCGCCGCCCAGGCTTTGGTCCGCCCGACGGCCAATGAGGTGGCGGAACGACTGGGCTTTGACCTCGTTCCAGACGGCGCGACCGTCGATGTGGTGATCATTGGGGCGGGGCCAGCCGGACTCGCCGCCGCGGTTTACGCCGCCTCGGAGGGCCTGTCGGTCGTCACCGTGGACGCCGAAGGGCCAGGCGGGCAGGCGGGCTCCTCCTCCAAGATCGAAAACTATCTCGGTTTCCCCATGGGCTTGGCGGGCCGCGAACTGGCGGATCGGGCCGCGGTGCAGGCGCAGAAATTCGGCGTGCGCATCGCATCGCCCGCGCGCGCGGCGGCGCTCGAAAAGCGGGAGGAGAAGCTCTATTGCCTGGGACTGGAGGATGGTCGGTCGTTTCTCGCGCGCTCGGTCGTGATCGCCACCGGCGCCCAATACCGCAGCCTGCCGATCAACGGCTTGGAGCGCTTTGAGGGCCGGGGCGTCTATTACGGCGCCTCCCCATTGGAGGCGCAGCTCTGCGCCGATGCGGATGTGGCGATCGTCGGGGCGGGCAACTCGGCGGGGCAAGCGGCGGTGTTCCTGTCACGGACCGCCAAATCCGTGCACGTGCTTTATCGGCGGCCGGACATTCGCGAAACCATGTCGGAATATCTGGTTCGCCGGCTGGAGGATATTCGCAACATCACCCTGCATCCGAAGACCGAGATCGCAGCCTTTGACGGCGATGCGGCTGGAGCCCTGGCCGGCGTCTCCCTGAAGGTGGACGGCGCGCCTGGCGGCGCGCTCGCCACGCCTCACATTTTTCTGTTCATCGGCGCCGCGCCCTACACCAATTGGCTGCCGGACACGGTGGCGCGCGACGGCAAAGGCTTCCTGAAAACCGGTCCGTCCTTGGCCAATCTGGATCTCGTGAAAGCTGGTTGGGACCGGGACCGGATGCCGACCGCGTTTGAGACCTCCTGGCCGCGGGTCTACGCGGTGGGCGACGTGCGCTCAGGCTCCATCAAGCGGGTCGCCAGTTCGGTCGGCGAAGGCTCCGTCGTGGTGAGCGCGATTCACCAAGTGTTGACCGAGCGCTAGCGACCGGCGCCGGCCGCATGCCACAATGATCCTGTCGTTCGTCGAGGAAAGCTCCCCGCCATGCCGTTCCCCCATCTCGCGCTCGCGGTCGCCATTTGCGCGGCGTGGGGCTTCAACTTCCTTGTGGCGAAGTTCGCCGTCGACACCGTGCCGCCCTTGGCGTTTGCGGCGGTGCGCTTTGCGGTGTTGGCGCTGGTCTTGAGCCCGTTGCTGCGGCCGGTCCGCGGCAAGATGAAGGACATTGTGATCATCGGGCTGACGGCGGGGGCGATCCATTTCGGCGCGTTGTTTTTGGGAATGACCTATTCCACGCCATCGGCGGCGGCGGTGGCCGTGCAGCTCAACACTCCTTTCGCCACCATTCTCGCCATCCTTCTGTTGGGCGAGGTGGTGCGCTGGCGGCGCTGGCTCGGCATCATCTTGTGCTGCGCGGGCGTGACGATCATCACCTTCGATCCGGCGGCCTATGTGCGCCCCGTGGGCGTCGGCATCTTCGCCATTGCGGCCTTGACCATGGGCTACGCCTCGATCCGGATGCGACGTCTGCAGGGCGTGTCGGCGCTGCGCCTGCAGGCGTGGCTCGGGCTGATCTCTTTCCCGATCCTGGCGGCGGTGTCCGCATTCACGGAGAGCGGCCAGATCGAGGCGTTGCGCCAGGCGCCGCCTTTGCTTTGGGGTGCGCTGCTTTACACGGTCGTCGTCGCGTCGATTTTCGGCCATGGCGGCTTCTACTGGCTGGTGCAGCGCCATGAGGTGTCCAAGCTGGCGGCGTTGATGCTGCTCGGCCCGGTTTTCGGCGTCACCTTCGGCGTGGCCGTGGCCGGCGATCCGGTGACCATGCAGTTTTACGCGGGCGCGGCGGTCACCCTGATCGGCGCGACCGTGATCGCCTTGCGCAGCGGCAAACGCGCGGCGACGCCGGACGCGCCGTGATCGAGACGCCGTCGCCCCATCATGACGATCGGGGCGGGGCCGCCGTCCGCTTCGTCGTGCTGCACTATACGGGCATGCCCACCGGCGCGGCGGCGCTTCATCGGCTGACTGATCCCGCCGCCAAGGTCTCAGCCCATTTTCTGATCGATGAGGACGGGACGACCTATCGCCTGGTCGACGAGTCGCGCCGGGCCTGGCATGCGGGCCGCGGATCATGGGGCTGCGTGACGGACGTCAACGCCGCGTCGATCGGGATCGAGCTGGTCAATCCGGGTCATGATTGGGGCTATCGGGCGTTTCCGGAGCCCCAGATCGACCAGTTGTGCGGTTTGCTGCGCGGGATCATGGATCGCCACGGCGTCACGCCCGCCGGCGTGATCGGCCATTCCGATTGCGCGCCGAGCCGCAAGCGCGATCCGGGCGAGCGCTTCCCCTGGGCGCGGTTGGCGGCGGCGGGACTCGCCGATCCGACGCCCAGGATCGCGCCTTCGGATCGACCAAGCCTCGCCCAAGGCGCGCAAGGCGCGGCGGTCACGGCCTTGCAGCAGGGCCTCGCCGTGATCGGCTACGGCCTGGCGGTTGACGGCGTGTTCGGTCCGCACACCGCGGCCGTGGTCGCCGCGTTCCAGCGCCGACGCCGCCCCTTGTGCGTGGACGGCGTTGCGGACGCAGACACCCAAGCCTTGGTCGGCGCGCTCTCCGCCGCTTGACGCCGCCGCGCGCAAGGCCGACCTGTAGAGCCGCCAGGCGGCTGGACGGCCGCGGCGGGCGTGACCCGTCGAGGAAAGTCCGGGCTCCGCGGAGACAGGGCGCCGGGTAACGCCCGGCGGGGGCGACCCCAGGGAAAGCGCCGCAGAAAGCAAACCGCCGCGCCGTTTCGGCCGCGCGGCAAGGGTGAAAGGGTGCGGTAAGAGCGCACCGCGGCCCCAGCAATGGGGACGGCACGGCAAGCCCCGCCAGGAGCAAGACCAAGTTGGGGCGGGCGTCGGTTCGCCGACACGCGCGTCTCCGCGCGCCGCCCGGGTCGGTCGCGACAGGCGCGTCGCAAGACGCGTCGCAGATGAATGGCCGTCTCTTAAGGCTCCGGCCTTGAGGACAGAACCCGGCTTACAGGCCGCCTGGCGCTTGATCGTTAATGACATATAGCGCTTGCGCCTTGGCAAAATATGCTCTCAATTTATCAAACAATAACAACCGGCATTTTGATCGATGTAAGAACCTCCAATCGCACCGACCGCCCCCGAACCGCCTTCGCCCGAAGCGCCCGTGGTCGTTCATGCCGCGGGATGTGCGTGCGCTGCGTGCTGTGTGCCGCGCGCCGACATCGGAGGCGCCGCCAGCACCGCCGATCTGGCGTCTTTCAATGCGAACACGGATTGGGAAGCGTTGGCGGAGCATCTGGCGGCGACCAGCGACGCGCGCCCCTTCACCATTGCGCTCGATTACCGCTTCGCGGATCCCGCGTTTTTCACTGACGAGGTGAAGGCCGCGTTGGAATTCGCCGCCCACATCTGGGAAGCGCTCATCCTCGACGAGTTCGAAGACGTGCCAGCTGGGGTCACGTTCTCTATCGACAATCCCTCGTCGCCTGATTTCGATCCAGTTGAGATCGAACTCGAGGATGGGATCGATGACCTTCTGATCTTCGTCGGGTCGTACGACTTTGGACCCAATGACAGCGCCATTGGTCGCGGAGGACCAGCTGCATTCGATTTCATTGGGGATTCACTGATCCGGAGCATTTTTCCATTTCGCGATCTCGGCGCACCCGCCGATTTTGAACCGTGGGCCGGAAATATGTTCTTCGATGAGGCGGCCAATTGGGATTTTTCTATCAATGCGCGTGAACTCACAGCAATAGATTTTTTAAGTGTTGCGCTGCATGAGATTGGTCATGTTTTAGGTTTCGGCGCAAGCAGTACGTACGATGCCTTCATCAAAGAAGGTGGATTTATTGGGTCCAATGCGACTGCTTCAAATGGAGGAGAATCCATACCCGCTGACACTTCACATTTTCAAGAAGGCTTTGCGGGTAATATTACGCTAATGGATCCAATTACATCATTTGCACAACGTTTGCTCCCAAGCATTTTTGATCTCGCCGTCTTGGCGGACATCGGCTACGAGATCGTGGATCTCGCGACCGTACCCTTCGAAGTGGCCGGATATGACGGGCAAGTTTTGAAGGCCCAGGGCGAAACCTTTCCGCTCGCGACCCCGAATGCTGAAACGATCGTCGGAACGGTGGTGGACGACGTTTTAGACGGTCTCGGGGGCGACGATCTGATCTTTGGCGAAGAAGGCGTCGATATCCTTTTCGGGGGCCAAGGAGACGATCAGTTGGTCGGCGGGCCAGGTGGCGACCGGCTCATCGGCGATGATGGGAACGACGATCTTTTCGACGACGAAGGCCAAAATGTTTTCTACGGAGGGCCGGGTATCGACTTTATGCGAGGCGGTTCCGGCCTGGATGTGTTCCAGTTCCGGCCTGGAGACGGCGGCGACGCCAATGACACGCCAGAGTTGGGTGGGATTTTCGACTTTCAATCGGGTTTCGACGTCATTGAGATCGATGTGGGTTTCGGATTCGAGAGCATCGAAGCGTTCATGGATACTGCGATTCAGGACTCGCCTTTCAGCAACACGGCACGGATCGTTTTCGACGACGAGACCTTTGTTGACGTCATCAATGTCACGTCGTTTCAACCGCGCGACTTTCGCATTGGGACGGTCGGCACGCCGCCGCGCCCCGAAATGGATGACGGTGAACCCGAGCCCGAGCCAGAACCGGAAACGGGGCCAGGTCCCGACCCGACGCCGACGACGCTCGACGCCCTCGCCGTCTCGCTGTTCGACTCCGCCTTTTATCTCGGCCGTGGCGGCAACGCCGACCTTCGCGCGGCCGGTGTGGCGGACCCCTTACAAGCTTTCGCGCACTGGTTCGAAGGCGGATTCGCCGAAGCGCGGGAGTATGCGCCTCTTTTGACGGTCGAAGCGCTTTTTGACGAAGAGGCCTACCTTACCGCAAACCCAGAGGTGCGCGCGGCCATTGACGACGGATTCTACACAAGCGCTTTAGACCACTATGTGCAGGTCGGCTCCGCGCTTGATGCGCCAAATGGTGAGTTCGGCGCCCAGTTCAATCCAAACGACTTCTTCGACCCAGCCGCTTATCGAGCCGCCAATCCGGATATCGTCGCGGCGGTCGACTTCAACGGCAACCCGATCGATCCCTTTGTCCACTATTTGCAGTTCGGCGAGCGCGAAATCTTGGCGGACCTTCGCACTCTCGACGGGCTTGTCGGATTTGATCCGCGCTTCTACCGCACTGCCAACCCGGACGTGGCCGCCTTCATCGACGCCGGAATCGACGGCAATCTGGGGCTGATCACGTTTTTCCAACATTTTGTCGATTTTGGCGTGGAGGAGGGGCGCGCAGGTCTGTCGGAAACCCCGAGCGTCCTCATCGCCGAGCCGACCGGTCTGATCTGATCACCGGTCGGCCCGTCGTCGCGCCCGATCGGTCGCTCGGCGAAATGCCCGTTCCCTCTTCACTGCAAGGGCGATTACGCCATCTCCGACACCGAATGCGGAGATGGGAGAGATGTGATGCTGCGCGCCGCGATCGCTTTGATATTGGGACTGGGAACCGCGCAGGCGCAGGATGCGCCGCCCGTGAGCGGCCTGCACGTTACGGTGTCCGGAGACCGGACCACCAATTCCAGCATTGTCGGCGCAAGCCTTGTCTTCGCCCAGGTCTCAGACGGCGAAGCAGGCGGCGGGGCGGTCGCTGTGACCGCCCAAGGCTTCGCCACCGATTGCGGCCAAGAGAAGATCGGCAGCAACTTCAAAAAGAACTGCATGGTGGCGCGGCCCTATGACGGCGCCGTCGTCGCGCCGCCGGGCGACTATGTCCTTCTCGCCATCATGCTGAACGGCTTTCGCGACGCCAGCGTCACCTGCCTGGACGGCGATACGGTCAAGTTCACCGTGGAAGAGGGGGCGATCGTCCGGCTCGGAAACTTTCATCTTTCCGCGCACCAGCGCGAAGGCGTGCGCTCCATCGCCTGGTCGGCCGGGGAGGCGAAAGCGCGACCGCTGAAAAAGCTCGCCGAAGAAAGCAGCTTGTCCAGGGACGATGTGGTGGAGGCGACGCCCATTCTTGTGAATGTGGACGCGGGCGAGTGCCCCCTGGGCTATTCCCTGTCGCAACAATTGGCGGAGGGGCGGATCGTGCCGGGCGGTCCCACGTCCACGCTGGTCCAAACTTTCATTCGCGACGGGTTGTTTCGCTTCGACGAGGGCTGATCGCGCCGGAACGCGCCCATGGAGCCGCCCCCTCCGCATCGAGTTTCGCTATCACAAGAGCAATACTTTAGTGGTATAAAGTTTCGTTTCGAAATTATTTACCTTTCGGGCCTAACACGGACGGCACGGGGATGAACCCGAGCAGCGAGAGGGCCAGAACTATGAAATCGATCATCATCGCCACGGCGATTGTCGGCTTGGGCGCCGTCGCCCAGGCGGACGAGATGTCCTGCGCCATGCCGGAGCAGCCGCGCGTCGAATTGGAGGTGTCTGAGGCGTCTCCCAAGGACGTGCATGAGGTCTACAGCCGTGTGCGCGCCTTTCAGCGCGAACTCGCGGAATATCGTGATTGCCTGGACGGCTCCGAAGTGGTGGGCAAAGCGCGCGTGAAGCTCTTCAACGCGTCGATCGACCGCGAAGAATCGGTCGTCGCCGACTTCAATGAGGTGCTGCAGGCTTTCCGCGCACGCCAAACCAACGCGTAAGGCCGTCGCCGGGTCGGCGCGTTCGGCGCGTCGACCCGGCCCCGTATCCGCGCTAGCCTCGCCATCACGCGATGCGGAGGGGACATGCGCGCGCACAACGTTCCAATGGCGGTTGCAGCAAGCCGCCGCGCCTTTTTGTTGGGGATCGGGCCGGCGGCGGCTTTGGCGGCGCCATGGGGCGCGGCCGCCAGCGTCCCTGATCTTGAAGCCGTCCGGACGTCGGAGGGATCACGGCTTTGGCGCAGGGTGCGCCGCGAATTTGAACCGCTGGACGATGTCGCGCCATTCAATGCCGCGAATATGGCGCCGCCTTGCCGGGGCGCACGCCTGGCTTATGAGGCGGTCACGCGGTCCACGGATCGCGACGCGTCTTTCACCAATCGCGCGCCCTTCGAAGCGTCCTTAGACACGACCCGAAGCGCATTGGCGCGGCTGCTCCGCGCCGATCCAAGCGAGATCGCCGTCGTACGCAACGCCACAGAAGCCAACAATGCGGCGGTTTGGGGCGCGCCGCTGGATCGCGGCGACGAGGTCGTGCTGTGGGACCAGAACCACGAGTCGAACAGCATTTCATGGGATGTGCGCGCCGCGCGCGAAGGCCTATCGGTCAAGCGCGTGTCGACGCCGCAGCAGCCCAATTCCGCGGAAGCGTTGATCGCGCCGTTTCGCGCCGCCATGGGGCCGCGCACGCGCATGGTCTCGTTTTCCCATGTTTCGAACATATCGGGCGTTGCGTTGCCGGCGCAGGAATTGTGCGCGCTTGCGGCGGCCCATGGCGCTTGGGCTCATGTGGACGGCGCGCAGACCGCCGGGGCCATGGCGATCGATCTGCCCGCTATGGGTTGCGACATTTACACGGCGAGCGGTCAGAAATGGCTCGGCGGCCCGCGTGAGGCGGGTCTGCTCTATGTGCGGCGCGGGCGGGCGGCGGCCATGCGGCCGTTGATCGTGGGCTATGGGTGGCATGACGACGGTCCGGATGACGCCTCCCGTTTCCAAATGCTCGGCCAGCGGGATGACGCGGCGGTCGCCGCGTTGGGCGCGGCGGCCATGTTGCATCTTGCGGTCGGACCGGAGCGCGTGGAGGCGCGCATTCGCGGATTGACCGACCTTCTCATGGCGCGGATCGATGCGAAAACGGGACATGCCGAGTTTGTGACGCCGCGCGAGGCCGCCCATCGTCTGGGCGTGGTGATCTTGCCGATCCGGGTCGCGGATGCGGACGAGGCCGCCCGGATCTGCTACGCGACGCACGGCGTCTCGGGCGCGATTTTCCCGGGCCAACCGAACCTTTTGCGCATATGTCCGCATATCTATCTCGACGAAGAGGACGTGGAGCGCGCCGCGAACGCTGCGGCGGCACTTGTCTGACGCGAGCTCGCGTGGTCAGGCCGACCGGCCGACACAGACGAAGGGCGCCGCGACCGGGGCCGGCGGGGTCAGGTCTTGGGATTCGTACAAGGCGGCGTACGGTCAACACGCCCGCCAACCGTCTTGCGGATACGAGGCTGTTTTGCCTTGTGAACGATGAGTTCGTTCGCGTGGGCGACGCCATGATCATCTGATGGCGGCGTTGGCGCGCCCTCAGCCGCCGGGCGCCTCATCCGCCTTGCGGGCGGCGGCGGCTTGGGCCTTCGATGCGGCCTCGGCCGCCTCCGCGTCGCGACCCAGCACCCGATAGGCCTGGGCGAGGCGGCGCCAGCCCTCCACGTCGTCAGGGTTGTCCTCCAGCCGAGCCGCAAGATTGCCCACCATGTTCTCAATCATGGCGAGCTGCTCGTCGGGGGTCATTTGCTGGGCCGCCTCAATGTCGGCTTGAGTGGGGCCGCGCGGGGCGGGACGATCGGGAACCTTGGCCAGCGCCGCGTCCAACACCGGCTCGAAATCGGTTCCCGTCGCAGCGGCGGTGGCCTCCGCCTCCGCACGAACCGGTTGCACCCACGGCGCATCCGGCGGCGACACGGCGATCAATCGCGCCCAACGCTCAAGCGCGGGCAGGGTGAGTCCCGCCTGGGCGTCCGCCAATCCCAGATAGAACTGGGCGCGCGGCTCATGGGGGTCGAGGGCGTCCGCCCTTTGAAAGGCCGCCTTGGCTTCGGGGCCGATGGCGCCGTCTGCGGCTCGGATCAGCGCCTCCCCATGCACGGAGGCCAGCGTGGGATCGTCCGGTTGAAGCGCCGCCGCCTGACCGAAGGCCTCCGCCGCCGCGGCGTTCTCATTCAGCCTCGCGCGGGCTTGGGCCAGGATCAGCCAAGCGGATGCATCGTTGGGATCGTCATCGACGCGTTCTTGCAGCCGCATGGCCATGTCGACCAAGGCTTCGCGCTCCTGGGCCGGATCGACGGAGGCGACGTCGGCTTCCGGCCGCGCCGGGGCGGACGGCCCACCTAAAGCAAGCTGCGGCGCGCCAATGAGGCCGTAAAGACCCAAACCGCCAAACCCCAAGCTCAAGGCGACGCCAGCCGCCATGACCGGTCTGGGGCGCGTGTCCGCGTCGCCGCCGCGCCAAAGCGGCATGGTGACCGCGGCCGCGACCACGGTCGCGATCGCCGCCAGCAAGAGGAAAAAGGTCATGAGCCCGCGGCCTCGCCATCCTCAACGGGCGCGGATTTGCGAAACTGACGCGCCATCAAAAGCGCGCCGACGCCTAAGAAGGCCAAGGGGCCGAACCAGAGCGCCCAGGTCGACGGTTTCACCGGCGGTTTTAGGGTGACGTAGTCGCCATAGCGGGCGCGGAGATAGTCGATCACCTCCTCATCGCCGTCGCCGGCCTCAAGCCGCTCCAGCACGATCGCCCGCATGTCCTTGGCCAGGTCCGCATTGGACTCGGCGATGCTTTGGTTTTGGCAGACAAGGCACCGCAGCTGAAGGTTCAAGGCCTCCGCCCGTTCGGCGAGCGCCGGGTCTTCGGGCGCTTCCTGCGCGGTCAGAGGCGCGGCCCCGACCGCCAGGGCGAGCAAGAGCGCCCGGATCATCGGGACCCCGGCGCAGCATCAGCATCGTCCAAGGTCGCGCCGGCGCGGCGCAGGGCCTCCGCGGCCTCCGGCGGCATGTAATTCTCGTCGTGCTTGGCCAGCACTTGGGCGGCCTGGAAGATCCCGTTCGGACCCATGCGCCCTTGGACCACGACGCCTTGGCCCTCCCGGAACAGGTCGGGCAACGCGCCGGAATAGGCGACGGTCGTGGCCTCCACCGTGTCGGTCACGTCGAAAATGGCGGTGACGCCTTCAAAGCGAACCGAGCCTTCCAGCACCATGCCGCCCAGACGGAAGGCGCGATCCGGGTGATCGCCCGCCGCGATGTCCGTGGGCGTGCGGAAATACATGATCGAATCCTGCATCGCCGACAGACCCAGCGCAGCGGCCCCGGCCACGAAGGCCGCGCCCAAGGCGAGTAAGGTGAGGCGATTGCGGCGGCGCGGCGTCATCATGGCCGACGTCTCCTTTGAAGCGCGTGCGTCATCAAGCCCTAATGTGCGCTTGACGCCCCCCGGCGCAAGTGCGGCGCATGGTCGACCGCCGAAAACGTTTGGATCGGCGAGATTGATCTCCGGGCGCTACTCGGCGACGGCGGCGGCCGTCTGCGATTGGTCGGCGCCGTTGCGGATCGCTTCGGCCGCGCGCCGGATCGCGTCCAGCCGGGTCATGGAGCGATAGTCCTTCGGGAACAAGGCGTCCGCATTGAGTGCGTGGAGCTGTTCGGACAGGTGCGCGCAGACATTGCAGACGAAGAGATGGCGTTCTTCCTTCTTCGCGTCGACGGCGATCGACTCCACTGCGCGGGCCGCGGACACGTCAATGTCCGGCATCCGTCCGAAATCGAGGATGATCGCCTCGCGCCCCCGGGCGTTTTGGCGAACCCGGTGCGCAAGATCGGCGGCGGCGCCGAAGCTGAGCGGGCCGGAGAACTCAAAAAGCTGAAGCTTGCCGTCGGCCTCGTGGAAGGCTTGCTCCTCCTCTTCCGAATAGGGCGCGATGGGACCGCCCAAGGCTTCAAGCTGCCGCTTGGCCACGCTGCGGACGAAGGCGAGCGCGGCGAGAAACATGCCCAAACCCACCGCTGTGATGAGATCCACAAAGACGGTGACGACCAGGACGAATGCCATCAAGGCCTGGTCCCATCGCGGGCCCTTATGGGCGTGGCGCAAATAGGCCACGTCAATGATGTCCCAGCCGACCTTGATCAAAATCCCGGCGAGAACCGCATGGGGTATGGCGCGCGCGAGCGGGGCGAGCGCCACAACGATGGCGAGCAGCAGAAGGCTGTGGATCATGCCGGACAGGCGCGTCACGCCGCCCGTGCGAATGTTCACCATGGTTCGCATGGTGGCGCCCGCACCGGGAATGGCGCCCAACAACCCGGCGAGCGCGTTGCCGATGCCTTGGCCGATCAATTCCCGGTTGGAGTCGTGGCGGGTGCGCGTGGCGTTGTCCGCGACAAGGCTTGTCAGAAGGCTGTCGATCGCGCCGAGCAGCGCCAGGATGATGGCGGATTCCAGCACCAGAAAGGCGGTCTGCCGGTCGACGCTCGGCAAGACGAACGAGGGAAGGCCGACGACCAGATCCTCGCCGAGGATCGGCACTTGATAAGCCAGCCCGATGAGGGTGCCCACGATCAACGCCGCCAGGGGACCGGGCAAGAAACGGCCGATCGCTTTCGGCCAGAAAAACACCATCGCCATGGTCAGGCTGCCAAGGCCCAAGGCCGCGAAGTTCGGATCTTGGAGCGCCCCGGGAATGGCCGCCGCCGCGGCGATGGTGCCGCCGCCCTCCGGCTCATGGCCCAGGAGGCGGCTCGTCTGCAACAATATGATGATCACGCCGATCCCGGTCATGAAACCGGAGATGACGGGATAGGGCACGAGGCGGATATAGTCGCCGAAGCGCGCGGCCCCGAGCAGCGCCTGCAGCACGCCCGCCAGCACCACGGCGGAGAAGATGACGCCGGACACCTCTGCGAAGGACGCCCCGGCCTGTCGGCTGACCTCGCCGACAAGGCCCGCGAACACCACCACCATGGGACCCGTCGGCCCGGTGATCTGCGTCTGGGTGCCCCCGAACAAGGCGGCGAAAAAGCCGGTGATGATGGCGCCCCACAGGCCGGCGATCGGCCCTGCGCCCGAAGCCTCGCCGAACGCCAGGGCGAGCGGAAGCGCGACGATCCCCGCGGTGATCCCGCCGAAGACGTCGCCGCGCAAATGGCGAAAGTTGAAATATCCGGTCACGCGTCCATCAATCCGATCGTTGCGGCGTCACCGCCTGGCCGGCGCGGAGCTTGCGGAATAGGTCCTGGTGGACACGATAACCTTCGCGCTCGAAATGCTGCACGCCGCTTGCGATCGTCTTCATCAGTCCCTCGAAATCACTGCTGCGACGCTGCAACATTTGACCATCCCCGCGAAGGATGGAAGAGGGCGAAGTCTGGGTGCTACGATTGGAGGCGCCTGACCATGCAAAGGAAATCGGATGGGCGATAAAATTTCATGGGAGCATCTTGTCGCGGCGACTTGGGTGGCCGCCGCGATGTGCGACTCAAATTACTTGGACGTCGAGAAAGAGAAAATCGAGGAAGGACTAAAGAAGCTTTTTGCAAGGAAAGATCCCGCGAAATTACGGGCGGAAGGGGAGCGTCTTTACAAAACGACTTCGCTTGAAGATTTGGCGAAAGATCTGAAGCGCGGATCGCGTGAGGATCGGCTGCAGGTGGTGCGGTGGGTCTGGCGCGTGGTCTATGCGGATTGCGTGCGCAATTACATGGAGACCAGTTTCTCCATGCGGTTTCCCGCCATGATCGGCATTGAGGACAAGGCGGCTCTGCAAACGCGGGATAAGATCCGCGCCGAATGCGGATCCTAGGCGCGAGGGTCGCGCGGAGCTTCAACCGCCCCGCGCGACCCTCGGCAAGTTAGGAGGTGCGGAGCTGCGCCGCAGACACGCGGCCGCGATTTTCTTCAAGCTCGTAAGAAATCGCTTGGCCGTCCGCGAGGCCGCGAAGGCCCGCAGCTTCAAGCGCCGTGGCGTGGACGAACACGTCCTTGCCGCCGTCGTCGGGTGCGATGAAGCCATAACCCTTGGTGGGGTTGTACCATTTCACTTTACCGGTCGCCATTGTGGTTCCTTTCAAACAGCGCAAAGGGCTCGGACGCGTTCCGAGCGAGGTGGTCATGCCGATGTTTGGAGGAGTGAGACAAATTCGTTGACCAGAGGCCTAATCGTCGGCCTTCAAAGCATAGGCATATGGGGAACATACGCGGAAACGGCCGAAAAAGCAAGCGGACCGCTAAGCGTCGGGCTCCTCCGCCTCCTCCCACGCAAAGTCGAGAAGGTCGCCCGGTTTGCAATCCAACGCGGCGCAAAGCTTGGCCAGCGTTTCGAAACGCACGCCGCGCACCTTGCCGTTGCGAAGGAGGGAGAGATTGGTCTCCGTCATGCCGACTTGGGCGGCCAGATCTTTGGCGCGCCGTTTGCGTTGCGCCATCACCACGTCGAGTCGGACCACGATCTTCACTGTTCAAACGATCTCGTCGACTTCGCGTTGCAGCGCCATGGCGTAGCGCGCGACGGCGCGCATGATCCGCGCGATCATGACGATCAACACGCCCACCCCGCTGACGGAAAGCCAGAGAAGATCCGGCATGAAACTCACCTCGCCGCTGCGCGCCCAATCCAGCAAGGGGTGCGCGACCGCGCCGATTCCGCCCGCGGCGATCACCCAACCGCCAAGACGCGCCAAGACGTTTTGGGTGGAATCGAGCCAGACGGCCCCGTTCGAAAGGCGCGCCAGATAGAGCCGCGTTTCGATGAGCGCGCCGAACAACGCGTAGCCCGGCGCGGCCGCCAGCACATTGTCGCGCGTGTGGATCATGGCCACCTCCAGCGGATACCAGCCGCTGGAACTCAGCGACCAGAGAACGGGTTGCAGGATCGCGTCGCCGAACAGGAACACCGCCGTCGCGCCGATCACCACATTCGCCCAAAGCTCCCAGCGTTTGGCCGCGGCCGCCACCGCGCCGGCGGCGTCTTCAGATTCGAGGACCGGATCACTGGTCAACGTTTTCGTCCTTGTCATCATCCTCGTCCGCGAACACGTCGCGCATGCCAGGCGTTCGCGCCGTCACCGCCCAAGGGGCGAACGGCTTCACCATATAGGCCCCGCCATCCAAGGGCGCGTAGTATTCGATCGCGAACCTGCTCGGCCGACCGGCGACGGGGTCGTCGAACATTGACTCCTCAATGGAGCCGCGCCCGGCCGGATAGGCGACGCTGGCGACCACCAGGATGGGGCCGACATCGTCGCCGAAATGCTCGGCCGCGACGTGATCTTCGGGCCGGCCCGCATCGCGAAGCAATTTGCGATGGTAATCGTGTTCGAACCAGCGCAGCACGGCTTGGCGATCTTCAAACCATGCGAAGATGAGCTCGGTTCCGTCATGGGCGTGGGCCGATTTCACCCCGTAGCAGCCCTCCACCGAGGCGATGTGTTCTTTCAAGGTTGCGCTCGCGTCAAAGGCGCGCGCGTAAATCTCTTTCGAGTTGGTTGGGGCCGTGTGCGTCTGGGCCTGGACGGCGGAGGACGCGGCCGCCGTCGCCAGGAGGATAGATAGAATTCGCATTTGTCGCCTCACATGGAAAAATTATTATATAGCTTAAAAATATTATTATGAAGCGACATGTCAAACGCGCTTCGTCGCGCGGCGGCGGTTTTTCGTCTCGTCAATCGGCGACGGCGCGTCGGGGACGATCCGAACGTCCGCTCCAAATCCGACATCCGTTGTTAAGGCGGCGCCCGCGGGTCGATGGCCTCGACTCCGCACCGTTCGAAATCCGTGGCGTTCCTTGTGGACCCGGCCGCCGCCTCGACGCGCGGATCCAAGCCTAGCCCGACCCCCGCGGGATGCGGCGAGGGGAACCGAGCAAGGTAAAAACAAGGGATCTTGCGGGCGGCTTCGTCACAGGTGACGCCATCCGCCTTGAACCGGACGGGCGTCCGAACCAAAACAGTCATGGAAGCAAGGGAGAGCAAGGCGGATGATTCCGGAGCTTGGCCATTTTTGTCTGGTGTTGGCGCTCTGCGCGGCCGGGGTGCAGGCGGTGCTGCCGCTCGCCGGCGCCCATCGGGGCGACCGCGCCTGGATGGGGGTGGCGGAGCCCGCCGCGCTCGCCCAATTCGCGCTGATCGCCATGGCCTTTGTGGCGCTCACCCAAGCCTATGTGGCCAGCGACTTCAGCGTCCTGAATGTGGCGGAAAACAGCCACACCCTGAAGCCTCTCATCTATAAGATCAGCGGCGTGTGGGGGAACCATGAGGGCTCGCTCCTGCTCTGGGTTCTCATCCTCTCCCTGTTCGGGGCGCTGGTCGCCTTGTTCGCCGGCGACGCGCCGGACGAACTGAGAGCCCGAACGCTCGCCGTGCAGGCGCTCATCGCGGTCGGGTTTCTTCTCTTCATCCTGCTCACCTCAAACCCCTTCGCCCGGCTTGACCCGCCGCCCTTGGACGGCCGGGATCTCAACCCGCTGCTCCAGGATCCGGGCCTCGCGCTCCATCCGCCCATGCTTTATGTCGGCTATGTGGGCTTTTCGATCGTGTTCGCCTTCGCGGTGGCCGCCATGATCGAAGGCAAGTTCGACGCCGCATGGGCGCGCTTCGCCCGCCCCTGGGCGCTTCTCGCTTGGGCGTTTCTCACCGCCGGCATCGGGCTCGGCTCCTGGTGGGCCTATTACGAGCTCGGTTGGGGCGGTTTTTGGTTTTGGGATCCGGTGGAGAACGCCTCCTTCATGCCGTGGCTGGCGGGGGCCGCGCTGATCCACTCCATCGCCGTGGTGGAGAAGCGGGAGGCCCTGAAGACCTGGACGGTGCTGCTCGCCATCTTGACCTTCTCCCTCAGCCTGCTCGGCACGTTTCTGGTGCGCTCGGGCGTTCTCACCTCGGTGCACGCCTTCGCCACCGATCCAACCCGCGGCGTGTTCATTTTGGGTCTCTTGGTGCTGGCCGTGGGCGGAAGCCTGGCGCTTTACGCCTGGCGGGCGCCGCGCTTCGCCGGCGGAGGAACCTTCGCGCCGGTGAGCCGGGAAGGGGCCTTGGTGCTGAACAATCTTTTCCTGGTGACGGCCTGCGCCACCGTGCTGCTCGGCACGCTCTACCCCTTGCTCCATGAGGCGATCGGCGGTGAAAAAATCTCCGTCGGCCCGCCCTATTTCAACGCGGCCTTCGTGCCTTTGACGGTTCCTTTGGTGGCGGCCATGGGGCTCGGCCCGATGCTGCGCTGGCGCCAGGCGGATTTGCCCGGCGTCTTGAGCCGGCTGAAGGTGGCGGGAGCCGTGACCGTATTGGGCGCCTTCATCGCTTTGGCCGTCACCTGGCGGGAAGGCTTTTGGGTGGCGCTCGGCGCGCTCTTGGCCCTGTGGCTGGTGCTCGGCACGCTCACCGGCCTTGCGGAGCGCATCGACATGCGTCGCGGCGGCGCGTTCGGCCGGCTGGGCGCGATCCCGCGCTCCGTCTGGGGCATGAGTTTGGCCCATATGGGTCTGGCGGTCGTGATCGCCGGCGTGACCGGCGTGACCCTGCTCTCCCAAGAAGACGCCGTCGTGCTTCAGCCGGGCGAAACGGCGGATGCGGCGGGCTATCAGGTGACCCTGAAGGACGTCACGCAAACGGAAGGCCCGAATTATCGCAGCGTGGAGGCGGTGCTGTCCGTGTCGAAGAACGGCGGCGCGCCTGTGATCCTGCGGCCCGAGCGTCGGCTTTACGTGGTCTCCGGCCAGGGAACGACGGAAGCCGGCATTCGCTCGGACGCGTTCGGCGATCTCTACGCCACGGTGGGCGATCTGCGGCCGGAGGGTTGGACGGTGCGTTTCCAACGCAAGGCGCTGGCTCCTTGGCTGTGGGCCGGCGCGGCCTTCATGGCGCTGGGCGGCTTCGTGTCCTTAAGCGAAAGACGGCTTGTGCGGGGGGCGGTCCAGCCGAACGCGGCGCCCGCTCCGGCGGAGTGAGGCGATGGGCCGTGCGTTGATGTATGGCGCGCCTTTGGCGGTGTTTTTGGCGCTCGCCGGATATCTCGCCTTTGGCCTGACGAAAGATCCCAGTCAGGTGCCCTCGGTTTTGATCGACCGGCCGGCGCCTGAGTTCGACCTGCCGCCGCTGCATGTGGACGGCCTCGGCCTGAAGACGGCGGATCTGAAGGGCGGCGTGACCTTGGTCAACGTGTTCGCCTCCTGGTGCACCCCGTGCCGGGCCGAGCATCCGATCTTGATGCGCCTCGCCGAAGGAGGCGTGACGGTCCATGGGCTGAATTGGAAGGATGAGGTCGACGACGCCCAAAGCTTCCTCGCCCAACTCGGCGATCCCTACGCCCGGATCGGCCACGATCTTGACGGTCGCGCCGGATTCGAATGGGGCGTCTATGGCGTGCCGGAGACCTATGTGGTCGACGCGGACGGACGGGTGCGGTTCAAGCAGATCGGACCGATCACGCCCCAAGCGCTCGAAGAGGATATCATGCCTCTGATCGAGCGTTTGGAGGGCGAGGCTCGAAACCCCGCCGCCATGCAAGGCTGACGGGGCTGCGATAGGTTCAAAGTCGGATCACAGTCGGGTTTGAGTGGGGTTTGGATCGGGCTTTATTGCGCCGTCCAACCGCCCTCCATGGGAAGCGCCGCGCCGTTGATGTTCGCCGCATGCGGCGTGCACAGAAAGACGGCGAGGGCGCCGAGCTGTTCGACCGTGACGAATTCTTTGGTCGGCTGGGCCGCCAACAGCACGTCTCTTTTCACTTCTTCTTCCGTGATGCCGCGCGCCTTCGCCGTGTCAGGAATCTGCTTTTCCACGAGCGGCGTCAGCACATAACCCGGGCAGATCGCGTTCACGGTCACGCCGTCTTGCGCGGCTTCCAAGGCGATGGTCTTGGTGAAGCCCAAAATCCCATGTTTCGCAGCCACATAGGCCGATTTGAACGGCGAGGCCACCAGGCCATGGGCGGAGGCGATGTTGATGATCCGGCCATAATTTCGTGCGCGCATATCCGCCAAAACGGCTTTGGTCGCATGAAACGCCGAAGACAAGTTGATGGCGATGATGGCGTCCCACTTGGCTTCCGGAAACTCTTCTAAAGGAGACACGTGTTGAATGCCGGCATTGTTCACCAACACGTCGACTGCGCCGAAGGACGCCTTCGCTTCGTCGACCATGGCGCGGATCTCTTCGGGTTTGGTCATGTCGGCGCCGGAATACAGCGCTTTGATCCCATGCTCCTTTTCCAATCCGGCGCGGATTTGTTCAATCTCATCCGCGTCGCCGAACCCGTTCAGCATGACGTTCATGCCGTTCGCCGCGAAGGACTGAGCGACGCCGAGGCCGATGCCGCTGGTGGATCCGGTGACGATGGCGCTGCGCTGAGTCATGAGCTCCTCCCTTGTTTCGCCGCCGCTTATACGTCCTCCGCCGCCTCTTCGCCATCGACCTGGAGGCTATGGAAGTCATAGAGGCGCGGATCGGCGAGATGGGACGGACGCACGGTCGTCAACGCGCGAAACATCACTTGGCGACGTCCAGGAGCGTTGCGCTCCCATTCGTCCAACAGCGCCTTCACCGCCATGCGCTGCAGGCCTTCCTGGCTCCCGCACAAGTTGCACGGAATGATCGGAAAGCGCATGGCTTCGGCGAACTTCGCAAGATCCGCCTCGGCGCAATGGGCCAGCGGCCGCAACACCAAAAGGTCGCCTTCATCGTTGAGGAGCTTTGGCGGCATGGCGGCCAAGCGACCGCCATGGAAAAGATTCATGAAAAAGGTCTCAAGAATATCGTCGCGGTGATGACCGAGCACGACCGCGTCGCACCCCTCCTCACGCGCGATTCGGTACAGGATGCCGCGTCGAAGCCTTGAGCACATGGCGCAATAGATCTGCCCCTGCGGCGTCTTCTCCGTGACGATCGAATAGGTGTCTTGGCTCTCGATCCGGAACGGCACGCCCAGCCGGCGGAGATAAACGGGCAAGATATGCTTGGGGAAACCTGGCTGCCCCTGGTCCAGATTGCAGGCGAGCAAATCCACGGGCAGCGCGCCTTGCCACTGAAGGTCAAGCAGCGCCGCCAACAGGCCATAGCTGTCCTTGCCGCCGGACAAGCAGACCAGCCAGCGCGGCCGTCGATGCGCTGCGCCCTCCGGAAGCATGCCATAGCCCGCGAGCGCCTCCTGAACGTTTCGAACAAGCCGCTTGCGGAGCTTCTTGAAGGTCACCGAACGCGGCGCCTCCGCGAAGACCGGATGGCGGTCGACGGTTTGGTCTGGGTCCAATTTCAACATCACGGTCCGTGGTCATTCGGTCCCTTCATCCGCCTTATGCGTTATCCGAAGCGACGACATCGCGCAAAATCCGTTCCACTCGCAGTTACAATTTCTGATTGCAATCATCGGCAATGCACGCCACAATCTCCATCGAAAGCGCACATATTTAAGCGGGACTCCAAAAATGCCTGACGAGCCAAAAAATTGGGTGGAATCCAAAGACAATTTTCAAAAACGCCTCGAGTCGCAAAAGTTAATTGATTATGAGGAACAAATCATTCGCTCTGCGGTGATTTGGTTGGATGCGTTTGCCGCGGGGCGCACTCAAAGTCGAAAATTGGTGACGAAGGACGTGCGTGAAGTGTTCGCGCGGCGCCGAAGCCAACTCATTGGGTGGCTCTGCGAAACACTGAAGAGCCAAATTTGCCGATCCACACACCAGGTGAAAGTGAACAGTGCGACTTTTCACCTGCTTCAGCGTCCATGGAGTGAGGTTCGAGTGATTGAAGGCCATTTTCGCATGGAGGGACTTAAGGATCTAAAAAATGCTGTTCGTTACTGGCGAAGAAAGAATCAAATCTGTCGCCGGCGGGTTCAATCGCTTGCCGAGTGCTATGTCGACGCATTCGTGGCGCTGAACGCCGCGACTCACGACGCCAATCCGAAGGCGGAGCTTGTCCCGGCGGTCGAAGAGATATTTGACGTGCGACAAAATAATGATGGTTCCGTCGGAAAGGGCACGGCGCCGCTGCACGGTGAAGCGAGAAAATTAGTCAACAATTTGTGCGGGCGTCAGCGGTATTCTATGAGACTTGAATCCATTACTATGAATCTTGTTTCAGTAACTGAGTTGATCGACGTGTTGGTGGGGCAATTGCCGCTGCCCATATACTACGTTCTCAATGACGGAAATACGTCCGAAATTGTAAAAACAATCGATGATTTGAAAGTGGAGCATGACCGCGCTGAAGAAGTGTTGCGACAAATGATGCAACAAGATCAGGAAGATGCGGCATCAACGATGGCGGACACGACGAATATTAGTGATTTCAAGACAAACCATTTGACAATGACGCCTGGGACCAAGGGGGTGACTAAACATTCAACCGATCCTCCTGGCGACGCGCGCGGCACGTAGGTTTTTTTAAATTTAAGCAATGGTGGGCAAGTGGGCCAGCTATTTACCGAAAAAGACAGCATCAGAGATCTCAACGCCTTTCTCATGGTCGTGTTCCAGGCGACATTGGCGTTGTACGCTTTTGCGTTTTTTGTTTTAAAACGCTATTCGGACGGAAGCACGACTTACGATCTTCCGACATGGCTATTTTGGTTATTTGGTCTGTGCCTCGCACATATGACGTTCACATTTGTTTGGGTCATCATGCACTCTTTCTATTGTTGGGCGATGGTTTATAAAAATTTTGATCAAACCGAAAACTCGATACGCTTCAACTTTGCGACCATTCATGATTTAAGCCGTCGTTGTTATAGATGCCACTTGTTCGCCTGCCTTCTGACCTTGATCTCATCGGTCATGATTGCGGCTCGGACCGTTATGATGATCGATCTTGGCGCGGCATGGAGTTCGTTTATCCAGTTTTTTCTGCGTGGCGGAGTTGAACCGCCGGAATTGATCTTTCGGGCGTACGCTTTCGCAGTTTCCTCTGGATTTTGACTCTGCTATCAGCGCGTCGGCGGCAGGATCGGGGCAAGCGAAGGCTTGCATAGATGATGGACGACTATGAGGACGACGAGGGCCCCGGGTGCCGCGTTCTCTCCAATCGAGAAGTTCTCGCCTTTCTTTGGCGGCAGTGGATGCGCCGACCTTGGCTGTTTTTTGGTCTGGTGACGCTTGGAACGCTCGCCACGGCCTGTGATTTTTATTTGCCGATCGCGGCGGGCCGCTTGGTCGACGCCCTGGCGGCTGGGCCTGAGGCCCGCCGCTCTTGGGCGGCCTACGCGGTTTTTGTTGGCGCGGCGGTCGTCTTTTACATGTTCCGGCAGGCCGCCGTCCGGTGCGAAGTGCCCTTTTCCGTCACCAACATGCGCGACATGACGGCGGAGAGCTTCGCCAAGGTTCAGCGCTTCTCCGCGGATTGGCACGCCAACACCTTCGCCGGTTCCGTGGTTCGCAAGATCACGCGCGGCATGTGGGCCTATGACACAATCACGGCGCAGTTTTTTCTCGGCTTGGCCCCGACGATCATGATCCTCTTTGGGTTGGCGGCCTATATGCTCGTCACCTGGCCTTTGGTGGGTCTTTACGCGGCCTCCGTGGTCGGGCTGTTTTGCCTATCCATGCTGCTGCTGTCCTCCCATTACATTCGACCGGCCAACGTGATCTCCAATGCGCGGGACTCAGAACTTGGCGGCCAGTTGGCGGACGCCATCGGTTCGAACGCGGCGGTAAAAAGCTTCGGGGCGGAAGTGCGGGAGGATCGGCGTTTCTTCGAGGCGGCGGAACGTTGGCGCGTTGCGACCAAGCGGACCTGGATGCGTTACGTGAACACCTGGTTCGTTCAGATCGGCGCGGCCTTGGCCCTGCAAGCGGGCCTTGTGGGATTGCTCATGCGGCTGTGGGTCCGCGGAGAGGCGTCGCCTGGCGACGTGGCGTTCGCGATCACCGCCTTCATGTTGATGAGCGGCTATATGCGCCGCTTTGGTGAAGAAGTGCAGCAAATCCAGCGCGGCATTGACGAGATTGAGGACTTGGCGGCGTTCGAGAAGCGCCCCCTCGACGTGGCCGATCGGCCGAACGCCCCGGCCTTCGCGCCGGGCCGCGGAGGCCTATGGTTCGACGGCGTGACCTTTCGTTACGCCAATCAACGGCGCGCGCTCTATGAAGACTTCACCCTGGAGATTGCGCCCGGCGAGCGCATCGCGCTGGTCGGACCGACCGGATCCGGGAAATCAACCTTCGTCAAACTGCTCCAGCGGCTCTACGACGTGGATGGCGGGCGCATCTTGATCGACGGCCAGGATATTGCGGAGGTCTCGCAAGAGAGCTTGCGGCGCGCCATCGCGCTCGTGCCCCAGGACCCAGCCCTCTTCCACCGATCAATCGCAGAAAACGTCGCCTATGGTCGCCCGGACGCGACGCCGGAACAGATCGCCGCGGCCGCGCGCCGGGCGCGCGCCCATGACTTCATCATGGGTCTTCCCAATGGTTACGAGACCTTGGTCGGGGAGCGCGGCGTCAAGCTCTCCGGGGGCGAGCGGCAGAGGGTGGCGATCGCGCGTGCGCTTCTGGCGGATGCGCCGATCCTGATTTTCGACGAAGCGACGTCCAGTTTGGACAATGAGACCGAAGTCCTCGTCCAAGAGGCGATGGCGGAGGTCATGCAAGGACGCACCGCGATCGTGATCGCGCACCGGCTGTCCACGATCCGCGACGCGGATCGGATCCTTGTCTTCGACCAGGGCCGGATCGTCGAGCAAGGCTCCCACCGGGATCTGCTCCAGCGCGGCGGCGTCTATGCTCGGCTCCACGCCCTGTCCGGGACCGGATCGGCGACGGCGGCCTGAGGCGGAAAAGGGTCGACCTGAGCCAATTTGTTACTCTATTACATGAAGGCGTCCAGGGAGGGCGCGTTCATGGATGATCCCGGCTTTCTCGGGCCTTTTGGCTTCAGTCTTTTCGCGATGGTCGTCACCACGTTGGGCGTGCTTGGCGTGGCGCGATTCGGCGCCGCGATAAGCGACCGAATGGGGGCGTTCGCGGCCTTCGCGGCGAGCGTTCTGATTACGGTGGCCTTGGTGCATCTGATTCCGGAGGCGATGGAGCGCACGCCGCGGGCGGCGTGGATGGTGGCCGGCGGGTTCGCCTTGGGCTTTATTCTCAACCGCTTGATGCATGCGGATCATGCGGAGGATTGCGGCCATGGCCATCCGGTCGGCTGGACGCCGCTGATCGGGGTGGGATTCCACTCTCTTGTGGACGGCCTCGTCTACGCCGTCACCTTCTCCGTCAGCTTTGAGACCGGCATTTTTGCGACGCTGGGCCTTATTCTTCACGAGGCGCCCGAAGGCGTGATCACCTACACCCTGGCGCGGGCGGCGGGCGCGGACGGCCGACGGGCGATCATGCTCGCCATCTTGGCGGCGGCCGTCACCACGCCCTTGGGCGTCGTCTTGGCCTATCCCTTCGTGTCGCAACTTGACGGACCCATTTTGGGCGACCTGCTGGCGCTCTCGGCGGGCGCGCTGCTTTATATCGGCGCCGGCCATTTGCTGCCCCATGCGGAGCGGGAGCCGGCCCGGGTCAGCGTGCCGGCCGTGATTTGCGGGGCCGCCTTGGCTGTGGCGATGGAACTTGGCCATGGCGGTCTCCACGCCCACGCCCACACCCACGCCCATGGCGCCCACGATCACGATCACGCACACGAGCATGCCGACCACTGAGCGCCTGGGGCCGCCGCGCGAACGACGATAGAGTGCCGATTCGCGATTCGGGAGCGTACAGGGTGGCCGGCAGGACGATCGGGTCCTTTGCGGAGTTCTTTTGCGGCGGCGGCATGGCCCGGGCGGGGCTGGGCCGGGATTGGCGCTGCGTGTTCGCGAATGACCTTGACCGGAAAAAGGCCGAGACCTATCGCGCCAATTGGGGCGGCGACGCGTTGCGCGTGAAGGACGTCGCCGAGGTGACGCTTGCGGATTTCCAGGCCCCTCCGGACCTCGCTTGGGCGAGCTTTCCTTGCCAAGACTTGTCCGTCGCTGGCGGCGGAGCCGGATTGATGGGCGATCGCAGCGGCGCGTTTTGGCCGTTTTGGCGCGTGGTGACGCAGATGCGACAGGCATGGGGCCGCCCGAAACTGGTGGTGCTGGAGAATGTCATCGGCGCCCTAACCTCCCATGGCGGACGCGATTTCACGGCGATTGTCGAAGCGATGGCGAGGGACGGTTATCGCGTCGGAGCCATGGTGATCGATGCGGTTCACTTTGTTCCGCAATCGCGCCCACGCTTGTTCATCATCGGCGCCGCGAACGCCTTGTCTTTGCCTGCTGGAATCGCGTCGAGCGAACCGCCAGCCGAGACGCCGCGATCGATCCGCGCCGCCTTTCACGCCCTTCCCGCGGCGTTGCGCGCCCATTGGATCTGGTGGCGCCTGCCGCCGCCGCCGCGTCGCAATACCAGCCTCGCTGACATTTTGGAGCCGGATCACGCCCTTGCCTGGCGCGATCCCGCGGAGACCGACCGGCTCATCGCCATGATGAGCCCGGCGAATCGGCGCAAACTCGCCGAGGCTCAGGACGCCGACCGTCGTGTGGTCGGCACGCTGTATCGCCGAACCCGGCGCGACGAAGCGGGCGGGTCCGTCCAGCGCGCGGAGGTCAGGTTCGATGGGATTGCAGGGTGTCTGCGCACGCCTGCGGGCGGATCGAGCCGGCAGACCGTCCTCGTCGTGGATGGTGATCGCGTGAAATCTCGGCTCATCACCGCGCGCGAGGCGGCGCGCTTGATGGGTCTCGCCGACACGTATCAACTTCCGACGCGATTCAACGACGCCTATCGCCTGCTCGGCGACGGCGTGGCCGCACCTGTCGCGGCGTGGTTGAGCACGCATCTTCTCATCCCGATCGCGCCGACCCTACGTCCCCTCGCGGCCTAAGACCCGGCGCGGCGCCGGCAAAAATCCGAAGCAAGCACGCCCACTCCCTCAAACTGCGCCAAGTTGTTCCGCGTTTGTTCTAAAATGTCGGTGGCTTGGACGCACGGCGGTTACATCGAACGGCTCAGTGAGCTCTTCCTTCTGAGGCTAATTTTCTACGTTTTTCGATGTAACACCATTGGATTGGGCCCTTATCCCATGGTATTCCATCGAAACCCATGATTTCCCATAAAAGAGGTAGGAACCGGTGGCGCGGTTCGTCGGCACATATGTCAACAAGGTCGACCGAAAGGGGCGGGTCTCCGTTCCTGCGGATTTTCGCGCGGCCTTGGCCGAGGATGCGTTTGCGGGCGTGGTGTGCCTGCCGGCCTTCACCCACGCTGCGTTGGAGGGCGGCGGGCTCGACCTGTTGGAGCAGGCGGAGTCGCTGATCGAAGGGCTGGATCCCTACGCGCCGGAACGGGACGCCTTTTCGATCGCCATCTTGGCGGAGGCGCGCAAACTGCCTTTTGACGCGGACGGGCGCGTGCTTCTTCCGGAGGAATTTCGCGCCCATGCCGGCATCACCGAGCATGCGGCCTTCGCCGGGCTTGGCGGACGGTTCCACATTTGGGAGCCGGCGGCGTTCGAAGCCATGCGCGCGGACGCGCGTCGGATCGCGTTGGAGAAGCGCGGAGCGTTGAGCCGTCGCGGAAAGGCTGAGGCGTGACGGAAACGGCGCACATCCCTGTTATGGTGGAGGAGGTCGTGGCGGCCGCCTCGCCCCAGGATGGCGACATTTGCGTCGACGCCACCTTTGGCGGCGGCGGCTACACGCGGGCGCTTTTGGAGGCGGCCGACTGCCGGGTGATCGCCTTTGATCGGGATCCGGACGCCGTCGCAGCCGGCCGGTCCATGGCCGCGCGATACGCACCCAAGCTGACGATTCTGCATAGGCCCTTTTCCGAGATGGCGGCCGGCCTGGAAGCGATTGGAGTCGACGCGGTCGACGTCGTCGTGTTCGACATCGGGGTGTCCTCGATGCAGCTCGACCAAAGCGCGCGAGGCTTCTCCTTTCAAAGTGACGGCCCGATCGACATGCGCATGGCCCAGGACGGCGAAACGGCGGCGGATCTGATCGAACGCTTGGACGAAGACGCCTTGGCGGCGGTCCTTCGTAACTTCGGCGAAGAAAGGCGGGCGCGCCGGGTCGCGCGCGCGATCAAGAGGGCGCACGCCGAAGGGCGCCTTCTATCCACGCGCAGTTTGGCCGCCGTGGTGGCCGAAACCTTGGGAACTCCGCCGGACGGCAAGCATCCGGCGACCAAGACTTTTCAAGCGCTCCGGATCGCCGTGAACGACGAACTTGGCGAGCTTGAAGCGGGGCTCGCGGCGGCGGAGGGCTTGTTGACCGTCGGCGGGCGCCTCGTCGTCGTCGCGTTTCACTCCTTGGAGGACCGGATCGTGAAGCGGTTTTTGGCCGAACGCGCAGGCCGAACGCCCGGCGCGTCACGACATGCGCCCGCTCTCGCCACATCGGCGCCGACTTTCGCGTTGATCGTGCGCGGCGCCGGCAGACCTACGGATGCGGAAGCGGCGCGAAACCCCCGCGCACGGTCTGCGAGACTGCGCGCCGCCCGTCGTGTGTCGACCGAAGAGAGGAGGGCGCAAACGTGAGTCGCTTCGCTTTGCTCGTTCTCGCCGTCGTGGTCGCCGCCCTTGCGGTCGCGAATTACCGGATCAAGTCAGAAACGGCGAAGGCCGCGGCCGAGTTGGCCGCCATCGAGACCGCCTTGGCCCAGGAGCGGGAGGCGATCGCCGTTTTGGAGGCGGAGATCGCATGGCTCGGGCGCGCGGAGCGCATGCATCGTTTGGCGCGGCTCATGCGCATGGGACCGCGACGGGCCGTGCAGACGGAGGCGGTTTCGCCGCTTGCCGGTCCCCCCTTGGTGCGGCGCGCGCGCGCCGAGGACAGTCCGCCGTGAGCGCGCCCTGGCGAGACAGCGAGTCGCCGGTCTTCGATCGGGCGCGCGCGGGTTTGCGCATGACCATGCTCGCCGGAGCGATGGCGGCGGCCTTCACCGCCCTCTCGGTGCGCCTGATCGACCTCGCGTCGCGGCCCGCCTCGGAGCCGCGCGGTTCGTTCAGGATCGAATCAGCCGCCGGCGTCGTGCGCCGCGCGGATCTCGTGGATCGGAACGGCGCGCTCTTGGCGCGCGACGCGCCGTTCTACGAGGTGTGGGCCAATCCCTCCGAGGTGATTGATCCGGAAGGCGCGGCGGCCGCCTTGTCCGCCGTGTTTCCGGAAATGGCCGCCGCGTCGATCGCGCGACGGCTGCGGCGCGACGCACGCGACGTCAGCATTCGTCGACGCGTGGAACCACGCCAAGCGCAAGCGGCGTTCGATCTCGGCTTGCCCGGCCTCCACGTGCGAGGAATGACCGGTCGCGTCTATCCTCAAGGGGCGCTCGCCGCCCATGTGATCGGACATGTGGACGCGGAAAATCGCGGCATTGCGGGGCTCGAACTTGGCCTGGACGATCGGCTGCGCTCCGATCCCGACCGCCCCGTCACGGTGGCGCTCGACGTGCGCGCCCAGGCGCATTTGGAGTTCGTCCTGTCGGAGGGGTTGGCGCATCACGGAGCCATCGGCGCGGCGGGCGTCGTCATCGACGCCTGGACCGGCGACGTGCTCGCCGCGGCGTCCTTGCCCGATCACGATCCACGACGGCCCGCCGCATCTCCGCTGGAAGGCCGCCGCAATCGCGCCACGCTCGAAGTCTACGAGCTTGGGTCGGTGTTCAAAACGTTCAGCATGGCCTCGGTTCTTGATGCGGGGGTGGCGCAACTTGGCGACGAGGTCGACGCGGCCGAGCCGCTCGCCGTCGCCGATCGCGTGATCAACGATTTTCATCCGGAAAACCGTACGCTGACCATCTCGGAAGTGATGATCCACTCCTCGAATATCGGTTCGGCGAAACTCGCCCTGGACGCCGGGGCGTCGGTGATCCGTTCCTATTACGGACGCTTCGGCTTGCTTGACCCCTGGGAGGCTCCGATGCCGGAGATGGGCCGGCCTATGACGCCGCGCCGTTGGGGACCCACGGAGACCGCGACGGTGTCATACGGACATGGGCTCGCCGTCACGCCCTTACATGTGGCGGTCGCCGCGGGCGCGCTGGTCACGGACGGACTGGTGCGTCCGCCCCGTTTCGTCCTTGACGAGGAGTCCCGCCGTTTGCGCGCCGTGCGGGCGGTGTCCGAGACCACGGCCGTCATCATGCGGACACTGCTGCGCCGGAACGTGTTGGAAGGAACCGGCGATAACGCCTCGGTGCCGGGCTATGCGGTTCTTGGAAAAACGGGAACTGCGGACAAAGTCAGCCAGCAGGGCGGTTATGACGAGCACCGCGTGGTGACGTCGTTTCTCGGGGCGTTTCCGGGCTGGCGGCCGCGATACGTCACCTTTGTGATGTTGGATGAGCCGCAAGCCAGCGCGGACACCTTCGGATTCGCCACGGCCGGCTGGAATGTCGGGCCGATGACCGCCGATTTGATCGAGGGCTTGGCCCCGATCTTTGACGTGACTCCGCGACCGATGCTGCAGGAGGCGTCGGGATGAAGCTGAGCGCGTTGATCGGTCGCCCGGTCCCGAATGGCGATCCCGAGGTGACGGGCGTGACCAGCGACAGCCGACTGGTTCAACCCGGAGATCTGTTCGCCGCCTTTGTCGGCGGGCGGGACGACGGTCGCCGCCACATCCCTTCGGCCATCAAATCTGGGGCGGTCGCCATTCTTGGCCCGCCGGGACTCTCGGCGGATGCGCCGGTGGTGGAGGACGCGGATCCTCGCCGTCTATACGCCCGGCTTGCGGCGCGTCTGGCTCCGCCACAGCCTGAGACGCTCGTCGGCGTGACTGGAACCAATGGCAAGACGTCGGTGGCGTCCTTCCTGCGCCAGCTTTGGAGCGCGTTGGGCCGGCCCGCTGCTTCGATGGGGACGCTCGGCGTGGACACCGCGGACGGCGTAGTCGAGAGCTTGCGCCACACCACGCCGGAGCCGGTCGTGTTGCATCGCGCCTTAGGCGCGCTGCGCCGGCGGGGCCTGTCGCATGTGGTCATGGAGGTGTCGAGCCATGCGCTTGATCAACGACGTGCGGACGGTTGCCGTTTCGCCGCTTGCGCCTTGACGAATGTGACCCATGATCACTTCGATTATCATGGCGGTTTCGAAGCCTATCGCGCCGCCAAGCTTCGGCTGTTCGACACGCTTTTGAGCCCGCGCGGCGTCGCGGTGCTGAACGCGGATGCGGACGTCTACACACATGCGGAAGCGGTTTGCCGCGCGCGCGGCGTCCGCCTGTTGTCCTATGGACACGCCCTTGAGGCTGAATTGCGCATTGGGGAGCATCGCCTCACGCCCTTTGGTCAGGAGGCGACGCTCCATTTTGGCGGGCGGACGCAGGCTGTGCGGATGGACGTCTTCGGAGCGTTTCAGATGGCGAACGCGGCCGCTGCGCTTGGCTTGGCGATCGCGACCGGCGCCCGCTTTGAGCACGCTGCGGCCGGTCTTGACGCGCTGGTCGCGCCGCGGGGCCGGATGGAGCGGGCGCATGTCGCGTCCGACGGCGCCTCAGCTTTTGTCGACTATGCGCATACGCCGGACGCTTTGGCGAACGCGCTGGACGCGCTGCGTGCGCACGGCTTCGAAAAGATCACGGCGCTGTTCGGCTGCGGCGGCGATCGGGATCGCGCCAAGCGTCCTCTTATGGCGCAAATCGCAGCCGCCCGCGCCGACCAGGTGATCGTGACGGACGACAATCCGCGCACGGAAGAAGCGGCCGCCATTCGACGCGAGGTCCTGCGCGGCGCCCCGGACGCCGAGGACATTGGCGATCGCGCGGACGCGATCCGAACCGCGGTGCGCCGCTTGGCGGCGGGCGAAGCCTTGCTCGTCGCTGGTAAAGGGCATGAAACCGGTCAAATCGTCGGCGATGAGATTCGACCGTTCGACGACCTTGAGGTCACCCTTGACGCCATGCGCGCGCGGGAGGCGGTGCTGTGAGTTCGTTATGGACCGCATCAGATGTGTCCGCCGCCGTGGGGGGGCGATTGTCCGGCCCGCAGGATTGGAGCGCCAACGGCGTGGGGATCGACAGCCGAGAGCTCCTCAAAGGCGAGATCTTCGTTCCATTGGTCGACGCGCGCGACGGCCATGGCTTTATCGCAGACGCGTTCGCCAAGGGCGCGGCGGCGTCGCTCGCGGCGCGCCGACCGAGCGAGTTGGCGCCGGAACGGCCTTTGGTTTTGGTCGACGACACCTTTAACGCGTTGGAGGCGCTCGGTCGGGCCGCCCGTGATCGTGGCCGCGCGCGACGCCTCGGCGTCACCGGAAGCGTCGGCAAGACGACGACCAAGACGCTTGCCGCGGACGCGTTGCGCGCTTTCGGGCCGTGCCATGCTTCTGTTCGCTCCTACAACAACCATTGGGGCGTTCCGTTGAGCTTGGCCCGCATGGCGCCGGACTGCGCCTTCGCCGTCTTTGAAATGGGCATGAACGCCAAGGGAGAGATCCGGAACTTAACCACCCAAGTTCGTCCCCATGTCGCGATGATCACGGCGATCGGCGAAGCCCATTTGGAAAAGTTGGGTAGCCTTCGGGCCATCGCCGAGGCGAAGTCCGAGATCGTGGAAGGGTTGCCCCCATCCAGCGGCGTGGCGGTGATTCCGGATGCGGCGGCGCATCAGGACGTGTTGGAGGCGGCTTGCGTCGCCGTCGGCGCGCGGATCTTGCGCGTCGGCGAGACCGACCATGCGGACGTGCAAGTGTCGGCTCACGAGGACCTCGGCGAGGGATGCCGGGGGCGGATCCGGGTTCTTGACCAAACGCTCGACGCCCGCTTGCGCCTGCGCGGACGGCACAATCTCACCAATGCGGCTTTCGCTTTGGCCGCAGTGGCGGCTTTCGACCTTGATCCAAGGCTCGCATTGGACGCCATGGCGGAGACGCGGCCTCCTGCCGGGCGCGGCGCCGTCGAGCGCTTGGGCGCCGTGACGCTGATCGACGACAGCTACAACGCCAACCCCCATTCCATGCGGGCCGCGATCGCGGTCTTGGCGGGGGTCGCGCCCCATGGCGGCGGCCGGCGCATCGCCGTTCTGGGCGACATGCTGGAGCTTGGCGACCAAAGCGCCGCCCGACATGCCGCTCTGGCCGATCCCCTGATCGATGCGAAAATTGACCTGGTCCATCTTGCCGGGCCCGCCATGCGCGCTCTAAGGGACGCGCTTCCCGAAACGATCCGGGGCGCTTGGGAAACGGATGCGGGGCAAGCGGCCTCCGCGGTCCTTGATGCGGTGCGGCCTGGCGACGTCGTGCTGGTGAAAGGCTCGCGCGGCATGCGGCTCGAACGCGTGGCCGACGCGCTTCGCGCACGCTCACAAATGTCGGAGGACGCCTGACCGATGCTGCACTTGTTCTTCGGCGAACGTGACGACCTTTTTCAGGCGTTCAATCTCGTCAACTACATCACGTTTCGAACGGGCGGTGCGTTGATGACCGCGCTTTTGATCGTGTTCCTGTTCGGACCCGCATTCATTCGCTGGGTCAAAGGGCGGCAAGGCGCGGGACAACCGATCCGCGACGACGGGCCGAGCCGCCACGTGGTGGAGAAGGCCGGAACGCCGACCATGGGCGGAGCCTTGATCCTGGCGGCGGTGGTCGCCGCCGTGGTGCTGTGGGCCGATTTGTCGAACGTTTATGTTTGGGCGGTCTTGATGGTGACGGCCGGTACGGCCTGCTGGGTTTCATCGACGACTACCGCAAGGTGACGAAACGCAGTTCGAAGGGGCTGTCGGGCCGGGCCAAGCTGGCCGCCCAATTCGCGATCGCGTTTGCGGCGGTGTATTGGATGACGGCGGCCGGCGAGGCGGGCGGCCGAGACGGTTTGAGCACCGCCCTGGCGCTGCCCTTTTTGAAGGACACGCTGCTGCAGCTTGGTCCTTTCTTTTTTTTGTTCGCCGGAATCGTGATCGTGGGCTCCTCCAACGCCGTGAACTTGACCGACGGTTTGGACGGCTTGGCGGTCGTGCCGGTGATGTTCGCGGCCATGGCGTTCGGCGTGATCGCCTATCTCGCGGGGAACGCCGTTTTCGCGGACTATCTCCAAATCCACTATGTGGCCGGCGCGGGCGAACTTGCGATCCTGTGCGGCGCGCTGATCGGGGCCGGGCTCGGATTCCTCTGGTACAACGCCCCGCCGGCGGCCATTTTCATGGGCGACACGGGTTCCTTGGCGTTGGGCGGCGCCCTCGGGGCGACCGCCGTGGCGGCGAAGCATGAATTGGTGCTCGCCATCGTCGGGGGGTTGTTCGTCGTCGAAGCGCTTTCGGTGATGATTCAGGTCGCGTCTTTCAAGCTGACAGGCAAGCGCGTGTTCCGCATGGCGCCGATTCATCACCATTTCGAACAGCTCGGGTGGCGGGAGCCGACCATCGTGATCCGTTTCTGGATCATCTCTTTCGTGCTGGCGTTGGCCGGTCTCGCAACGTTGAAGATTCGGTGACCCGGCCATGAATGTCGCCGCCTCTTTCTGGTTCAGCCGCGCGGACGCCACCGCCTTAGGGCAGTGGTGGTGGACGATCGACCGAACGATCTTGGCTTTGACCATGGGCTTGATGGCGACGGGCGCCGTGTTGGCCTTTGCGGCGAGCCCCGCCGCGGCGGCGCGATTCGGTCTGGCGGAACCGTTTCATTTCGCGAACAGACATCTTGTTTTTATTGGGCCGGCGATGGCGACGCTGTTGTCCGTGTCGTTTCTTCCGAAGGTTTGGGCGCGGCGTTTGGGCGTTCTTCTTTTCCTCGGGGCCTTGGCGGGCATGGCCCTAGCCGCGGCCTTGGGGCCGGAGATCAACGGCGCTCGTCGTTGGATTCCCTTCGGTCCGATCAACATCCAGCCCTCGGAGTTCGCGAAGCCGGGTTTGGCCGTGTTCACGGCTTGGATCCTGGCGATCGGGGCCGTCGACCGGCGGGCCGCGGCGCCAGCCATCGCCTTCGCATGTCTGGTCGGGGCCGTTTTCCTGTGCGTTTTGCAGCCTGATTACGGCCAGGCGGCGTTGCTGACCGCGATTTGGGGGGCGGTGTTTTTCGCGGCGGGCATGAATTGGCGTTGGATGGCGGGGCTTAGTCTCTCGGTAGCGGCCGCCGCCTCGATCGCCTATCTGGCCGCGCCCCATGTGCAAAGCCGCGTCGACCGCTTTCTCAACCCCGCATCCGGCGACACCTATCAAGTCGATACGGCCGCCGAGGCGGTCGCGCGCGGCGGGCTGTTGGGCGTCGGTCCGGGCGAGGGGCTCGTGAAGCGC
>CAYPOX010000009.1:0-40447 GCA_964412525.1 uncultured Caulobacterales bacterium
TCTTCACCATTTCCGGGTCGGACTTCGTGGAAATGTTCGTCGGCGTCGGCGCCAGCCGGGTGCGCGACATGTTCGAGCAGGGCAAGAAGAACGCGCCGTGCATCATCTTCATCGACGAGATTGATGCAGTGGGCCGTCACCGGGGCGCAGGCTTGGGCGGCGGAAATGACGAGCGCGAGCAGACGCTCAATCAGCTCCTGGTCGAAATGGACGGGTTCGAAGCAAATGAGGGCATTATCCTCATCGCAGCCACGAACCGTCCGGACGTCTTGGATCCGGCTTTGCTCCGTCCAGGCCGTTTCGACCGTCAAATCGTGGTGCCGAACCCGGACATCATTGGTCGTGAGAAAATTTTGAAGGTCCACACAGCCAAGACGCCTCTGGGCCCGGATGTGGATATCCGTACGATCGCGCGCGGCACGCCGGGTTTCTCGGGCGCGGACCTCGCCAACCTCGTCAATGAGGCGGCGCTTATGGCGGCGCGGCGCAGCAAGCGCCTGGTCACGCAACGGGAATTTGAGGATGCGAAGGATAAGGTCATGATGGGCGCTGAGCGTCGATCAATGGTCATGTCCGAAGAGGAAAAACGCCTGACCGCCTATCATGAGGCTGGCCACGCACTCGTCGCGCTCACGGTTCCGGACACGGATCCCGTCCACAAAGCGACGATCATTCCGCGTGGACGCGCGCTCGGCATGGTGATGCAGTTGCCGGAGAAAGATAAGCTATCCATGTCGCGTCGGCAGATGACCTCGCGATTGGCGGTGATGTTCGGCGGGCGCGCCGCTGAAGAGCTTGTTTTCGGACGTGAAGCGGTGACGTCGGGCGCGGCCTCAGACATCGAGCAGGCGACCAAGCTCGCTCGCGCCATGGTCACGCAATACGGCCTGTCCGATGATCTGGGTCCGGTTCTTTTGACTGAAAATTCGGGCGAGCCGTTTCTCGGCTATTCCATGACCCAGCAAAAGGGCATCTCGGAAGCGACCGCGCAAAAAATCGACTCCGAAGTGCGCCGTTTGATCGACGAGGCCCATGAAGAGGCGCGGCGCATTCTGACGGAGCGCAGCAAGGATCTGGAGACGTTGGCGCAAGGCTTGCTCGAATATGAGACCTTGACCGGCGATGAGATCCGCGGGCTGCTCCGAGGCGAAAAACCGCATCGGGAAGATGACGACGCGGGATCGTCTGACGCGACCGTGGATGTCAGCGCAGGCGGCGGCGCCGTTCCTTCGGCGGGCGCTTCTGAAGACGAAGACGAGGGTGGCGCTCCGGAACCGAAACCGGCTTGAGGCCGCCTTGCTCTTGATCCCGTCGCTGAGTGTGTTATCCGCGCCGGCTTGTCGTTGAAACGTAGGCGGAGCTATGGCCAAGAACACGAAGCAAAAACGCGCGGCGATCCGAGCGCAGGTATCCAGACTTGTCGATGAAACCGAGCGCATGGGCGGTTTCATCGTCTCTGGCGAATTGAAAGAAGCGATGCGCGTTTTCATGGTCGACACGGCGCTGGGTCGTGGGGACATCAAGACGCCGAACAGCTATCGCATCGTGATGAACGTCTTGCATGACGCCCGGCCGGAACTGCGCGACAAGATTTTTTCAGATTTCAAAGCCATGGGCGGCCAATCGATCAACTTCACGCCCGCAGCAGCCGATCGCGTCAACAAGACCGCGTCTGAGTTTCTCGAAACCTTCCACAAACAGAATTTCGGCGTTTGAACGCGCGCGCCGGCGCCGACTTACGGTCGGGAACTGCTTGGGACCCGATTCGCGCCGGCCGGCCCATCATTATGGGGGTGCTGAACGTCACGCCCGACTCGTTTTCCGACGGCGGACAGTTCGCCGATCCCACCGCCGCGATTGAAGCGGGCTTGCGCCTCTATCGCGACGGGGCCGATATCGTCGATGTGGGCGGCGAGTCCACGCGGCCGGGCGCGGAAGACGTGCCCGTTGATGAGGAACTGGCGCGCGTCTTGCCGGTCATCGAGGGAATGCGCGCGCGAACCGATGCGCCGATTTCCATTGATACGAGAAAGGCCGGCGTCATGCGGGCCGCACTCGACGCCGGCGCGTCCATGGTGAACGACGTGTCGGCGCTGCGTCACGATCCGGACTCCCTTGCGGTCGTCGCCGAGTCCGACGCGCCCGTCGTGTTGATGCATATGAGGGGCGATCCGGCGACGATGCAGGATCGGCCTGTCTATGACGACGTCGTCGATGAGGTTTGCGCCTTTTTGAGCACGCGTCTGAAAGCGTGCGTCGCTGCGGGCGTCTCTGAGGCGCGCATTTGGTTGGATCCCGGAATCGGGTTTGGCAAGACGTTGTCGCACAATCTTGCGCTGCTCCGCAGCACGGACCGGATCGTGAGCCTTGGCCGCCCCGTTCTCGTAGGGCCATCGCGCAAGCGGTTCATCGGCGCTTTGGACGATGCGCCATCCCCGGATCAGCGCGACTTCGGAACCGTCGCCGCATGTTTGGAATGTCTCGATCGCGGCGCCTCCGCTCTTCGCGTGCACCATGTGGCCGGTTTACGCCAGGCGATTCGGGTGCGTGACGCCATTCGAGGGGTCGCAGAGATCCAGGAAGCTCGGTAAGAATGTTCGGTGAAAACGCGGAGGCCGACATGACCCGGCGCTATTTCGGAACGGACGGCGTTCGCGGGCGCGCGAATGTGCACCCGATGACGCCGGATCTGGCGCTAAAAATCGGCGTGGCCGCCGGGCGCCTTTTTCGCCGCGGCGAACATCGCCACCGCGTCGTCATCGGCAAGGACACACGGCTGTCCGGATACATGCTTGAGCCGGCTCTCACGGCGGGGTTTGCGGCCGCGGGCATGGACGTTTTTCTGTTCGGGCCTCTTCCCACGCCGGCGGTGGCTATGCTGGTCCGCAGTCTCCGGGCGGATCTCGGCGTGATGCTCTCGGCGTCACATAACCCTTGGCATGACAATGGGGTGAAGCTGTTCGGCCCAGACGGATTCAAACTGTCCGACGAGACGGAGACGGCGATCGAAGCCTTTATCGACAACGGCGTCTCGGATGGCTTGGTCGATGCTCCCGAACTCGGGCGCGTCAAGCGCATCGACGATGCGCAGGCGCGCTATATTGAACACGCGAAAAACAGCTTTCCTCGACGACTGTCTTTGGAAGGTCTTCGCGTGGTTCTCGATTGCGCCCACGGCGCGGCGTACAAGGTCGCTCCAGCTGTTCTTTATGAGTTGGGCGCAGAGGTGTTCCCAATCGGCGTGGCCCCGAATGGCTTCAACATCAATGAAGAGTGCGGGTCCACGCATACGCGCACGCTGAGCAGTGCGGTCCTCGAATATCGCGCCGATGTCGGTCTCGCCCTAGACGGCGACGCGGACCGTGTGGTGATGTGCGACGAAAAAGGTCGAACGGTCGACGGCGATCAATTGCTCGGTTTGATTGCGGAGAGTTGGCTCGCCGATAAACGGCTCCGCGGCGACGGCGTCGTTGCGACCGTCATGTCCAATCTCGGTTTGGAAAGGAAATTGCAAAGTCTTGGCCTCACTTTAGACAGGACTCGGGTCGGCGATCGCTATGTCGTGGCGCGCATGCGCGATAAGGGGTTCAATGTGGGCGGAGAACAGTCTGGACATTTGATCCTTGGGGATTTCGCCACCACGGGCGATGGCCTCGTCGCCGCCTTGCAGGTGCTGGCCGCGATCCGCGAACGCGACAAGCCGGCCAGCGAGGTGTGCCGGGTGTTCGAGCCGGCCCCACAGGTGCTTCGCAATGTTCGCACCCGACCGGGCGTCGCCCCTTTGACTCAGGACGACGTACGCGACGCTGTCGCGAAAGCCGAGGCGCGTTTGGAGGGCAAGGGGCGGTTGGTCATTCGCCCGTCCGGAACCGAGCCGATCATACGCGTGATGGCGCAAGCGGACGACGGCGATCTTGTACGCGCTGTGGTCGAAGACGTCTGCGCCGTGGTCGAATCCGCAGCGAACCGCTAAGAGTGACGGCATGACAGTCGCCACCGCCGCCACGACGAAACGAGTGCTGACGATCGCCGGATCGGACAGCGGCGGCGGCGCGGGAGTGCAGGGCGACTTGAAGACGATCGCAGCGTTGGGCGTCTATGGGGCTTCTGTGGTCACGGCGCTGACCGCTCAAAACACCGAAGGCGTGGACGAAATCCATCCGACGCCCGCCGATTTCGTAAAAGCGCAGATTGGCGCCGTTTTGGGCGATATCGGGGTTGATGCAGTGAAAATCGGCATGATGGGCGAGTCGCCGACGATCCGGGTCATCGGCGACGCCCTGATGGAGCTTGGCGAGGATATGCCGGCGGTCGTGGACCCGGTCATGATCGCGTCGAGCGGCGCGCGTCTGATCTCAGACGAGGCCGTCGAAGAGATGAAGCGGCGCGTTCTGCTCTATTGCACGATGATCACGCCCAACATTCTGGAAGCGGGCGCCTTGTGCCGCCTGTCCATCAAGAATGTCGACGATATGCGCAAGGCGGCCGAGCGCCTTCTCAGCTTTGGGTGCGAGGCGGCGTTGGTGAAGGGCGGCGACCTGGAAGGCGACGTCGTGCGCGACGTGCTCGTCACCTTCGACGAGGAGGAAGTGTTCGAGAGCCCTCGTATTCAGACCCGCAACACCCATGGTACGGGCTGCGCTTTGAGCTCGGCGATCGCGGTCCATCTCGCCAAGGGCTATGAACCGGCCGAGGCTGTTCGGCGGTCCCGCCGATATGTCTATCGGGCGATTGAGACGGCGCCGGGGCTCGGTTCCGGGGCGGGGCCTTTGAACCACGCCTGGACGGCGCGCGACGCGGAGCCTTTGCTCGCCGACGATCCCTGGGCGTGAAGACCTTTCCAATCCACCAGGTCGCAGCCTTTGCCGATCGACCTTTTACCGGCAATCCCGCCGCCGTGGTGCCCTTGGTGTCGTGGCTGGACGATTCGATCCTCGTCGCCATCGCCGCAGAGAACAATCTGTCGGAAACGGCCTTCATCATCCGTCGCGCGCCGGGCCGTTACGATATTCGATGGTTCACGCCGACCGTCGAAGTGGAGTTGTGCGGACATGCGACGCTGGCCTCGGCCTGGGTCATCGGCGAACGCTTGGGCGACGCATCATCCGAACTGGTTTTTGAGACGCGTCACGCTGGTCCGTTGCGGGCCGGGCGCGAGGCGGAGCGGGTCTGGATCGACCTGCCTGCGCAGGCCTTGGAGCCCTATGGAGCCAGCGCTGCCGTCATCTCCGCTCTGGGCGGCGGCGGTGCGGCCCATGCGCTTCGGTCCGACGCCCATGTGGTGACATTCGGCGGCGAGGGGGAGGTGCGTGCGTTGCGTCCGGACATGACCGCCTTGGCCCAAGCGCTTGAGGCGGACGATCTGTTCGCCGCGATCGCGGCCGCACCCGCGGACCGGGCCGAGGATTGCGATGTTGTGGCGCGATTTTTCGCACCGACCAAGGGGGTTCCCGAGGATCCGGTGACCGGTTCCATGTGGGCTGCGCTCGCCCTCTTTTGGTGCGACCGACTCGGCCGCGACCAGTTTCGCGGTTTCCAAGCGTCCCGGCGCGGAGGCTATGTGGACGTATCGGTTCGCGGCGACCGAGCGATCCTGTCCGGAGGCGTGCAACCCTATTTGGATGGTCAAATCACGGCGTGAACGAGGCGACGAGCGACGCGTCGGCGGCGACCGGTGCGGTTGCCGCGTGGGAGGCGAGCGACGACGATCCGGACGATGACGCCATGGATGGAGGCTGGACAGAAATGAACAGGCGAATTCTCTTAAGCGCCGGCGCGGCGTTTGGTTGGGCGGTCGCGCCGGTCGCCTTTGCACAGTCGATCGACATTGAAGGCGTGGCTGCACGGATCGAGATCGAGACCCGGTCCGATATTCGGACGATCGAAGCCGACATCACGCCGGGCGACGGCGAGCTGACGCCCACGGTGTCCGGCGGCGGCTCGGATATGCGCATCGAAGGACCGGGTTTGCGGCGCACCGAGTGCCGAGGTCGGGCCGAATCCCGCAAGATCCGCATCAATCGCGGATCCGCCGTGGATTTCGATGAATTGCCGGTCATCCGCATTCTTGCGCCGGACTCCGTATCGCTGCGTATCGAGAAGTCTCTCCTCTTCGGCGAGGTTGGCGATGTCGGCGCCTTGGATGTCGGTTTGTCGGGGTGCGGCGACCTGACCATCGGCGAAGTGCGCGGGAACGCAGAGATCGCACTTTCGGGATCGACGGACATCGCCGTCGGCGACGTGGGCGGCGCTTTGGATTTGGACGGCTCCGGCGCCACGGATATGCGCGGCGGTTCCGTGGGACGTGACTTGGACGTTGATATCTCGGGTTCCGGTTCCGTCGAACTCGGCGACGTCGGCGGCGCCTCGGACGTGGACATTTCAGGCTCCGGCGACGTGGAGTTCGGATCGACCGCAAGTCTCCGCGCGGACTTAAGCGGCTCAGGCGATTTGGTCGTCGGCCGCGTGGTTGATGGCGTCGATTTGGAGGCGTCGGGCTCCACAGACATTCGGGTGGCCGAGGCCAATGGCGACATTCGGATCGCGGCCAGCGGCGGAGGCGACGTGGTGGTCGGCGGACGCGCCGCGAGTTTGACGATTTCCGCCTCAGGCGGGGTGGACATTCGCTTTGACGGGCCGGCGGACGTGCTTTCGGCTGAGGCGTCCGGCGGCGCGGACATTTCCGTGCGAGGCCCAGTGGAGACAATCCGGCTGAACAAGACCAGCGGCGGCGCCGACATTGATATCGGACGCTGACGCGTCGTCCGTCCCACGGATTGTCAGATGCGCTGCGATGGCGTAACGCGATGAGCGCTTTAGGGGTGTAGCTCAGGGGTAGAGCATCGGTCTCCAAAACCGAGTGTCGGGGGTTCGAATCCCTCCACCCCTGCCAGCGTTTTCAAGGGGTTACGAGAGATCGTCACCGCCTTCGCCGAGCGGTTTTGCAAAATCCGCACCGAGCGCGCGCTCCGCCTCAAACCGCTTCGCCGCCGCGTCGAGTCTTGGCGGCTCACGAAGTTCTAGCAAGAGAAGCGCACAATTTCCGACGCTATTTGGATCGGATTGGCGATGAGATCGACACAACCGCGTTTCATAGCTTCGGCCGGCATGCCGAACACCACGCACGACGCTTCATCTTGGGCGATGGTCCTCGACCGCGCGTTCTTCATTTCTTCCAAACCGGCGGCCCCATCATCGCCCATGCCCGTCATGATCACGCCCAGCGCATGGGGGCCCGCCGACTCCGCGACGGAACGAAACAGAACATCGACCGAAGGGCGGTGACGCGACACTGATCCTCCCCCGCTGAGCGCACTCAGCCGTCCATGCGGGTGAGATAGATGCCGTGTCGCCAGTACCGGGTGATGCGGCCCTCGGCGTCGCGTTCAAACCGGACGGTTTCCCCGAGACCGCCTTCCTCGCGTTCGCGTCGGAACACGTCGCTCTCGACGTGGGAAAGCGTCAGCGCATCCTCGATCGGCGTCTCGGAATAAAGCGGCACTATCAGGAGCCCCTCGACGGTCGGCACGACATAATCGTCCCAGTCATATCCCGCGACCGCATAGACGCCCTCGTACTCCTCGAACGGCAGCGGGTCTTCAGCCGACTCCTCGTCGTCACCGCCGCGCACCGCCACGACGCTCGCCGCGGCCATCGCATAGATGCCGGATGCGATCTCGCTGGGAGACACGTCATTAGCGTTGACCATAACGGCGACGGCGATCTTGTCCGGCACGCGCAGGCTGAAATCCGCCCGATAGCCCGGACAATACCCGCCATGGCCGATCACCGTCTCGCCGGCGCGCCGGCTATGTCCGAAGCCCAGCCCCCACATCGGGCTTTCCGGGTCCGCCGGATCCGCCCATTGCACGCGGTGCATCTCGCGCAACGCTGCACGGCTGAGGACTTCGGTCTCGCCGCTTTCCAGAAGGCGGAATTGCCAGGCCGCAAAGCCGGCGAGGTCCGTCACCGAGGCTGCGAACCCGGCGGCGGGCGCGACGGCGTTCAGCGTATAGGGGGCCCAGGCCGCGCGCGCGCCGGTGCGATCGAACATTTTGTAGCCGACCGCGAAGCGCTCGCCATGCTGGTCATTGGGTAATTCGGAGGTCACGCCGGACAGCCCGAGCGGATTCAGGATCTCGTCGCGGACGAAGGTGTGATAATCGCGTTCCGAAACCCGCGCCACGGCCTCGCCGAGGATCGACATGCCCAGATTGGAATACTGCCAGGTGTCGTAAGGCGTATAGAGCCGCTCCTGACCGGCAAGCCGCGTCAGCAACGTCTCCCGGTCGGGAAAGTCCACTTCCGTCCAGTAAGGCGTGCCCCCTTCGCGCGGCAGGCCTGCCGCGTGAGATAACGCGGCGCGCACGCTTATGGGTTCTTCGATGACCCCATCCGGGGCGGGCAGCGCGATTTCCGGGACATAATCAGACAGGGGCGCGTCGAGCTCCATCCGGCCGGCCTCGACGAGGCGCATCACGGCGATGGAGGTGAAGAGCTTGGAGATCGAACACACGCTGTAGGCGGTGTCCGGCGTGGCTGGAGCGCCAGTTTCTACGTTTGAAAGGCCGTATCCGGCTGACCAGACAACGTTTTGATCATGTACGAGCGCGGCGCTGAGGCCCGGCGCTTGGGAGGCGTGTACTTGTCGGTCGAGCCAGGCGTCCACACCGCGAAGGCGTGCGTCGAGTTCGCGCTCAGCCGTGCTTTGAGCGCCAGCGGCCGAGGCGAAAATGATCACGGCCAGTGAAGCCGCCATCAATACTTCAAGCTTACTCATTTCGACCTCTAATACCCTTAATCATGGGAAAAACGTTAGCCCTGCAGTGACTGGAAGGGAAGGCGAAAAACGGAGCTGTCAGGCACCATTCATCCTCGAAGTCGGCGATAACGTCACTCGCACCGCATACACCTTGCACGGCCATTGCACTTGCGCTGCTGCCCTGGCGTTACGCTCAGCATAGCTAAGCGTAACGACCTTCTCGCCGAAAGCCATGCGGGATTGGCCGGACGGATACTCGAAGGCTGAGCGTGAAACGAAAATAGAGCCAAACGGCGTGGCGGATGATCGTGGGCGGAAAACGATGGCGCTTATAGGAAATGGCCATCGACAATACCTTTGATCCGCGTCTCATCCCAACTCGGGTTCGACGACATCAGGATCCGAAACAGCGGTCAACACTGGTGATGATCCGTGGAGGGACGAAAGGACCGAGTTGCCTTGTCAGTTCCGCCGCTGCACCCGTGCCTTCCACGCCCGTCATCGACTAGACCTTAATGATAGTCCGAGCTAAGCCTTGGAGGAAGTTTGACCGTCCCATCGGTTCCATGAGAAAGACTGATAGGTTTGCAGCGATGGCTAGGTAAGTGGCAGGATGCCGGAGCACTTTCAAATAGCTCGCGAATGCAAGCGTCGTGATGATGATAAAGATTTGCCCCAAATAGATCGGCGTCATCACTACAATATTGATGTCGGGATCAAAGCCATAAATTGCGATGAAGAGGGCTTGCAACCCACGACCCATAGCGGGGAACATGACGATAAAAACAGTCGAAACCAACCACCAGGCGTGATCCTGTAAGCTCTTTCGCTTTATGACCGCCATAATGATTGCTGCGATAAACGCGGAAATGAGTATTATCTCGACAAACATAATGCCCATGAAGAACCAAGGGTCAAACGGTCCGATCGCTTCGGGGTTAGCAATGACGAAATCCGCATAGATTATGTCTCGGTTGAGTTGGCTGATCGAGGTGAACGCAAACGCTCCTGCAATTCCGATCCCGAATATTCCCCAAGTCCGATGGGCCGCTATTTTGCCATTTGAGAACAGCCAGGGCTGTGAGATCAAAAAAAGATACCAGGCGGTCGCAATCCAATAATGGACATGCACCGCCCAAGTGTTTTCGGAAAGGTCGCCCCAATAGTCGACGAATATCGTTGCCTGCATGGCAAAAAAAGGAATCGCCATCCAGATCCACAATTTTTTGTAACGACTCAAAGTCCCCTCCAACAGTATCCGTCCGGCCAGTCCCGCCTGGCGTTCGGCGATAACATCGTTACACTCTGCAAAGCTGAGCGTACCAGACCAAACCGATCTAGCTAGGCGGTGTTCGTCGAACGGTTACTGATGAACCGCCGATGGCGGATTTTTTCAGCTCTGCATCCTTCTCTCTCTATTTGTAAACACGACGGCGCGAACAGGATTTCGGAGAACCGCTCTGTCCGGCGCGCTCGCCATTGTCAGTCACCGACTACGGCGGGCATGTTGATCCGACGCCACGACGCCGGGAGGATGCCCTTTCCTGTGACCCCCGACTTTCTTCCGCTTGGGAATAGGGTCGGCGGTTCGTGTTTGCCCTTCCGGGCGGTGGATGCAACGGCGCATCAGCGCGGAGCTATCCGACAGCTAGGGCACTGATCGCAAGTTTGGGATTTTTGGCTTTTCTCGTTGCATTGCCGGCTTCTGCCTGGTTCAGCGGGCAGGCGGGCCCGCGCGCGCCGATCGTTTTGAGGTCTTCAGCCCCTTCCGGCAGGCATTTTTCGGCATAATGGGGTGAAATAAAGGGTTTTTTAGCTATGGTGTCGATCCGGATTTCGTAAGCGTCTTGTTGTGACCGCCGAACGCTTACAAGGTTGTGGTGGGCGGAGAAAACTCCGCTAAAGCGCTGCAGGCTCGCGGGTGACCTGAAACGCTGTAGCTGGACCACTTCGACAACCCCGGTCACTCAACATGAAGACGCTGGTCCTGACCCGAAAAACTGATCGGAACGGGATGAAAAAATTCGAGCGCAAATCTCGAACGAAAGGAGTGCTCAATGCCCAAGAAAAAGAAGTCAGAAGAGCAGCTGACGTTTGCGTTGTATGGTGCTAATAATTAAAGAGCGCCATACTCCACCTTCGCGGTCGAATGCGCCGTGGTGATGTGAGGGGACGTTCGCCATGAACAGACGGGACGTGATCGCGGCTCTCGGGGCCTTGCCGGTGTTGGCGTGCGCACCTGCATGGGCGGCGGGGAAAACGCGCTCGCCGCTCACCGGCTATGTCCGCACGAATTGGAGCCGGGATCCCTTTTCCTACGGCGCCTATTCTTTTCTGGCGAAGGGATCGGGCGACGCGGATAGGGCCGTGCTGGCGGCGCCGATCAAGGATCAGGTTTTCTTCGCGGGCGAAGCGCTGAACCCCAATTATCAAAGCACCGTCCACGCCGCCCACGATTGCGGGCTCAAAGTCGCGCGCGAGGTTCAGGAAACGTCGCATCGGCGCATCGCGATCATCGGCGCCGGCATGGCGGGTCTCATCGCGGCGAAAACGCTGTCCGACGCGGGCCGCGAAGTCACCGTCATCGAAGCGCGCGACCGGATCGGCGGGCGCATCTGGACCGACCGCCGTTTAGCCTCGCCCGTGGATCTCGGCGCCACATGGATCCACGGGCCGGACGGCAATCCGATCACCGCTCTCGCCGACCAAGCGGGCGCGGCGCGGGTGGAGACCGACGACGCCTATGTCGTTCGCGGCAAAAAGGGCCGCAACGTCTCTGATTTCTTCACCCCGGATTGGTTGGGCCAAGTGTCGAGCGAACTTTCGACCGGCGCCGCCTATGAGGAGATGAACCTCAAAGCGCTTGAAGCACAGTATGAAGCCTACGGGCTCGGCTATGAGGGCCGCGACGTCAAATTCCCCGGCGGTTACGACCAGATCCTGCCCACGCTTTCCGGCGTCTATGACGTTCAATTGTCGAACCCGGTGAGCAAAATCGCGCATTCCGGCGAACGCGTCATGATCGATGCGAAGGGCGGATCGTCAGGCCCCTATGACGCCGTGATCGTCACGGTTCCGCTCGGCGTTTTGAAACAGGGGAGCATCGCCTTCGAACCCGGCTTGAGCCCTGAAAAAACCGCCGCCATCGCGCGCATGGGCATGGGAACGCTCGACAAGCTTTATTTGCAGTTTGAAGAGGCGTTTTGGGACGACGAAGCGACCGTGATCTTGATGGCGGAGAACGGCCTGCCCCGCGGCCAATTCAATTATTGGTTCAATCTGGGCAAATATCTGAAGACGCCGATCCTGTTGGCGTTCAATTACGGGCCTCATGCGCGCACGCTCAGCGCCGATGACGGCGACGCTTTTCTCGCCAAGGCGCTCACAGCTTTGAGCATGGTCTATCCGGCTTGAGCATCCGGAGAGACCGAGGCCTTATCCGCATAGATCTCAAGGGAACTGACGAGTTGATCGACGCGGCCCGCAAGTGGGGGAGGATCAGCAGCCTTGGGACGTGCGTCGCGTCAATCAGCGCCGTGATTTTGCGGGCCGGCCATATTAACGTTCGAGTAAAGAAGGGTGATCCGCCCTTCATTTTGCGAACTCGGAGACCGCCATCACCAAAGTTGAACTGGCCGGCGCGCGGCGACGCGCAAACGATGCGACGGATGTGAGCCGCCCCTGGGATGACGACAATCAGGCGTGGTGGGACTGGTACCTCACGCTCGCTGACAATGACGGCGCGCTGAATCCAATTGTCGACGGGCCGCCGCCGATCGACGACGCGCCCGCCACGGACAAGGCGCTCGTCCGAGCGCTTCGGCAGCCTTATGACCTTCAAGACGACGACATCGCGTTTTTCAGGGCGAACGGCTTCGTCAAACTGAAAGACGTGCTGTCCCCGTGCTTGGTTGCAAGGCTCCGTGTTGAGATCGCCAACCGCCTTGAGGCGACCTTCGAGGTGACCATGGACGGCGAGGCGAAGGGACGTTTCTTAAGCGCGGAAATGGCCTGGCTCGACTCGCCGGCGCTCCGCGCATTCGTCCTCAGCCCGCGGATCGCCGGCATTGCTGCGGCTTTGATCGGCGCGCCGGCGGTGCGGCTCTATCATGACAATCTTCTGTCGAAAGAACCGGGCGGCGGGCGGACGCCATGGCATTATGACGATCATCACTTTCCGCTCGCCACCCATGACGTGGCGACCGCGTGGATCCCCGCCCAGGCGATCCCGCGCGAGATGGGCCCCTTGGCCTTCGCCAAGCCGATCGACGTCTGGAAGCGCGTGCGGGACGTGCCCTTCGACAAAACGAACACAAGCTATGATCGACAGGTCGCGGAGATCTTTCGCGATACGGACGTCGCCGTGGAGGACGGTCCCTTCGCCGTCGGTGAGGTGAGCTTCCACCACAATCTCAGTTTTCACACGGCCGGCCCCAACCGCACCCGTATGAGCCGGATCGTGCTTGCCAACACCTATTACGCGGACGGCGCAAAGCTGCTCGATCATCCCACGATGGTTTCCGGCGACTGGCGCAAGTTCCTGCCCGGCGTCGAGCCCGGCGAGATCGCGGCCAGCCGCCTCAATCCCGTTTGTTGGACGATGGAGGCCGAAGACCTTGAGTGACACCTTTGACCGGAGTTGCGCCCATTGGAGTGATGAGAAGCGCGCCGAAATGGACGACTTTTATGCGCTCGCCACATTGGATTATCGGGAGCTTGCGGGCGCGCGGAATTGGGTGGCATGGCTACGCGATCGCCAAGACGCCGCGCGCGAACGCCATGACGGCCCCATGCGGCTGCTGGATGTGGCGTGTGGTTCCGGAAAGTTTCCGGCGGCGCTTCTGCGTCATGGCGGCGTCGCGGATGCGGGGTTGGAGCCGATCGATTACGCGCTGTTGGATCCTTCCGAATTCTCCATTCGTGAAGCGCGGTCGGTCCTCGGCCCGCCCTTCGTCGCCGGCGCGTCCCTTCACACGACGCTGCAGGATTTGGACGTCGCGCCTGGCTGGTTCGATACGGCCTGGGCGACCCATGCGCTCTACGCGATCCCCGAGCACGAAATTGACGCCGCACTTGAACGAATGTGCGCCGCCGTATCGGGCGCAATTTTTGTGGCGCACGCCCGTGCGGATTCGCACTATCTTCGGTTCTATGAGCGCTATCTTGAGGCGTTTCGCGGCGGCGACGGCGAGCCCTATGTGAGCGCGGAACGTATCGAAGCAGGATTTCGTGGCCTTGGCGTTCCGGTCGAGACGCGAATCATCTCCTATAGGAACGAAGCTCCCGAGACCGATCGCGACCGGTTGGAGGGGTTCTTACAAAGATGCGCGTTCGACGACAGCGTCTCGCTGGATCAGTTGTGCGCGCACCCGACGACTGGGGCCTATCTTGAGGACTGCCGCGCAAGCGGGTCATGGCGTTTCGCTCAGTCGGTCAGCCTCATTTTCGCCCGCAGCGCCTAGGGTCGGCGCAAAGACGGGAGTCCGATCCTTGCGAGAAAAATGGCCGCTCCTGGCGATTGGGTTCGCGCTCGCTTTGTGCTCGGGCCCGGGGCAAACATTTTTTATCGCTTTGTCAGCTGGCGACGTACGAAGCGCGTTGCGCCTCAGCGATGGCGACTATGGCGCGCTTTACTCGGTCGCCACCCTGTGCAGCGCGGCGACGCTGATATGGCTGGGCAAACTGGCGGATGTGGGCCGTCCGGTCGCCTTGGCGGTCGGAGTCCTGTCCGCGCTCGCCGTCGCAGCGCTGGCGATGGCCTCGGCTCAGGGGGCGGTCAGTCTCGCAGCCGCCATCTTCATGCTTCGTCTTTTCGGTCAGGGCATGTTGAGCCACTTGATGGCCACGAATGTCGCGCGCTGGTTTCACGCCAACCGTGGCAAGGCGCTCAGCGTGTCCGCCTTGGGTTTTGCAGCGGGGGAAGCGTCGCTTCCGCTGATCGCCGCCGCGGCGATGGCGGCGGTCGGATGGCGAGCCATGTGGACAGGGAGCGCGATCGTGCTGGCGGCGTTCGGCGTCGGCGCCGTTTTGGTTCTGGCGCGTTTGGCCCAGGCGCGAGGCTTTGATCTCGCCGCGCCGGCGGCAGGCGACGCGGGTCCGGGCTCGGGATCGACAGATAGGACCAACCCGTCATGGACGCGCGCGCAGGTGTTGCGCGATCCGCGCTTTTTTGCGCTGTTGCCGGGTCTTGTGGCCTCGCCGGCGATCATCACCGGCGTTCTGTTCCACCAGGTGCGGCTTGCGGAGTCGAAGGGGTGGACCGTCGGGGAGTTCGCGACCCTCTATCCCTTCTATGCAGTCGCCGCGACGGCGGGCGCGCTTGCTTTCGGCGCTCTGATCGATCGGATCGGGGCCGCCCGCGCTTTGCCGCTCATGTTGGTTCCGCTCGCGGTCGGTTTGGGGCTTATGAGCGTGGGCGACACGAGGGCGATCGGCGGCGCTTTCATGGCTTTGATGGGCGCGAGCGGCGGCGCCGCCGCGGTCACGCCGGCCGCGCTTTGGTCGGAGATGTATGGCGTTCGGCACATCGGCGCGATCCGCGCTTTGTCCACGTCCGTCATGGTGTTCGGCACCGCCTTGATGCCTGCGGCCATGGGAGCTTTGTTGGACCGCGACGTATCCATCGAAACCCAGCTTGGAGGGTCAGCGCTCTACGCTGTCGCCGCCATCGGCGTATTCGCCGCATTGTCCTCACATTTGAAGGCGCGCCATCCAACAGTCTTGGCGAACTTCGACGCGCGAAGTGCTGCGCCGGACCACCCAACCACAACCGAACGGAACTCTGCGTAGAACCGATGACCGAAACCTCTGAAAAGCTGAGCCCGCCAATCCGCAGTGAATGGACTGATCGGCTCAAGCAAGGCGCGCCGCCACGGCCCGAAGACGTGCGCGAACATTTACGGACGGTGCACCGCACCCATGCCGGTTTCGCCGAAGCCTGCGCTATGCGTTGCAAGGACGAAACCGGGCGAAACAGCTACGAGTGGCTTCTCGAAGTGGTTGATCCATCTTTCGAGGGGGCGTTGTTGGATCTCGGTTGCGGCGGCGGCGCATTGATCGCCTTCTGCCACGAACGGCTGGGCCACAAGGCCAGCTATTTCGGCGTTGACATGAGCGCAGACGAACTCGCCTTAGCGCGCGTCCGCCTTCCGGACTCGGTGAGCCTGCATCAGGGCCTGGCGCAGAACATGAGCTTCATCGAAGACGAAAGCGTCGACGCCGTGCTTTGCCATTGGGCGCTCACGCTGATGAGTCCGATCGAGCCCGCCCTTCACGAAGTGCGGCGCATATTGAAACCGGGCGGTCTGTTCGCCGCCGTCGTTGACGGCGATCTCGACGCGGCGCCGGGCTATGGGGACGTTCACCGGCATATCTATGGCTGGGTGAGCCGCGAATATCCCAGTTATGGCGCACACGAACTTGGGGACCCGCGCGTGCGGCGCGCCGAGGATTTGACCGTCTTGGTCGAGTCGGCGTTTGACGGGGCCCATGCGACGGTCGACCCGGGCGTTTTTTCGATGGGCGCCGAGCCGTCAACTCTCGCGCGTGAAGCCGCCGACTTCTTCTACGCGTCTTATGTTCTTTCGCCGCCCAATCGGCGGACCATGCTGGCCGAGCTTGAAGCAATGTTCGCCAGCCCTGAGCACCAACGCCGGTTCTCCATGCCCATCAATCGACTGGCGATTCGAAAAATGAACCGGCGACGCGATTGACCGTTCGGCTCGGTCGGATGAAAAACGCCTCGGAAAGGCGTCGCGGTTGGAGGCGCCTTCGCGCGGCGCAGGCCCGTTAAGACCGCGTCTCGATCATGCGCGAGCGAGGCCTTCAAATGGCTGCCCGTTTCGAGGGGGCAAGACCGTTGCGACGTTCGCCGATCACCATCGCCGCGATGGCCGCGCCGCCTTTCGCTGCGGTTTTCGCCGCGATGGGCACGGTTCACGCGCAACACGTCGATGAGGACATCCTCGTCGTCAGTGGTCGCCCGAGCGCCATTTCGCGGACCGCGGCCGCCGTCTTCGTCATTGAAGCCTCGGAGATCACGGATCTCGCCGCCCTTCGGATCGGGGATGTCCTCGCCTCTGCGCCGGGAACTTTCCTGTCCGGGCTCAACGGCCCGCGCGAGATCGTGCAAATTCGACAACCGCTGGCCTTCGACAATCGCACTTTGTTTCTTGAGGACGGCGTCCCCCTCCAATCATCGATCTTTTTCGATCAATCGGCGCTTGGCTACTCGATCGCTTTGGCGTCGCCCGGTGGCGTCGAGGTGCTTCGGGGCCCGGGGACTGCGCTCTACGGATCGGATGCTCTATCCGGCGTCGTCCATGTGCGGTCGAAAGCGGCGCCGGCCGACTTTAAAGCCGGGTTGCGCGCGCGTGCGGGCGATTTCGGTCTGTTTGACGTCGCGGCGGAGTTCGGCGGCCCGATCTCATCGCGGCAACGGCTTCTCGTGACGGGGGCGGTCTCCGGAGAAGACGGCTTTCGCGAAGAGACGGCCTTTCATCGCGCTCAAGCCTTGGCGCGCCATGAAGGCCGTTTCGGTCGGGCTGAGACGGACTCTGGATTCGCCTTCACGCGCTATGAGACGGAGTCGGCGACGGCGATCCCGTATTCGGACTTCTTGGAAGGCTCTCGGGAGTCCGGCCTGTCCGTCCTGGTCGACCCTGACGCCGCCGTGGAGGAGGGGCTCTATGCGCGCGCACATTCCAGGATCGCGTGGCGGGCGTCCGAGTCGCTTCGATTTGAGGCGACTCCCTATCTTCGCCGCCAAGAGATCCGCGCCACGGCGACGTTTCAGCCTGCGACCGCGCCGCGAAGCGACGTCACAGTTGAGACCGTGGGCCTTCTTCCGCGTCTCTATTGGGACCATGGCGACGCCGCCGCCACGGTGGCGGGCGTTGATATCGAACTCACCTGGTTCGAGCGCTTCACGTTTCAGGACGCCCCCGACACCGTGGTCTTCGGTGACCTGTTCAGACAGGGGGCGCAGTTTGATTACGCGGTCGCGTTTCGTGGGATTTCGCCTTACGTCCAACATCAACAAAGTTTCGGTCCGGTCACGATCACGCTGGGTCTGCGTTACGACCGGCTCCGCTATGATTTCGACAACGCGCTTGAGGAGGTTCCGGGCGATGCGCGTCTTCAGTCTGAGGATCGCATCGATCGGTTTGACGCATTCAGTCCCAAGGCGGGTCTGGTCTGGGAGCTGAGCCCGACGCACAGCTTGTTCGCCCGATATGCGCGCGGCTTTCGTATTCCCAGGGAAAGCGATCTCTACGAACTCGAAGAGGGCCAAGGGACCTTTGCGTTGAAGCCGGAGACATTGGATTCCGGCGAAATCGGCTGGCGATGGCGCGGCCGCCGCGCATCGCTGGAACTCGTCGGTTACTGGGCGGTTTCCCGCGACGGCGTGATCACGGACGTCCAAACCGCCGCTGGGAACATCTCGGTCAATGCAGGTTCGGCCCGTTATGCGGGCATGGAAATGGCGGCGGGGGCCGATCTTGGCGCGGGCCTGCGCGCGGACGCGGTGTTCGCGTTTCAGGACTTTCGTTTCCGCCGCCGCGCCGCCGACGGGCCGGATCCCCTTGACGGCAATCTCATCTCCGAAGCGCCGCGCACCTTGGGCACGCTGACCGTCGCCTGGATCCCGCGCTTTTATGAACGGGTTCGGATTGCGGCGCGCCTTCGCCACATTGGCCGTTGGGCGCTCAACGATGCGAACACGTTCTTCAATGAGGACGAGTATGTCCTTTCCCTCTTCGCCGGCTGGCGCGCCACCGATCGGATCACGCTAGATCTCAAGGTCGAGAACGCGGCGGACGCGATCTATCCGGTGTTCGCCGACGCGCCCGTCTTCGCGCCGGCGGGCCGCGCCCGTCCGGGACCGCCGCGCACGGTCTCCGGCGGCGTACGCTTCGCCTGGTGAAGACGGGTCATGTGGGGTTCGACTGTCGTAAGGATGGGGAGCCGTCACGTTCGCCGCAACGGTTCCCGATCCGTCGTCCGTCTTCAACGTCAAGCGGCGATCTGCGTCTGCGTTTCTTCTTCGACCCCCTCAAGACCGGGCCGATAACGCCCATTGACGCGACCGTCCTCCCGCGCGAAGAGGTGCAGCCAGCCATTGTCGAACAGGGCGCGCACCTCAGGGTGCCGTTCCAACACGTCGATGATGGCCTCTTTTGGCGCTTCGATCATCACGGTGAGGCGCAGAGGCTCATGCATGAGCTTTTCGCCGTCATGGATGGTCTGCCAGGGAAGGCCCGGGCGCAGGACGCCGCCATTGCCCTGCACCACGCCGATGCCGCCGACCACATTGTGGATCAGCTTGTTGCCGCCGCCAAAGGCCGCCGGCGCCACGGATGAGCCGTAATATTGCAGGTTGATCCAGCTCGCCACGACCACTGGCGCCGTCAAGATCAGTTCGAGCGTTGCAAAGTCCGTGTCGGTCTTCCAGTCATAATTGTGCAGGAAGGTGCGCCCTTGCAGGTCGGCGCCGGCGGTCACGCCGCGAGGCGCTGCGACGAAGCCTGCGCAGCCGGCCAGCCCCCATTCCGGGCGGACCTCGGCCCAATTGATCGCACGGCTTGCGATGGTCTGCGTCGTGGCGCCAGGGAGCCGGAGAGCCCGTTCGGCGCGGGCCTCGGCGCCGGCGGATTTCAGCCAAGCGCTGGCCTTTTCCAAGTCGGCCGCGTGCGAGCTTGCATCACCGTCAGGATAAAAGGTGATCTCGTCGGTGACGGTGTCGTGCAGGCCTGCCATGAACAGCGTGTCATCCGGCAATTGAATGCCCAGAGCAGGCAGGCCGGCCCGCGTTTCGGGATCGTTGAGCAGCTTGGCCAACACCCGCGAGGACACCTCGCCGGTTTTGCCGGCGCAGGCGCCGCAGTGATAGGCGCTTTCATGGGGGTTGTTGGTCACTTGGGCGCCGTGACCAAGCAAGAGCACCAGACGGGCATGGGTCTCCGTCAGGCTCATGGCGCGCAACACGGCCGCGGCGGTGTTGGCTTTTTGCTCCGCCGTGAGCCCGCCCACGACATAGGGTTCGGGTTCGGGCCGCAGACCCTTGGCGCCGAAACCAAACGCATCCTTCACAAGTTTCCAGGCATAGGCTGGCCCGGCCGCCTCGACAAAGGCGAAGGACGACACCGCGGCCTGCCGGAACCGGCCCCAGGCGCGCCGCGCGCGGGCGGCGATGCGATACGCCTGCTCGGTCTCGTCGTCGGCATAGCTCGCCGTGGTGATGGCCGGGACAAGCAAAACCGGCATATGGGCTTGCTCAATGTCAGAGCCTTGCGATTTGTGCGAAAGCGGCAAGCCGAAAAAGCCGGCGAAGCCGATGGTCTCGATTTCTTGGCTTTGCGCCTCAAACGCGCGGCGAAACACTTCCGAGCGCACATCGATGCAGAACGATGCTTGGACAGCCGGCCGGGACGTGCTCGGTTTTGGGGCGTTCAGAACGTTGCACAATTGGGGTTGATAGGCGCGTTCGACCGCGTCTTGCAGGATGGTGTCGAGCGTCTGATCGGCGTTGGCCGTCACCGGTTCGGAATGGGCCTTGACGGCCTCGCGCCAAGCGTCCGCTACATTCGGGAATTGGGCCAACAGCGCCTCTTCCCAGATCAGTCGGATCGCCAAGAGATCGGTGAGGGAGTGGTCGGTTTTCTCGTAGAGTTCGGCTTGCCAGAGAAGCCAGCGCGCATGCTGGGACCAGCCGCCCAGATCCATCAACAGCCGGTGGAAGGCCGTCGCAGCGGCTTCGCCTATGAGTTCGAGCGCATGGGCGGCCCGCAGGATCGCGCGATCTGCGGTGTCCGGCGCCGCGGCGACATGGGCGCAAAAGCCCTTCAGCCCGGCGATTTCCGGCGTCAGGTCATTGGTCGCCCAAGCCCGCCACGAGGCGAAGGCGCCAAGGCCTGGCGCGGGCGTCCAAAACGCCTGCCCTTGGTCAAAATGCCCGGCGGCCCAAAGGCCGAAACTCCGCGCGATCACCGCAGGCCAGTCGGCGCCGCTTTCGGCCGCGGCCAGATCCGCCACGGTCGGCAACGCCTGGGGCGCGGGGCCCGTCACGGTCAGCGCCGTTTTCAACGCATCCAGCGTCTTCGGCTTGAACGGCGACGCGCTGGCGTCGAGCGCCGCTTGCAGGTCCGTGTCGGTGATGTGTCCTTCTGCGATCTTATTGGCGTAGGTCGCCCGGTCTTGGGTCAGCCGCACCCCCGCGACACGCCCAAGGCGCGCCGCAGCTTGGGCCATATCCTCTTCCGCCTGTCCGAGGAACGGGTTGACCGCAACGGTTCCGTCAAGCGGGAAGGCAGGCGGGATGGCGCGCGCGGCGGCCTCGGCGGCCTTGAGCTTGCTGGAAACGATGGCCGGTTCGGCTTGTGCTTGAGTCATCAGCATGGATCTTGTCCCCTTTTTGGATCAGCTGGCTTTGGAGGCTTTCAGGCCGCCTAGGGCCCGGTCCAAAAGCGCGTTGAGGTAAAGGCCATTGGCGATATGGACGCGCAGGCCCGCGGTGGCCGGATGGTGCGCCCAGAGCGGGAACAGCGCCTGCGCCACGGCGACCATCCCGAAGGAAACCATCGCCAAGGTGATGAGCGCCCATTCGAGCGGACCGGGGATGGGCGGCGCCGGCAAAGACGGTCCCCAAGCCCATTCGGCCAAGGTGTGGAAGGTGAAATAGGCGATTGCAGCGCCCAGCGAGGCCCGCACCGTACGCACGGTCAGCGCGCGCGGCGCCGTGTCCGCCAAGCCTTGCGCCACCAGATAGGCCACGCCGAAGATTAGGATCGCGCCCAAAGCCAAGGCCTGCGCCGAATTCGGCCCGGCGATCCAGCCAAAGCCCGCGGCGACCGCGATGTAGAGAATGATCGCCAGCGCGAAGGATCGCGCCACGGCCGCAAAGTCCGGCGCAGCGATCGGTCCGGGCGTGCGCGCCTGCAACACCGCATGGACCGCCCCGCCCGATGCGAGAAAGGCATGCGCTTTGTAGAGCGAATGCGCCACGATATGCAAAAGCGCCAGCGGCCAAAGGCCCAGCCCGCATTGCAGCAGCATGAAGCCCATCTGCGCCACGGTCGACCAGGCGAGCGCAGTCTTCACGACGCTTTGCGTCAGCATGACGACGCCGCCGAACAGCGCGGTGAACCCGCCGAGCATGACAAGCGCGGCCATGGCGCCGGTGCTGCCCTCCACAAGGCCGGAGGTGGCGATCAGAAGAACGCCGCCGGAATTGATGATGCCCGCGTGCAGGAGGGCCGAAACCGGCGTGGGCGCCTCCATCACCTCTGTCAGCCAACCATGGAGCGGGAAGGACGCTGTCTTCAGAGCGGCGGTGAGGACGAGCAGTCCCACGCCGATCTGAGCCGCCGGCGTCAAGCCTTCCGAAGCCGCAGCTCCCAGCGCGGTGATGTCGACCGTGCCATAGCTTGCGGCGAAGAGGAGGCTCGCGCCGATCAGCGACACATCGCCAAGGCCCCACACCAGCGAGAATTTCGCCGCCGCGCGACGCGCTTCCGGACGATCGCGGTAAAACAGCAGGAGTCGCCGCATCGCGACGCCAATGGCTGCGAAAGCCGCGATGAGGATCGGCAAGCTGCCCGCCTGCACGAGCACAAGGACTGCAGCCAAAGCGGCCAACATCCAGCCGTGAAACGCGCCCTCGCGCGCTTCCCCGTCCAGATATGTTCGCGAGTAACGCGCCACGACCCAGCCGACAAACGCCACCAGCACGGTCATCGTCGCGCTGACCGAATCAAGGCGCAGCGCGATCAGCCCGTTCGCCGTGGAAAGTGACGCCGAACCGGCGGCGATGAACTGCGCCATGCCCGCTGCTGCGAAAATGAGCGATGCAAAGGCGGCTAGTTCCGCAATCCGCGGCACTGGACCCGGGCAGCGCCCGGTGTTCGTCATGGAAAACAACGCGGCGGCCAGCACGGCGAGCGGCGACAGCGACGTAAATATGGGGAGCGTCATGAGCGAAGCCTCCTTGATCGGTTGGACGATGAGGGAATACGGCTTGCGCAAACCAAAAAAAATTACATGATATAGGAAAAATTGTTCGATAAAATAGAACTATGGCGCAGCTGAACCTCCACCATCTCCGCCTGTTCCGCGCGGTCGCCCGCGACGGCACGCTGACCGGCGCGGCGCGAACGTTGAACCTGTCCCAATCCGCGGTCTCCACGCAGTTGCGCACTTTGGAGGCGACGCTCGGGCACGATCTGTTTGAACGCCGAGGGCGCAGTCTTGTTCTGACGGAAGCCGGGCGGATCGCGCTGGATCACGCGGACACGATTTTTCGCACCGCGGATGATCTGACCGCGACGCTGGCGCAGGCCGGGGGCGCCCGCCGGGTGTTGCGGGTGGGGGCGCTGTCGACTCTGTCGCGCAACTTTCTGATCGAGTTTGTCAGGCCGCTCATCGGACGGGAGGACGTGGAGGTGGTCATTCGCTCGGGCGCGCAGGCCGATCTGATCCGCGGCCTTGAAGCGCTGACCATCGACATCGTGTTGACCAATCTTCCACCGGCGCGCGACGCCGCCAGTCCTTACTTGGTGCGCGTACTTTCCGAACAACCGGTCAGCGCCGTCGGGTTCCCCAGGAGTTTTCCCGAAACGCAATCGCTGGGCGAGGTGCTCACCTCCGAACCGCTGATTCTGCCCACGCCGGAGGCGGCGCTAAGGGCCGCTTTCGACGGCGTCGTCGATCGCCTCGGCGTCGTCCCGCGCATCGCCGCAGAAGCTGACGACATGGCGACCTTGCGCCTTCTTGCGCGAGCTGGCGCAGGCCTGGCGGTGTTGCCGCCGATCGTCGTCCGTGACGAGTTGGCTTCGGGCCTGCTTGTGGAACGTGCACGGTTGGACGGCATCACGGAGCGATTCCTCGCCGTGACGCTGCAGCGCCGTTTCCCAAACCCATTGATCGCGGACCTCTTCGAAACGAGGGAAACGAATGACGGCGACGCGGGTTGCCGCAACGGCACGGGCGACGATGCCGCGACCGGGGACGGGCGCTTTTAGAATGCGAAGCGATACTCGATCTGAGTCAGCGTTTCACGTGTTTCGGAAGGCGCGCCGCCGGGCCCGGTTTCGCGCTGGGCGCGGACATGGACCAACTCGGCGACGAACTCGTGAAAACGTCCGAAGCTCCATCGCGCGGCGACCGTTCCGGCGACGCCGTCTTCGGACAGATCGTTCGGTGCGTTGGCGCGAATGTCGTCCTGTTCAAACCAATCGCCGCGCGCCGAAATGCGGACCGGGCCAAGGGACCCAGGCAGGCCGAAATCACGCGAGATCAGCAGGGACGCGGTTTCATAGTTCGTGCCGCGCGTCGGCGTCTCGGTGTCTCCGATCATGACGCTGGGCAGAAGCGACAGGCGCCAGGGAAGTGAGAACTCCGCGGAGGCGGCGAAGAAACGGGTGTCCCAAACCACCCGGCCTGGTTCGCTGGCGTCGATGTCGCCGCGATTGTCGTACCAATAGAGCGATACGCCGCCGATGGCCCCAATGTCCAACTCTGCGAGGACCTGATAACCGAAACGATTGTCGAACTCCTGAAACGGCTCGATCTCGTCGGGGAAACGCGTGTCGTCGGGAAGATCGACCTCGCTCAACAGAGGCGTTTCAAGGTCGTTGAGGGCCCAGCCGCCGAACGCCAAAACGGCGGCCGCCGGGTCGTTGCCGTAAAAGACGCCGCCTTTGATGCTGCCGGACACCGTATCGCCGAGATAGGTCACGCCGGCGCGCGCGCCGATCGGCCGGATGTCTTCGCCGATCCAGGTGAAGCTCGCCGCGTTCGTCAAGGTGTAAGTGTTGGCCCAACCGACGCCACGGTTTTCTCGCGAGACGCCTGGAAACACGGCGCCCCCGTCAAAGCCGACCAGCCATCGATCAGCGGCCGGCACCTCAACGTAGAGATATCCCTCGACCAAATCGACGACGTGATCGAATTCCGGCTGATGCTGCGCGTGCAGATACAGGCCCGCCCAATCGTTCAACCCCGCATTCACCACAAGGGTCAACTCTCCGATCTGCGCGCCGTCCTCGCCGCTTCCGAAACGGAGCTTTCCGAAGCCGTTGTCGTTGCGGGAACGCGTTTCATCGGCGGAGAAGGCGCGGATGGTCGCCACCCCCTGAACGTCGATGTGAGGATTTATCAACGGCGCGCCGCCGCCCGCCGCCATGAAGAGGAGAATCGCTTCGAACGCCATGCCGCGCCCCGCCGTGGCTCACAACAACGCGTTTAGAGGCTTAAAATCCGAGCGCGTCCACGGGCATGACGGATATGTGAGCGACCGTCCCAGGTTCCTCAATCGTTCGTTTGGCGGCGATCGACAATCAATCGCTTGTTTATTCCCGGGGCGTATCTCAGTTTGCGTAAACGAAGAAGCGAGAGGCGTGAGCGACATCTTGAAGGTGCGCTGGAAGACTATGGTGAAACGCCGCGAACGCGCGCGCGGGGGATGGGCCGCCGGGGCCGTTCTTACCGCGTGCCTGACGCCCGTCTTGGCGGCGGCGGCGGCGGTCGCCCTGGCGTCCGCGGCGGAGTCGGATCGGCGCGCCCGCGCGGCCGCACACGGTCTCGCGATGCACGCAGCGCGTGTCTTAGATCGTACGATCGACGACATGCGCTTGGCGGTCAAAGCGGCGGCCCATGCAGCGGACGCCAACGGTCTCGCCACGATCATCGCCGCCCAATTGGACGCGGAGCCGTTCGTTCGCGCCGCGTTCGTGGCGGATGACAACGGCGACATCGTGGCTTCCGCACCGCAGATCGAGGAGCCCCAAGCCTTGGCGGGCCGGGGTTTCTTCGAAGGCGCACGATCCTTTGACGGCGTCCGTATCTCTCGGCGTTTCGCTGAGGAAGGGCCGGACGGTTCTCTCATGCTTGTGGTCAGCCACGCCTATCAAGATGCGTCCGGCCAATTTGGCGGCGTGGTCGGTGCAGCCGTCGACGTGACGGCCCTCGAGGACGAATTGGCGTCGCTGTTTGCGGGCTTGCCGCAAGAAGGCGCGCTCTTGGACGCGGACGGCTCCGCGATCTTGAGCACCGATCCGACGACGCCGCGCGCCGCCATTTTGCCGCGGATGGATGTGGGTTGGATCGACCGCGCATTCGCGCGCCGCCTCGCCGCTGATCAGACGCTGAGCGGAGCGCCCTGGCGCATTCATGTCAACGCCGATTGGCGCGTGGTTTTCGGGCCGGGCTTGATTGGCGGCGCCGGCGCGTTGGCCGCGGTCTTGTTCGCCGCCGGCTTCGGCGCGTGGTCGTTGAAGAGACGGACCGACGGCATGCGCGTATGGCTCAGAGACTTCGCCTCCCAGCTCGCGGTGAAGGAGCTCGACAAGGTGGAAATTGCGCACGCGAAAGGGCCGCAATTCCCCGAGTTTCGTGATTTGCACGCCTCCTTCGAGCGCTTCTTGGACGTGTTTCGACGGCGCTTGGTCGCGTCGCAGGAGCAAATCTCGATCCTTGAGGGGGCGATCGAACGTCGGACTCATGAAGCCGCGAAACTCGCGAAGTCTCTCCGACAGTTTTTGGAGGAAGCGCCGGCATTGATCTTGGAGACGGACGCGGAGGGGCGGTTGCGCTTCGCCAACCGGGAATGGCGTCGGCACTTGGGGCGTCTTGTCGGTCCCGGCAACGCCATCATCTACGCCCTGGACCATGACAATGCACGCCTATGGCAAAAGGCGACCCGCCATTGCTTGGAGACCGGCGAGCCGACCACCTTGGAGCTTCGTTTCGTGACCGGCGACGGCGGACGGCGCCATGTGTCCGGCCGCCTTCTCAGCGCAAGCGATGACGCCACCGTGTCGATCCGCGGCGTGTTTCAAGACGTCACGGCTCTCGTCAATGCGCGGGAGGAGGCGCGCAATGCGCACGAGCTTCTCAGCATCTGCGTCCAGAACGCGCCCGCGGCGATCGCGATGTTCGACCACGACGTCCGCTACATCGCGGCGAGCAAACGTTGGTTCAAAGACTTCGATCTGCCTGGCGACGCGATCGGCCGCACGCTTGGCGAGGTGTCGCCCAGATGGTCCGACGAGTGGCGGGACGCCCTTTCGCACGCGCTTGAAGGGCGCGTCGTCGTCTGCGACGAGGCGTTTCTCGAAGATGTCGGCGGTTCGAAGGAGTGGATGCGCTGGGAGGCGCGCCCGTGGCGGCTCGCCTCTGGCGAGGTGGGCGGCGTCGTGATGCTCTCCGAAGTGATCACCGAGCGCAAACTGATCGAACGGAAATTGCGGCGTTTGGCCGATTACGACGCGTTGACCGGCATGTTGAATCGGCGCGCGTTTCTCGAGCGGTGCGACGAGATCATCAAGCGTCGCCGGCGGGTGGGCGAGGGCGAGGCGCTTCTTGTGTTTGTGGATTTGGACGGGTTCAAACAGATCAACGACACTTATGGACATGATGTCGGCGATCAGGTGCTGGTGGAGGTCGGTCGTCGATTGGACGGTGCGATCCGGGGCGACGATTTGGTCGGTCGCATGGGTGGAGACGAATTCGTCCTCCTCATCCGAATCCGCGAGGGCGCAGAGCTTGAGTCGATCCGCAGGCACATCGACGATGCGCTCCACGGGTCTTTCCAAGCGGGTCAGGCGGAGGTGGAGATCCGCGGAAGCGTCGGTGCGAGCGCGGTCCGTGCGGGAGAGAGCGCGGAAGAGGCGCTGAACCGGGCCGACGAAGAAATGTATGCGGCGAAGCGGGCCCGGAAAGCGCGCGCCGCGCGAAGTGGTGATGGCGTCACCGCGGTTGTGTCTTAAGGGTTGTCGCAGCATGGAAGTCCCAATGCCCAAGACCTCGAAAACGCAACGTACGCCGGCCAGCGTCACGGATGATCGCGTCTTAGGCGCACTGTTGAAGCTCAACCGGCCAGCGTCGGCCTATGAATTGCTTGAGCTTCTTCGCGTCCATGGCGTGACGGGTCCGCCCACGGTGTACCGTGCGTTGAAGCGGCTTCAGGCCGCCGGAAGCGTCCATCGATTGGAGTCGTTGAACGCTTTTGTGGCTTGTGAGGGCGGAAAACGCCACTCGATACCTCCAGCATTCGCCATTTGCCGCGAGTGCGGTTCCGCCGAAGAGTTCTTAAACGAAGCGGCGGTCGCCGCGCTCGATGCTTGGGCGCGGATCGCAAAGTTCGAAGTGGGCGACTCGGTGATCGAGCTTCATGGACGTTGCGGGAACTGCGCCGAAAAGGCGAAGGAACGCTAAGCGGCCTCCGCATTTTGCGCCCAAAGGTCAAGGGGCGCGCCGGCGCCCGCCAGATGGCCTCGACGCAATAGGATCCCCTCCGACGCCAGCGCCAGAACATCCGGATCGTGGCTCGCCAGGAGCGTCGTCTTGCCCTGGATGATGTGTTGAAGACCCTCAATGACGCGGGCGCGATCGGAACGTGACAGGCCCGCGGTCGGCTCGTCCAAGAGCAGCAAATGCGCGGATCGTTTCAACGCGGCGCGCGCCACCGCCAATCGGCGCAATTCGCCGCCGGATAAAGCGAGGCCGCCTTCGCCGATCCAGGCGTCGAGTCCGTCGGGTCGACCGCGCACGACACCGGCCAGATCCGCCGTCTCCAATGCGCGCCACATGGCGTCCGAATCGGCCTCCGGATCACCAAGCAAGAGATTTTCGCGGATGCTTCCGGCGATCGTTTCTCCGGTCTGGGCGACATAGGCGATTTCGTTCCGTAAGGCCGCCTTGGGCCACGCACGGATGTCGGCGCCACAAAGCCGGACAGCCCCGACCTCCGCGGTGCGAAACGCCAAGACCAAATCGAGGATCGTTGACTTGCCCGATCCGGACGCGCCGACCAGGGCGAACACCTGCTGTGCGGGCGCATCGAACGAAACGTCCTTCAATGCCGGTTCCTTGGTGTTCGGATAGGTGAAGGTGACCTGTTCGAAGCGAAGCGTCCAAGGCCCGGCGGTCGGCGCGGTCTCGTGGCTGTCCGCGGCGACCGCCGCGTCTGCAGCGCGCCCAATCTCCGTGACGCGTTCCGCCGCAACGCGCACGCGCGGCCACCGTTCAAAGGCGCCCGAAGCCGCGTTCGCGGCCTCGAACGCCGCCAAAGCCGCGAAAGCGGTCAGCGCCGCTCGAGGCCCCCCAACCACGAGCGCGGCGGCGCTCGCCGCCAGCAACAGGCCGAGCAGACCAAAGGCGGCTTGAAAAGCCGCCTGGACGGCCTCGATGCGGAACATGCGGTCTTCCGCGCGGATCACCGCGTCCGACTCGAGCTCCGCCCGCTTGAGAAACACGCCGCCGCCATAGCAGGCCAGTTCCGCGCGTCCGCGCGCGCCTTCGATCGCTGTGGCGCGGAGCCGCGCCGTGGCTTGGGCGACTTCGGCGCTTGGTCGGCGCGTCGCGCGCATGGCGAGGCTCGGCGCGATCCAAGCGGCGACGGTAAGCAGGCCGGCGGTGATTAAGGCGGCGACGGGCGCGACGACATAGATGGCCGCCAGAGAGATCGGAATCGCAATGGCGGCGACAAATCCTGGGATCAGAACGCGCAGATACAGCCCGTCTAGGGCTTGGATATCGCTCATCATGCGATCCAAGACGTCACCGGACGCGCGTTGAGAAAGGGCGGCGGGACCCAGTTGAGCGCATCGACGAAAAAACCAGGCGCGAAGTCGCGCCAACGCCGCGAGCGTCGCGTCATGGGTGACGAGCCGTTCAAAGTAGCGCCCGATGACGCGCAGCACCGCGAAGCCGCGCACGCCTGCGGAGGGCGCGAAGAGATTGAAGGCGGCTCCCGCCACGGCGGACGCGGCGATCAGCCAACCCGCCGATGCAAGGAGACCCAGACCTGCAAGAACGGAAACGACCGCAAGCACGGCGCCGAAGACCAGAACAGCGCGGCCGGCCTGCATGAAATGGAGAACATAGCGGACCGCGTTCACGCCGCCTCCGTCATCACGGACGCGCGGGCGGGCATGCGGACCACATGGTCCGCCATGTCGATGAGCCGTTCGGAATGGGTGGCCAGCACCACGGTTTTGCCCGCATCGGCCATTCGACGGATTGCGTGCGCGATCAATGCTTCCGATCGGACGTCCAACGACGCGCCGGGTTCGTCAAAAAGCGCCAGCGGAGCGTCTTTCAGAATGGCGCGTGCGACGGCGAGCCGTCGGGCTTGACCGACAGAAAGGCCGACGCCGCCTTCCCCAAGCTTCGTCTCCAAGCCTCCGCGGTCAGCGAGCTCGTCAAGGAGGCCGACCTCGGCCGCGGCCGCGTTCAGCGCGCTCAGGTCTGCGGCCGGACGCGCCATCCGCAGATTGTCCGCGACCGTTCCCGCGAAAAGATAAGGGTGCTGATCGGCCCAAGAAGCGGCTTCGGCGACGGCGTGGCGCGCAAAAGCGGACAGGGGCGCGTCGTCGATTATGATCCGCCCGCTTTGGATCGGCGCGAAGCCCAACACGGCGTGCAGCGCCGTCGTCTTGCCGCATCCGGAGGGTCCCGCCAAAACCGTCACACGGCCAGGGCGAGCGGCGAACGTCAAAAAGCACGTTTCCGCGTCATCTTCTGTCGTCAGGACGGCGACCGCTTCGAATCGAAGGGTGGGCGAGGTCCGGATGACCCGTTCCCCGATTTCGAGCCGCGGTGACTGGGAAAGGGCCGCGATTCTTCGACTCGCAGCTTCCGCTTCCGCCTTGGTGTGATAAAGCCCCGCCAACCTTCGGATGGGCGCGAACGCTTCCGGCGCCAAAATCAGCACGAAAAGTCCTTCTGCAAGCGTGACCGTTTCCCCGGTCGAGAAGGGTAGAAGGCCCATCAAGCTCAGACCTACATAAATTGCGGCCGAGGCGATCGCGATGGCGGCGAAGAACTCAATCGCCGCGGAGGACAGAAACGCGGTTCGAAGAATCCGCATGGTGCGTTTCCGCAATTCGTCAGCGGCGTCGAACATGGCGGATTCGGTTCGGATTTCGGCGCCATAGGCGAGGATCAGCGGCAGTCGGCTCAACCGATCCAGAAACGCGCCGCTGAGACGTTCGACCGCAATCTGCTGGTCCGTCGCGGCGTCCTTGGCGGCAGCCCCGACCAGCGCCACGAGCACTGGCGCGGAGACGACGGCTGTCAGCATGACGAAACCTGCGACCCATGCGCCGGCGAACGCCGCCAGCGCCAGCAAGAGCGGTACGGCGACCGTCAGGATCATTTGCGCGCGGTAACGACCGGAGAAGGCGCGAATCGCCGACGGCGCATCCACCACTGCGCTCGCCAAGGCGCCTGACATTTCGCTTGGTTGGCGTGGCGAAAGGCCGAGGGTCGCGCCCAACGCCTCTTTCCGTGCGCATCGAGCCGCTTTGGCTGAAGCGCGCCGCCCCCAATGGTCGGATGCAAGAGCGAACCCAATCCGAATCGCCAACGCGCCGACCGCGGCGAAGAGCCAAGAGAATGCGATCGTTCCTTCAATCGCCTCGACCAGCAAAAGCGCGGCGAAGGCGGCCGTCGCGACGGTGCAGAAGCCTTCGGCGACGCCGAAGGTCACCTGAAGGCGCCGCGCCGGCGCCGCCTCCGAGTCGATCCGGCGAAGCAATGCGCCATCCTTCCCGTCTTGGCTGTTCACGAGGAAAGGGTCCTTATGGCCGTGCAGGTCTTTCGTAGGTCCATGGGATGCGGATATGCACAGGCCTTAAGGCCGCCGGAGACGTGCGCCGAAATGCGAAGAGGGGAACGGTACATGGGATTGGTCGATGCGTTGGCGCGAGATGTAACGTATGTGGCGCGAAGCCTCAAAACGCTTTCGCTGATTAAGTCTGTGGCCCCGGACTCCGACGTGACGGTCGCGGATCACGTCGAACGTTGGGTGGACCGGTATGGCGACCGAACGGCTTTGATCTTTCAAGGCGACACCCTGACCTATCGCGAAATGGATGCGGCCGCCAATCGTTTCGCCAATTGGGCGACCGCCCAGGGGCTCAAAAAGGGCGACGTCGTCGCGCTCGTGCTCGACAATCGCCTGGACTACGTCACGGCCTGGATCGGTCTCCTGAAGCTGGGCGTCACGGTCGCGCTGGTGAACTATCACCTACGCGCACATGCGCTGGCGCACTGCGTCAATATTTCCGGCGCGCGCATGCTCGTGACCCATTCCGATCTCGCCGAGTCGAATGCGTCGGCGGTCGATTTCTATACGGACAAGCCGGCGGTCTGGATGCTGGGCGGCGCGGTTCAGGGCGCAAACGATTTGGACGCCGCCTTGGCCTCCGCCTCGGATTCGCGACCCGAGCGGAGTTTGCGCGCTGGCCTGACCCAGAACGACGTGGCGTTTCTCATCTACACCAGCGGAACGACCGGATTGCCGAAGGCGGCGAAGTTTAAGCACTTTCGCGCGTTGACGGCCTATTACGGCTTCGCCGGCATGGTCGCCCCGAAACGGGATGATCGGATGTATATTGCGTTGCCGCTCTACCACGCGACCGGCGGCCAATGCGCCGTCGGCCTCACTTTGAGTCATGGCGGCGCCGTCATCATTGCGCCGAAATTTTCCGCCTCGCGCTTCTGGCATGACATCGCGAAGCATGGTGCGACCATGTTCACCTATGTGGGCGAACTGTGCCGCTATTTGATCAATTCGCCGACGAACGCCGACGAACGCCGGCACGCCGTTCGCCGCGTCTTCGGCAACGGGATGCGGCCGGATGTCTGGCCGGCGTTCGTCAAGCGCTTCGGCATTTCAGACATCGTCGAGTTTTATAGCTCCACCGAAGGCAATATCAGCATGTTCAATGTCGACGGTCGGGAAGGCGCAATGGGGCGGCTGCCCTGGTATCTGAAGCGCAAGTTCGACGCGCGGCTGGTGCGATTCGACTATGAGAACGAGGTTCCCGTTCGAGGCGCAGACGGATTTCTGCAGGAGTGCGGGCCGGATGAGCCTGGGGAGTTGATCGGACGCATCAAAGCTGACGTCGCCAGCGCTCGTTTCGAGGGCTATCACGACGCCGAAGCAACGGCGAAGAAGATCCTCCGCGACGCGTTCGAGAAGGGCGACGCATGGTTTCGCTCTGGCGATTTGGTCAAGCGCGACGCAGAAGACTACTATTACTTTGTCGACCGCATCGGCGACACTTTCCGTTGGAAGGGCGAGAACGTCTCGACATTGGAGGTGGCGCACGTTTTGAACACCGTGCCCGGCGTGGCGCAGGCGACGGTCTATGGCGTTCAAATCCCCGGTTATGACGGCCGCGCGGGCATGGCCGCGATCTCCTGCGATCACGCGCTCGATTTTTCGGCGCTTGTCGCGCAGGTGACTGAAGAGCTGCCGAGCTATGCACGACCCATCTTCCTAAGGCTGCGTCGTGAGTTGGAAGCGACCGGCACCTTCAAAGAGAAAAAGACAGATCTTGTGAAGGAGGGGTTCGATCCGGAAACGGTGACCGACCCGCTCTATTACCTTGATCCCGCCGCAATGCGCTATGAACCGCTTGGCGCGGACGGGTTCCAGCGGATCACGTCGGGCGATCTGCGTCTTTGAGCGCGGCGCCTGGCTCGCCCGCGGCGAGCGCGCGATCGATCCTGGCGCGATGCGCCTCGAACGCCGTTTTCACGTCGCCATCCAGCGCCCGTCCGGTCGGCGCGTTCAGCGTCATAGGATTGATCCGGGTTCCATTCTTCAACACTTCATAGTGGAGATGCGGACCCGTGGCCCGGCCAGAGGCTCCCACATATCCAATGATTTGGCCCTGCCGCACCCGGTCCCCAGGGTCGATCCCGTCGGCGTAACGGGAAAGGTGCGCATAGGCGGTCGCATAGCCGTTGACGTGGGTGATCTGCACATACCGACCATAGGCCCCCCAACGGGATGCGCGTGCAATCACGCCGTCCCCGGCCGCCATGATCGGCGTTCCGGTGGGCGCCGCGAAATCCACGCCGCGATGTTGGGTGCGATAGCCGAGGATCGGATGCTTGCGGCTTCCATAGCCTGAGGATAGGCGCGCGCCGTCGACTGGCGTCCGCATCAGGAGTTTTCGCGCGCTGCGTCCTTCGGGCGAAAAGTAGTCGGTGGCCCCGTCGTCTGGAGGCGTGAAGCGGTAATATGGATTCTTGGAACCTCGTACGGAAAGGTTCGCGTAGCGAATAGGGCCGAAGCGCGCGACATCGCCGCTTGGCAAAACGGCCTGATCGTACAGCACGTCGAACGTATCGCCGTTCCGCAAATCGCGTTGGAAATCGACATCGAAGGAGTAAAGTCGGATCAGGTCGACCATGACTTGGCGCGGCATGCCGGCGTCCTGCGCGGCTTCGTAAAGGCTGGACGCGATCACGCCGCGCCGCCGCGCCTGCGTCTCGGTGACGTCCAACGACTCCATGCGCGCGGCGAAGGCCGCGTCGGTCACCCGCTCGACGATTACGCGGCGGTCCGGGGTCGGCGCGTAGCGCAGCGTAAGCAGTTCGACCGGCGTCGCCTCCGTGATCTCCAGCAGCAGTTCGTCCCCGGCTCTTAGGCGGCGCGCGTCAAAGATCTGGGCGAACGCATTGGCCGCGGCGAAGGCCTCTTGCGCATCGACGCCCGCGCGCCGGATGGCGGTCACCAGAGCGTCGCCGCGGCGGAGGGGCACGGCCTTCTCCACGCTCAGGCGCGGCGGCGGGGCAGGGAGCTCTTCGGGCTCTGATGTCGTCTTCTCGATCGCCATGGGCTCCGGCGCGTCGACGGAGGCGACCACGTCGGGGACGGGAGGCGGCGTAAGGGCGACGTTGGCGGGGGTCGGCGGTTCCGTACGAAGCGCAAAGACGCCAGCTACGAGCGCCCATGATCCGGCGACGCCGAGCAGCGCCCAAGACGCTTTCGGGCCGATTCGCACAGCTCCGAATCGCCGCAATTCCCCCATATCTGATGAAGTATCCGTGTTCGGACAGGGCGTAAAGCGACGCGGTTAGGATAGGGCGTTGCGCGCGTTGTCCAATACGAAAGCGCGGGCGTCGTCAGGCAGCGCGCCGAAAGCGATGAAGGAGGGATTGCGCCACCCGTCCGCCGGATTGGAGGGGTAACGGAACGGCGAGCCGTCCAAATGCGCGACGACCCCGCCCGCCGCTTCGAGGACAGCCTGGGCGGCGGCCGTGTCCCAGGCCATGGTGGGTCCGAAGCGTGGGTACAAATCGGCGTCGCCCTCGGCCACCACGCAAAATTTCAAAGACGATCCGGCCGATTTCCGTCCTGCGTCGATCGCCGCCAGAAAACGTTCGGTTTGCGCGTCTGCGTGCGATCGGCTCGCCAAGGCTTCAAGAGGCCCGGGGCCGGGCGCGCGGGCGCGGATCGGCTTGGGCGGGGCGTCGCCGTCGATCCGCACGGCTCCGGCGTCCGGATCGCCGACATAGATGCGGTTCAGCGCCGGCGCGCCGACGACGCCCAAAACGGGGCGTCCTTCCTGAACCCAGGCGACATTGACCGTAAACTCATCGCGACCCGCGACGAACTCTTTCGTACCGTCCAGCGGATCGATCAACACGAAGGAGGCGGTCGGGTCCGGGGCCCCCTCATCCGCCACGCGCTCTTCCGCGACGATCGTAACGCCGGGCATGCAGGCCTCGACGGCCGCTGTTAGAATAGCTTCGGCTTTTCGGTCGGCTTCGGTGACCGGAGACGCGTCCTTCTTCGATTCGACGGCGAGACCGCGACTTCGGATCTTGAGCGCTTCGGCCCCCGCGTCCCGAACCGCGCGTATGAGAACCGTTTTGAGTGGGTCGCGTTCGGACATCGTCGCCTCGCCAGAGTTGCCTTCCGTGGGTACCGTGTCGCAAGCGTCCCGTCGACCGTGTTCGGAGGAGCAATCAATGAAAGAGGATCTTGCGCTGGCGACGATGTTTGCGGCGCGCGCGCTTCACGATCTCGCGAGTCCGATCGGCTCGGCCTACAATGCGTTGGAGCTAGCAGAAGACGCCGAAGACGATCCGGATTTGGCGCACCGTTCGGTGCAAATGGCGATGGACGCGCTTGAGGCCGCGCGCACGCGTCTTGATCTTCTGCGTGCGGGTTTGGCGCATCGCCATAACTCCGTGTTTGAGCCCGAAACGCTTCGCGGATCGATCGAAGCCGCGGCTCGGAGTTGCCGTGCGGAGTTTTCATGGAAAGGCGTGATGGACCCGCTGCCCGCCGCCGCGCGCCCGTTATGCGCGTGTTTGGTCTTGGCCGTCCTTGAGTCAGCGCCGCGGGCGCGAACGCTGTGCGTCGAGTTCTCAAACGCCGAGCGTCGCGCATCCATAGCGGTCGAGGCGACCGGGACGCCGTTGCGCATGCGCGAAGAGGCGCGCCGTGTGCTGGACGGCGCGCACCCCCTTCACGATGCGGATCCTCGCGGCGCGTTCGCGGCCGCGTGCCTGCGTTGGGCTGACGCCTTGGGGGGCCGTCTCGCCTTGATTATGCCGGAGAACGGTGAATCTCTACGCCTTTCGGCAGAGATTCCTGTCGATACGTTGACTTAACGAGGGGCATTCGCGCTGCTATATCTCTTCTGCGTCGGTGCGCTCTTCGACGTGGGCGATGGAGACGGACATGGATGATTTGCTGACGGAGTTCCTCACCGAGACGAACGAAAGTCTCGATACGGTCGACCGGGAATTGGTCATATTTGAAGAAAATCCAAACAATAAAGAAATCGTCAACAACATTTTTCGTTTGGTCCATACAATTAAGGGGACTTGCGGCTTTTTGGGGCTGCCGCGATTGGAGGCGGTCGCCCACGCATCGGAAAATCTTCTCGGCAAGTTTCGCGACGGCGAACTTGAGGTCACGCCAGCGGCCGTGACACTTATCCTGGAGTCCATCGACCACATCAAAGGGTTGTTGGCCTATCTCGAATCGGAGGGCGCTGAGGCGAAAGGCGACGATACGGAGCTTCTGACGCGACTGGAATTGGCGGCGGACGGTCATTTCGAAATGGCCCGGCCGACGGCGGCGAAGACCGTGACGCCGCCGCAAGATGCGGCGAACGATCCGGCGCCCGCGGAGGTCGAAGCGGTCGAGCCGGAGAAGCCCGTCGCGCCCGAGCCGGAAGCGCCGCGTGCGGACGAAGGCGCCGCACGCTCGGACGAGGCGGGCGCAGGGAAGAGCGAAGGTCGAGCCTCTCAGCAGTCGATCCGCGTCAATGTCGATGTCCTCGAAAACCTGATGACGATGGTTTCCGAGTTGGTGCTGACGCGAAACCAACTCCTGCAAATGGTCCGAAATCTGGACGATTCGGAGTTCCGCAAGCCGCTTGAACGTCTGTCCGCGATCACGGGAGAACTTCAGGACGGCGTCATGAAGACCCGCATGCAGCCGATCGGCAATGCATGGCAAAAGCTACCCCGTATCGTGCGTGACGCGTCCCACGATCTGGGCAAGAAAATCCGCTTGGTGATGCGCGGCGAGGATACGGAGCTGGACCGTCAGGTGTCCGAGCTGATCCGTGATCCGCTTACGCACATGGTCCGCAATTCTTGCGATCACGGACTTGAAACGCCGCAGGAGCGCGTGGCCGACGGCAAGCCGGAAACGGGCACGATCAATCTTCGCGCCTTTCATGAAGGCGGCCACATCATCATCGAACTGTCCGACGACGGCAAAGGCCTGAACACCGCGAGGATTAAGAAGCGCGCCATGGAACGTGGCTTGGTCTCCGAGGCGGAGGCCGAGTCGTTGACCGACGCCCAGATCCATAAGTTCATCTTTAATCCTGGCTTCTCGACCGCCGAGAAAGTGACGAGCATTTCCGGGCGCGGCGTCGGCATGGACGTGGTGCGGTCCAACATCGAATTGATCGGCGGCTCGATCGACCTGAAATCCGTCCAAGGCCAGGGATCGACCTTCGTCATCAAAATCCCGCTCACTTTGGCGATCGTGTCGGCGCTGATCGTCAAGGTGAAAGGTGAGCGTTTCGCCATCCCGCAACTTTCCGTCTTGGAGCTCGTGCGCACCGGCGGCGGGAGCGCCAACATCGAAAAAATCAACGAAGCGCATGTTCTGCGCCTCCGGAACCGACTTCTGCCGTTGGTGGACGTCCGTCGGCTCCTTTGGGACGACCGCGAGCGCAAGCTTGAAGAAGGAACCGCCGCCTTCGTCGTCGTCATGCAGATCGGCGAGCAGCGCTTCGGCATGATCGTCGACGAAGTCTTTGACACCGAAGAGATCGTCGTGAAGCCGGTCGCGACCGTCCTCCGCCATATCAACGCCTATTCCGGCAACACCATTCTCGGCGACGGTTCGGTCATCATGATTTTGGATCCGAACGGGATCGCCACGGCCATCACCCAGGCTCAGGACGAATTGGTCGCCACGGCGTCGCACAGCCATCGCGAAGAAGAAGAACGCTTCGATACGGACGAGGCCACGTCGCTCCTGGTCTTCCGCGCCGGTTCGAAAGAACCCAAAGCCGTGCCGCTGTCTTTGGTGACGCGCCTTGAGGAAATCGACGTCTCCGCGATCGAGAGTTCGCTGGGCGGCAGCGTGGTTCAGTATCGGAACCGCCTGATGCCGGTTCTTTATGCCGGCCGGACCGGCGGGCTCTTGAGCGAGGGCGAACAGCCGATGCTTGTCTTCACCGACGACGACCACGCCATGGGATTGGCGGTCGACGAGATTGTGGACATCGTGGAGGCGAGCTTCGACATCGAACTGGCGAGCGCGCAGCCGGGCATTCTTGGTTCCGCTATCGTCGACGGCAAAGCCACCGAGATCATTGACGTCTCCTATTATCTTAAGAAGGCCTATCAGGATTGGTTCCGCCGCGGCGCCGGCTCGTCGAACAAGGATCACGCGCGGCGACTTTTGCTCGTCGACGACAATGATTTCTTCCGCAATATGGTCACGCCGATGCTCAAAGTCGCCGGCTACCGCGTGACCGGCGTGCCGAGCGTGGAAGACGCGTGGAAGCTCCACGCCAAAGGCGCGTCCTTTGACGTGATCGTCTCCGACATCGAGATGCCCGGCACCAACGGCTTTGATTTCGCACGCGCCGTGCGAAGCGATTCGCGATGGGGCAGCACGCCCATCATCGCCGTGTCCGCCAATGAGGCGCCGGACTATGTGGCGCGCGGTCATGAGGCGGGCTTCGTCGACTATGTGGCCAAGTCCGACGGCGATCGGTTGATCGCAAGCTTGTCGAGCGCGGTCGACTCGCCGGGAGAAGCGGCGTGAGCGAAGCGATTTTTCAAGGTGATCGGATCGAGTACGTCACGGTGAAGATCGCGGGGCAGGAATTCGGCATCGAAGTCCTGAAGGTGCATGACGTTTTCGAGCCGACACGGGTGACGCCGGTGCCAAGCGCGCCGCCGGAGGTCGCGGGCGTGCTCAATCTTCGCGGGCATATCGTGACCGCGATCGACGCGCGTATTCGGCTCGGCATGCCGCCTCGTGACGAGGGGGCCAAACGAATGGCCGTGAGCATCGAGCGTGACGGTGAGATGTTCGGCCTGCTGATCGATGCGGTGGGGGACGTGCTGCAATTGTCCGACGACACCCATGAAGACAACCCCATCAATCTCGACCAGCGGTGGGCGGCCGTGGCGTCGGGCGTCCATCGGTTGGAGATGGGCCTTTTGGTGATTCTGGACATGGATCGAATGTTGCAGTTGGACGCTACGGCGGCTGCGGCATAGAGTGCGCCGCGCGCCTCTGCGGCCGACTAAAGGAGCGGTTTCATGAAGACTTGTCTCGTCGTCGACGACTCTCGCGTCATTCGGAAAGTGGCGCGTCGGATCCTCGAGGATCTCAAATTTGAGATCCGTGAAGCGGCGGACGGACAGGAAGCCCTTGATGCCTGCCGTGAGGCGATGCCCGACGCCATCCTTTTGGATTGGAATATGCCGGTGATGAGCGGCATCGAGTTTCTGCGCGCGCTGCGCGGCGAGGACGGGGGCGACAAACCGGTCGTCGTGTTCTGCACGACCGAGAACGACGCGGAGCATATCACCGAGGCGATCGCCGCAGGCGCGAACGAATACATCATGAAGCCTTTTGACGGTGAGATCATCGAGGCGAAGTTCGCGGAAGTCGGTTTGGTCTGACGCCGGATCGAGGAGACGCGCGTGGTTTCCCCCGCCGCAGACCGTGACGCCGCCGGCGGGTCGGATCAAGGCGGCCCGATCCGGGTCATGGTCGTGGATGATTCCGCGGTTATTCGCGGTCTGATCGCCCGTTGGCTCGACGAGCGTCCAGAAATCAGCGTCGTCGCGACCTGCGCGAACGGCGTGCAGGCCCTCCGTCGTTTGGAGCCGAGCCGCGCTGAAGTGGTTGTTCTGGACATCGAAATGCCGGAAATGGACGGGCTGACGGCATTGCCGAAAATGTTGGAGGCCCAGCCCACCCTTCGGGTTTTGATGGCGTCCACCCTCACGCGCCGCAATGCGGAAATTTCGCTGCGCGCGCTGTCTCTCGGGGCGGCGGACTACATAACCAAGCCGACCGCGGTTCGCTCCGTCACCACGTCGATCGATTTCCGCCGGGATGTGGTGGACAAGGTCGTCGGCCTAGGCCGCGCGGCGCGGGTCGAGCGCGGTGTTGCGCCGCCGCGGGCCAAGGGCGCCGATGAGACCCGGGCCGCGCGCTTGGTCGGTCCGACGGGGCCCTATGCGGATCGCAAAACCCAAGGGCCGCTCACCTTGCGCGCGCCGGGCCGCGTGCGCCCCACCGTTCTCGCCGTGGGCAGTTCGACCGGCGGTCCGCGCGCCCTCGCCGCGCAGGTGCGCGAAATCGGCGGCAAGATCACGGCC
>CAYPOX010000010.1:0-36696 GCA_964412525.1 uncultured Caulobacterales bacterium
GGTCGTCGCTCTTTGGTTTCGGCGGATGGATGAAGGGGTCGTGGATCTCGTCGGACGCACCGACCTCGCCCAGATCGCCGCGCTCGCCGCGCATGCGCGTTTCTTTTTGGGCAACGACACCGGGCCGAGCCATTTGGCCGCCGCCGGGGGCGCCCCCGGCGTCGTCATTTTTGGTCCGGCCTCGGATCCGCGCCGCCACGCGCCGCGAGGGCCCGGCGGCGTGATCATTTTGCATGGCGACAGGATGGAGAGCGTGTCGCTCACCGACGCGCTCCAAGCCGTGCGCGGCGTCGGCGGGTTCGACCGCGTGCGCGCCGCGTCTTGAAGAAGACGTCCGCTCCGCAATATAACGACCGCGACGCTCAAGCGTCGCACCCTGAGGCTTCAAAGGAGAAACGCCATAACTCGGAGACCAGTCGCCGCCCCGCCCAGCAAAGACACGGGCCCCCGGATCAATGACAAGATCACCTCGTCGAAGGTCTTGTTGATCAACGCCGAAGGCGAGAAAGAAGGCGTCATGCCGACCTCCGCAGCGTTAGAGGCGGCGCAGGAGGCCGGTCTCGATCTTGTCGAGGTCGCGCCCAATTCGGATCCGCCGGTCTGCAAGATTCTCGATTACGGTCGCTACAAATATCTTGAGCAACGCAAGAAAGCGGAGGCCCGCAAAAATCAGCGCGTGGTCGACGTGAAAGAGATCAAGATGCGCCCCAATATCGACGATCACGACTATGAGGTGAAGGCGAAGGCGATGCGGCGCTTCTTTGAGGCGGGCGATAAGGTGAAGGTGACGCTTCGCTTCCGTGGCCGCGAGATGGCGCACCAGCATTTGGGCATGGATCTTTTGAATAAGGTCCGCGACGAATTCGAGCCGATGGCGAAGGTGGAGGCCGCGCCGAAGCTGGAAGGTCGGCAAATGGTGATGGTGCTCGCCCCGCGATGAGCGAGCTCGCGCGGCGCTGGCTCAACGGGATGCCGCTCGCGCTCGTCGTTTCGTTCGGCCTTTCGATTGCGTTTTGGGGCATCTTCGGGGTGTTCCGCACCTGGCCCTTCGTCATCGTGTCGACGATGTCCGCGGCGCTCGGGGCCGGCCTCGCCGCAAGCCTCGGGCGAGGACCGCTGGCGGCGGCGGCGGCCACCGCCGTCATCCGCATTTTAGCGTTCGCCGTGGCTGTGCGCGCCCCAGGCTAAATGTTGGCGCATGAGCGTCTTGTCCCAAGCGGGCGCCCGCCCTAGCTCGCTGAATTGCATTCACCCAGGTCATTGCAGAGACGCCTATGCGCCCCTCATTTCATCCGCCGGACATGTCCGGCCGCATCGCGATCATCACCGGCGGCAATGCAGGCCTCGGCTTGGAGACTGCGAAGGCCTTGGCCGCCGCCGGCGCGCAAGTCGTTTTGGCCTGCCGAAGCATGGCGAAGGGCGCCGCCGCCTTGGATCGCATACGCGCCGTGGCGGCGCGGGCCGACGCGCACGTCGAACCGCTGGATCTTGGCGATCTCGCGTCGGTTCGAGCCTTCGCGGAGCGCATTTGCGAACCGATCCACCTGCTGATCAACAATGCCGGGGTCATGGGGCTGCCACGAAGCGAAACGAAAGACGGGTTTGAAAGGCAATTCGGCGTCAATCATCTCGGCCATTTTGCTTTGACCGCCCAATTGCGCCCGAAACTCGCCCCGGATGCGCGCGTGGTGACCATCTCAAGTCTCTATCATCGGCCAGGCCGGATCGATTTCGACGATCTCCAGGGTGCGCGAAGCTACAGGCCGTTCAAAGCCTATGGCCAATCGAAACTGGCCAATCTTCTTTTCGCGGTGGAGTTGGATCGACGGTTGAAAGCGGCCGGCGCCAAGATCCTGTCGGTCGCCGCCCATCCCGGCTACGCGGCGACGAATCTGCAAACCGCAGGCCCAATTGAGGAAAACAGCGCATGGAAAGAAGCGGGCATGCGCGTGATGAATGCGGCCTTCGCCCAATCTGCCGCTCGGGGGGCCGAACCGACCTTGATGGCGGCGACCGCGCCGGGCGTGACCGGCGGCGCGCTTTACGGCCCGGGCGGTCTCGGCGAACTCCGCGGCGCGCCAAAGCGTGTTCGCCCCGCTGCGCACGCCCTTGATCCAAAGGTCGCCCAGCGCCTTTGGACCGTTTCGGAGGAATTGACGGGAATTCCGTTCGCTCTGGCGGCCTGATTGTTGGGAATTGGGCGTAGAATTCGACCGTCGACCTCTCATCTCACTTGCAACCTGAGCCGTGCGCGATTAGACACCGCGGCTCGTAATGAATCTGGCGCGGCCCGGCCAAACGGCATGCCGGGGCGGCGCAAATGTGTCCAGGAGACGAAAATGCCGAAAATGAAGACGAAGAGCGGCGCGAAAAAGCGCTTCAAGCTGAGCGGCACGGGCAAAGTCCGGGCGCAACGGGCGAACAAGCGTCACGGCATGATCAAGCGGACGCCGAAGCAAATCCGCCAACTTCGCGGCGTCGGTGTGCTCTCGGATCAAGACGCCCGCATCGTGAAGAAGTTTCTGCCCTACGGCTGATCCCACCGGTTTGAGGAACGCACAATGTCTCGCGTCAAACGCGGCGTCACGGCGCACGCCAAGCATAAGAAGGTCGTCAAGGCGGCCAAGGGTTATTACGGTCGTCGGAAAAACACTTTCCGCGCCGCAAACCAAGCGGTCGAAAAGGCGGCGCAATACGCGTATCGCGATCGCCGCGTCCGTAAGCGCAATTTTCGCGCGCTTTGGATTCAACGGATCAACGCGGCGGCCCGGGAACGGGGCTTGACCTATGGCCGCTTCATCGAGGGTCTAAAGAAGGCCGGCGTCGAGGTGGATCGGAAAATCTTGGCCGATCTCGCCGTGAAAGAGCCGGCGGCCTTTGACGCGCTCATCGGTCAGGCGAAGGGCGCGCTGTCGTAACAGCGCTTGAAAGCGGGGGACGCCGACGTTAGGCGTCGGGTGTTTTCCGCTATTCGCCACGGAAGCCCGCGCCCATGTCCGACGCCGACGCGCCCACGCTTGACGACCTGAACGCGCTGAAAACCGCGCATCTGGCGGCCGTCGAGGGCGCGGCGGATCTCACCGCACTTGACGGCGCGCGGGTTGCGGCGCTGGGAAAAAAGGGCGGCGTCACCGCCCTTATGAAATCGCTTGGCGGCATGTCGCCGGACGAACGCAAAGTGATGGGGCCCGCCCTCAACGCCTTAAAAGACGAGATCGCAGCAGCCATCGAGGCGCGCAAATCGGCCTTGGAGCGGTCGGCCCTTGAAGCCCGCCTCGCGGAAGAACGGGTCGACGTCACCTTGCCGGCGCGCGAGCGGCCCGTCGGACGGATCCACCCGATCAGCGCCGTGATGGCGGAAATGCAGGCCATCTTCGCGGCCATGGGCTTTGAATTGGCTGAGGGACCGGACGTCGAGGACGATTTTCATAACTTCACCGCCCTCAACTTCCCGCCGCACCATCCGGCGCGGGAGATGCATGACACGTTCTTCTTCCATCCAGACGCCGAAGGCGACCGCAAGGTGCTGCGCACCCATACGAGCCCGGTGCAGATCCGCACGATGCGCGACCGCAAGCCGCCCTTGCGCGTCATCGCGCCTGGCCGCACCTATCGCTGCGATTCCGACCAAACCCACACGCCGATGTTCCATCAGATCGAAGGCCTGGCGATCGGGCGGGACATTCATATGGGACATCTCAAGGGAACATTGGACGCCTTCATCGCGGCGTTCTTTGAGGTGGACAGCGTGGAGACCCGCCTGCGGCCCAGCTATTTCCCCTTCACCGAACCGTCCGCCGAACTGGACGTGCGCTGCGACCGCAGCGGCGGCGAAATTCGGATCGGCCAAGGCGACGACTGGATGGAGATTTTGGGCTGCGGCATGGTGCATCCCAATGTTCTGAGGAATTGCGGGCTCGATCCGGAAGAATGGTCGGGCTTCGCCTTCGGCATGGGCGTCGATCGCGCGGCGATGCTGAAATACGGCATGCCGGATCTGCGCGACTTTTTCGCGGCGGACGCGCGCTGGCTCGCCCATTACGGCTTCCAGCCGGTCGACCAACCCAATCTCGCCACCCGATTGGGGCGCTGATGTCCTTCGACAATCTTGGCCTTGTCATCATGATCGCGCTCGGCAACGGCGTCGTGTTCGGCGCGATCTCCGGGTTTTTGCGCAAGCAGAAAGAGAAGAAAGAGTACGAAAAGATGGTGCAGGGCGCGCGGCGGGCGACGCCGCGCCGGCGCTGATCCGGCATGGATTGGATCTGGGCGTGGGCGACCGTCGCGGCGGTCGGCATGGCGGCGGTCGCGTCGCCGGGACCTGATTTTCTGATCGTGGCGCGCAATGCGCTTCGGGGCGGACGCTCGGTCGGGATCGCGACGGCCTTCGGCATCGTCACGGCCCTGAGCGTTCATGTCAGCGTGGGCGTGCTGGGCCTATCCTTGATTTTCAAACGATCGGCGACGGCCTTCGCGATCGCCAAATATGCAGGAGCCGCATATTTGATTTTCCTTGGTCTCCAGGCCCTTTGGAGCGCGCGCCCAGGTCAGGCCTCCGGCTTACGTGACGAGGGCGACGCCCCGCCGCTCAGTTTGGCGGGTGCCTATCGCACGGGCGTCTTCACCAATTTGCTGAACCCGAAGGCGGCGCTTTTCTTTTTAGCGCTCTTCACCCAAGTGATCAGTCCCGAAACGCCGATTTGGACGAAAGCAGTCTTCGGTTCGACTGTGATGGTGGAGGCTTTGCTTTGGTTTTCCTTGACCGCGGCTGTGTTATCGACGCCGAAACTGCGGGACGCCTATGGTCGGATCGGGCATTGGCTGGACCGAATCGCCGGCGCGTTTTTCCTGGCGCTCGGCGTTCGATTGTTTTTGTCCGACACCGCGGAAACTTAGGACGACGGGACGATGAAGCTCACTTTGTCTTGGCTGAAGGATCATTTGGAGACGGATGCGGAGCTCGCGCACGTCGCCGAAATGATGAACGCGATCGGTATGGAGGTCGAAGAAGTCTTCGATCCGCGCGAAAAATTCTCACTCTTTTCCGTGGGTTACGTGAAGTCGCGCGCCAAGCATCCAGACGCCGACAAGCTGAGCGTTTGTGAGGTCGAAACCCGCGACGGACTCCAACAAATTGTTTGCGGCGCAAGTAATGTGCGCGGCGGCTTAAAAATTGCGTATGCACCGGTCGGCGCTTATGTGCCAGGAATCGATGTCACTTTATCAAAAGCGAAAATTCGAGGCGTCGAATCTTTCGGGATGATTTGCTCATCCAAAGAATTGGAGCTGGGCGACGACCATGACGGGATCATGGAGCTTCCGGACCATGCGGAGATCGGCGCAAATTTGGCTGATACCCTGGGTTTGGAGCCGGTGATCGATTACGCCGTCACCCCCAACCGACCCGATTGGCTGGGCGTGCGGGGCGTCGCGCGGGATCTCGCGGCGGCCGGTTTGGGCCGGCTGAAACCCGATCCAAACCCGACCGTGCCCGCGTCGCACGCCGACTCTCACCCGGTCGCTTTGGAGTTCGACGCCGAAGTCGCCGACGCATGCCCGCTTTTCGCGGCGCGGCTCATCACCGGCGTCAAAAATCGTCCGTCTCCGGACTGGTTGCAGGATCGCCTTCGCGCCGTCGGACTGCGTCCGATCTCAGCCGTGGTCGATGTGACGAATTACGTCGCCCATGATCGGTGCCGCCCGCTCCACGCCTATGACGCGGACACGTTGCAAGGCGCGGTGCGCGCGCGCCTCGCTGCGCAAGGCGAGACCGTCTTAGCCTTGGACGGTGAGACCTATGAACTCACCGGCGAGGAATGCGTCATCGCGGACGATTCCGGCGCGATCGGCCTTGGCGGCGTGATCGGCGGCGAGACCACGGGCTCGACCATGGAGACCGTCAACGTTCTTCTGGAGGCCGCCTGGTTCGATCCGATCCGCACGGCCAAGACCGGGCGCCGACACGGCATCGACACGGACGCCCGCCGCCGCTTCGAACGGGGCGTCGATGCGGAGCGCACCTTGGAGGATTTGAACCACGCCGCCGCCCTTTTGATCGAGCTTTGCGGCGGCGCGGCGTCGGAGGTCGCGGTCGCCGGCGCGCCGCCGCCGCGGACGCATTATGTCGCGTTCGATCCCAAAACCGTCGCGCGCCTGGGCGGCGTCGATTACGGCGCGGAGGAAACGGCCCGCCGCCTGCACGCTCTTGGCTTCGAGGTGGACATGGCGACGACCCGCTGGTCGGTTCGCGCCCCCGCATGGCGGCCGGACGTGGACGGTCCCGCCGATCTGGTGGAGGAGGTGCTGCGCCTCGACGGTTACGCCAAGGCGCCGACCACGCCGCTCCCGCCGCTGGACAAGCCTTTCGCCGGCAAGGTCTCCGTGGAGAGCGATCGGGCGCGCCTCGCGCGCTTCGCCCTCGCCGGCATGGGCTATTTGGAGGCGGTCACCTGGTCCTTCATGCGGCCCGATTGGGCGAAGCTGTTCGGCGGGGAGGACTCGGCGCTGGCCTTGGAGAACCCGATCGCCTCCGAACTCTCCCAGATGCGGCCCTCCATCTTGCCCAATCTGTTGGACGCCTTGCGCCGCAACGCCGATCGCGGCTTTCCCGGCGCCCGTTTGTTCGAGGTGGGGCCGATCTATGCGGGCGATGCGCCGGGCGATCAGACCCGCTCGGCGGCAGCGGTGATCGATCCGCGCCCCGGCCGGCATTGGAAGGGCGCGGAGGTTCCGGACGTCTTCACCATGAAGGCGGACGCGCTCGCGGCGCTGGAGGCGGCCGGCGCCCCGGCCAGAACCGCGCAGATCGTCGCCGAGGCGCCCGAATGGTGGCATCCGGGTCGGGCGGGCGTGATCCGGCTCGGCCCACAACGGCCCTTGGCCGTTTTCGGAGAGGTGCATCCGGCCGTCCTCAAGGCGCTCGACATCGATTTTCGCGCGCTCGGCTTCGAACTGATGCTGGACAACATCCCTGCGCCGAAATCCGCCGCCAAGACGCGGCCCGCGCTCGAAAGCTCCGCTCTCATGCCGCTCCATCGGGATTTCGCCTTTGTGGTGGCGAAAGACGTCGCCGCCGAAGCGGCGCTCAAGGCCGCCCGCGGCGCGGATAAGGGGCTGATCGCCGATATCCGCGTGTTCGACGTCTATGAGGGGGCGAATGTGGGCGCGGACGAAAAATCCCTCGCCCTCGAGGTGGTGATCCAGCCCAAGGCGAAGACGCTCACCGATGCGGAGATTGAGGCGCTGTCCGCCAAGATCGTCGCCCAAGTGGAGAAGGCGACCGGCGGCAAGCTGCGATCTTGACCGGCGCGGCCCCCTCATTCCCGCCGACTGTAGCCCGTCTAGGTGACGACCAAAACATCGACGTTTCAAGGCCGCCATTCGCGGCGTGAATGGCCCACCTCTATGCGGGCGCTACCGCAACGCGCACGACGATGGCGCCCAAGCGATCTTCATTGTCGCGATAGGCGTCGATCTCCGCCATGGTCGCCGGGCGGGGCAAGGGCTCCGAAAGCCTCGGCGCTTCATCGATCAATTCTTGCAGGCATGCGGCCGCATCGGTGAGAGCTTCAGCTTCGGTTGCGCCTTGCCCATTGACGTTTGCGACAGGAACAGCGACGGCGAAATAGCCATCCGATCCCGGACCGGCGATGATGCAAGGAAAAATGAGCGGGTCCATGACCTTCTCCTAGTCGAGTTTCACGCCGGTCTGCTTTGCGATTTGACGCAGCGTCGCCTCACGAATTTCACGATGTCGCGGCACAGCCGAAATCCTAACCCCGGCCTTGTACACTAAAGTGTGCTTGCCGCCTTCCCGCAGTTCCAGGCCCGCGACTTCCAAAGCTCGGATGACGTCGCGGCGTTTCACGTGTGGTGGCCCCTTTGGTCGATTTAGCGTCTGATGACGTCGCGGCTCTCTAGGGGGTGGCGGGGGCGAACGCGGGCGGCCTTCCTCCCAAATCCGTGTCATCAAAGGAAGCGCACGGTGGTGACCGCCGATCGTTTGCGCTCAGCGCAGCTGAACGTAACGACTTTCTCACCAAGCGCCAGACGGGATTGGCCGAGCATCCACTGCCACCGCGCCGTACGACCTCTTTCCGCTACAAAAGTCGGACCAGGCCGCCGTAACGCCCAAACGCCGCCGTCTTAGCGGCGAACGCCTCGTCTGCTGTGACCAGAACGCATCGCTCCGCCATGGCTGCCGCGAGGTAAAGACAATCATAAGCGGCGTGGTCGAGCTCCAGGGCGATTTCTAGGGCCGCAGCCGACAATCCCGTTGTGGACAGCGCCCGGATCGGAGTCGCTGCGATGGCCGCAAGGGCCGCGCGCGCGTCCTCGGTCGTGATCTGCCCGCGCCGCGCCTTGACCCAGAGCACGTTGGCGCACTCGATCCAGAGCAGGTCGGGCGCAGCCAGGGCGTCGGCGGTGACAAGCGCCCGTGACCGGTCGGTCCCGTCCTCGGCGAGCACCCATTTGAGCGCAACGCTCGCATCGATGATCAGCGTCACCGATCGCGGTCTCGGTCGGCGCGAAGATCCTCAAGGCTTGTCGGACCAGGGGCGATCGCGATCCGTCGGCGCACCGCATCAAGCCGGGCGAGCGCGGCGTCCCGGTTGAGCCCGACCGACGCGGACAGCGCCCGGCGCGCTTCCTCCTCTAGGGAGGAGCCGGCCTCGGCGGCACGCCGACGCAGAGCATCGAGGACAGGATCATCAAGGTTGCGAATTAGGATTCTTCCCATATAGCGGCTCTAGCATCGAAGCGCTATCAATGCAATCATCCGAAAGTTTGGCGGGATTGGCCGGTCGGGTCCCGCCGAACGCATACGAGATTCGGGTTGATGCGACCAACGCGGTATGACGGATTTCCGTCTCGGCCCCCTTTGCAAGCTGCGTCGGCTAACTTGTCAGTTCCGAAGCGATGGCGCTTTTAGGAAATGGCCATCGACAAATCCTCTTGATCCGCGTCTCATCCCAATTCGGGATCGACGACATCAGGGGCAGGGGCCGCGATCAATAGAACGAGAAAGCCGGGTCCGGGCGTGGAGCCCGAATGACCTTGTGAGTTCCGCCGGTTTAGGGGAAGGCACCGAGTACAAAATGAAATAGGAAGGCAATGATTTTTCTGCGTATTTCAAGAACCTCGAACGATCAAAGGACTAAGCGTGTGAATAAGAGAAAAATCCGCCAAAGAACTCTTGGTGTTTTAATAGCATTTGTCTTTTCAGGCCCATTCAACGTCTTCTCTTCCGCAAACTCTCATGCAGTTGTGGAAGGCTCTATTGATTCAGAAAATCTGTATCCTGCGGTCGGCCACTTTGATAAAGGGAGTTGCTCCGGATCTTTGATCTCGCCCAACCTTGTGCTCACATCAGCGCACTGTGATGTTCAGACTGGTTCCATTTTCGAAATCGGCGGTTTGTCGATCCGCGTCCTTAACAGCACTATGATGCAGGATTATGATGGTCATGTCGATCACGACATTGCCATCGCAATATTGGAAAACGAAATCGCCTCCATCCAGCCTCTTAATCTGCATCAAGATGACGTATACTTGAATGTCGGAAAAACCGTCCATCTTGTTGGCTTCGGTTATCATAGCGCCGACTTCAAGTGGGATGAGAAAAGACGCATCGGTGTGAATGTCATCGCTGACCCCATCGCAAGTCTCTATAAAGACAGCTATGATTATGGCGGCGATGTGAATGTCTTGTCGTATGGTTTGATTATTTATGGAAATGCGCAGGCGAACGGTCGCCAAGCGCTCACATGCGATGGCGATTCGGGCGGCCCTGCGATCTTAGAAGGCTCGATCGTCGGCCTTTCTTCTGACGGAGACCATGATCGCGGGCCGTGCAGCGGCCGATGGAATCTGCACACACGTGTGGATGGCGGAAGCGGCAAGAATTATCGATGGATCATAGATTTTGTCGAACGGCATGAGTCAGTAGACTAAGCGCCGGACACGTTTTTGGGGGGATTGAAATGGCGCCGCCTATCCGATGCATCGAGATCTTCGCCGCGGCGACCGTTGCGCTCGCCGGCTGCGCGGGTCCCGCGTCCCAATCACCCGCCGCGAGCCGAATCGACGTGACCGTCGCCGACGGCCTTCTTTCCGAACCCTATTCCGGGCGGGTGTATGTCACGGTGTCTGAGAATGCGGCGACGGAGCCGCGTCTCCAAAGCCGGTGGTTCGATCCGCCGGTCACTGTGGTTGAGGACGTTGAAGGCTGGACCGGCGAAACGCCGATCAGCCTCACGGCGGATGATCTGGCCCATCCCATGGGGCTCGATGACCTTGCCCCGGGCGTCTACCAGGCGCAGGCCTATATTCGGCTCGCCCCCGACAGCCCCGACGCCGGCCGCGGCGTGGGCGATTTGTACAGCGAACCCATAGAGATCGTGGTCGCCGAAGACGGCGCCTTCGAAGTGGACGTCGCCCTTTCGGCCCGCGTCGCGGACAAGGGCTTCGAGCCCCCCGACCAGGTCACGGCGATCAAGTTTCGATCGGAACGGCTTTCCGAATTTCATGGCCGGGACTATGACGTCGACGCCTCCATTCGGCTGCCTAAGAACTGGTCCGCGGATCCGTCGAAGACTTGGCCTGTCCTTTATTATATCTCCGGTTTCGGGGGCGATCACACAGCGTTTCGATTTCTGCTCCGGGACGAGTTGATCCCGGCGCTGGACGAACTGATCCTGGTCATACCGAGCGCCAAGAACTATTGGGGCCACTCTGTGTTTGCGGATTCGGCGAATACGGGGCCGTGGGGCGCCATGTTCGTCAAAGAACTCGCCCCTTTCATCGATCAGACCTATCGCGGCGCGGGACCCACGCAACGCTTCGTGACGGGCATCTCGTCGGGGGGTTGGTCATCGCTTTGGTTGCAGGTCGAGTATCCTGAGAGCTTTGGCGGGGTTTGGTCCTTCGTTCCGGACCCGGTCGACTTTCGGGACTTCCAACAAATCGATCTTTATGCGGACGGCAGCAATATGTTCCGCGACGCCCAGGGCGGGCGGCGTCCGCTTGCGCGGATGGATGGCGGGCCCGTCATCTTTTACGAGGATTTCGTTCGCGCGGAGACCGTTTACGGCCCCGGCGGGCAAATCCGTTCTTTCGAGGCGGTGTTCAGCCCTCGCGGCGCGGACGGGCAGCCCCAAAGGATCTTTGATCCAGAGACCGGCGAGGTTTTCACGAGCGCCGTCGAAGCCTGGAAGCCCTATGACATCAACCTGAAAATTCAGGATGAATGGGCGGAGATCGGCCCCGCTTTGGAAGGCAAAATCCGCATCTATGCGGGCGGCGAAGACACGTTCTACCTCGAAGGCGCGACCGAATTGCTCGCGGTCACGTTGAAGGCGTTGGGGTCCGACGCGCTCGTCGAGGTCGTTCCCGGTCTCGCCCATAGGCCCAAGCCGGGCGTCGCGGCGGACATGCTCATGGACATTACGGGCGTCGCCGTCGACGCGGACGCTGCGCCTTAAGGGCGCGGGGTGCGGACGAGACCCGCGGCGGAAGCCGGTGAAAACGACGGGGAAGGGATGATGGACGCGTTGAACCGGGCGCCGGCGAATTCGCGCTGGCGGCACCGCAAAGGCGGGCTCTACACCGTGCTGCATCACGGCTTCATCGAGGCGGACGAAACGCCCTGCATCGTTTACCGCCCGGATGGGGCCGACGCCGTTTGGGTTCGCCCCACCGCGGAGTTCCTCGACGGGCGCTTCACGCGGCTGGATGATGAGGGTTGAGCGCTCCCTCAGGCCGGCCCGGCTTTGATCCGAGCTTCGGGCGTGGGCCGCGCCCCCATCACAGCGACTCCGCGACGGTTTTGATCTGCTCGATGAATTTGATCCAGCCGGCGGGATAGTCGGAGATGTCGACCGTTCGGATGAAACCGGAGTGTTCGAGCACCACGCGCGTTCCGCCTTCGATCGCCCGCAACGTCCACGAAACTCTTTGATCGGGAACGTTCGGATCGCCGCGCCAATCCCCCCAGGTGATCGAGAGTTTCTCGTTCTCGACAAACTCCAAGATCTCCAGCGGGGGCACGTCGACCTGCACGCCGTCCATCTCGAAGGAATAGCCGAAGCTGTAACGGCCGCCGACGTGCGGTTCGACCAGCGGATCGGGGGCCGGAAACCACTGCTTGATATGCTCCGGCGTGATCAGCGCCTTGAACACCTTGTCCGGCGGCGCATTGACATCGATCTGCAGCCGCACGACCGGGCTCGGATCATCGAAGTCGGGATGAAAGATCCGATCGTCACCCTTCAAATAAAGGAACAGGTTTCCAGAGTGGAACCGCCACAGATCGTCAATCATTTCCTTCTTGCGCTCTCCCGGCGGAAGCGCGGCGAATTCGTGTCGGATGCTGAATTTCGACTGGTGATCCCCATCGGCGGCGACGCGCCAGGTGACCTGGCTTTCGCAGTTCTCCAGCCGCCAAGAAAAGGTGAGGGCGTGCGGCGCATCGAAGGCGTCTAATGTCTGTCGTGCGTCGTGCTCGTGGGGGACGCCGATCGTGTGTTTGCCCCAAAACCACACACGGCCGCCCGCCTTCGCGTCGACGTCCACATGCTCCGCAAACCAAGTCCGCAATGCGTCCGGCTCGACAAGGGCGGCGAACGCTTCTTCCTGGCTGACCGGAAAGGGCAGCGGAAACTCGAACTCGTAAACATAGGCGTCCATAACGTTCTCCCTGATTTATTCTTCGTCTTTCTGCTGTTCGACGAAGGTCTTCAGTTCCAACAGCCGCGTCGCCCAAAAGAGCCGGTAAGGCTGCAGCCATCGATCGATTTCCTTCAGACCCTCGGGTCGAAGCGCATAAAACCGCATTTGCGCCTGGCGCCTTTCGGTGATCAGGCCGGCCTGGCGCAGAATCTTCATGTGACGGGCGATCGCCGGGCGGCTCACCGGAAACTGGCGCGCCACGTCGCCGGCGCAGAGCTCGCCATCTTGGAGACAATCCAGAATCGCGCGCCGGGTCGGATCTGCGACGGCGCCGAACGGCGTCCGCTCCACGGTCATTTCTTGCGTAACCATGTGGTTAAATAATAGACAATTCAGGATCTTCGCAAGCGAAATCGCGACAATGAAGGGAACCGGCGCGCGCTTGCGCCTGGCGCGCCGATTGGCCGTGACGGCGAAGGGCGCCAGAATGATCCGGGGTCGATGGGGGTCGGAGCCATGCGCGTTCGGATTCACGGCGCATTGATCATCGCGTGCGCGGCGGGTTCCGTGGCGGCGCATTCGGAAACGCGCCGCTATGACTGGCTCACCGCCGGGGAGAAGTCCGGCGAGTTGATCGTCGACGACCAAGACCGTGTCGTCACCTATGAGTTCCGCTTCAATGACCGGGGCCGCGGACCGGACGTGACGGCGCGTTACGAACTGGACGCGAACGGCGCGCCCATTTCGATCGAGATGAGCGGCGTGAATTATGCGAAGGGCGACGCGTCGGAGACCTTCGCCGTCGAAAACGGGGTCGCGCGTTGGACCGTGGGCGCGGACGAAGAGGAGGCGGAGATCGGCGCGCCGGCGCTCTACCTGATCAAATCCACGAAGACGCCGGAACATGTGGCGATCATGGCCCGCGCGCTCCTCAACGATCCGGACCGTCGCATGCCGACTCTGCCCAAGGGCGAGCTCGCCCTCGCCGCGATTGAAACGGCGACGTTTGACGGGCCGAGCGGCCCGATCGCCGCGACCCTCTATGCGCAGACCGCGGAGTCGCCCTACCCGTCCTATGTTTGGCTCGACGCCGATGAGAAGCTGTTCGCCGCCGACTATGGCTGGTTCGCAGTGGCCCCGGCCGGCATGGCGGAGATCGTACCCCAGCTGAAGGAACGGCAAGCCGCCGCGCGCGACGCCCGGACCCGGGAGTTGTCGGCGGATTTCGCCCATGACGCGTCGGGTCTTGTCGTGATCCGCAATCCACGACTCTTCGACAGCTTAAAGGGCGAAATGATCCCGCAAGCGACGGTGTTCATTCAGGACGGCGTCATCTCCGCCGTTTACGACCGCCATGTCGACGCGCCTGAAGAAGCCATGGTGATCGACGGCGAGGGCATGACGGTGCTGCCCGCGCTTTGGGACATGCATGCCCATGTCCAAACCGAAAGCCTTTTCAACTATGTCTCCGCCGGCGTTTTGAACGTTCGGGACATGGCGAACGATCCGGACTATCTGATCGCCTTACGGCGTGACTTGGCGACAGGCGCGTTCGCCGGGCCGGATGTCCACGCCATGGGCTTCATCGACAAGCGCTCGCCCTATTCCGCGCCGACGGGCAAGCTGGCGGACACGCTGGAGGACGCGCTTGAATTCGTCGAATGGTACGCGCAACGCGGCTTTCTCGGCATCAAGATCTACTCGTCGATCGAACCCGAATGGGTGGCTCCGATCGCTGAGGCCGCCCATGCGCACGGCATGATGGTGCTTGGCCACATCCCGAACGGCATGACAGCCGAGGAGGCGATTGAGGCCGGTTTCGACGAAGTCACCCATCTGAACATGTTGTTTCTCAACTTCGCCGACAATGCGAACGGCATCGATACGCGCTCCACGGATCGGATCATCGTGCCGATCCGCGACGGCGGCGCGCTGAACGTGGACGGCCCGGGGGTCGCGCGTTTGATCGAGCGGATGAAGGAGCTGAACGTCGCCCATGATCCGACCTTCACGCTTCTCATGGGCTTTTTCACGGACACGCCAGGCGAAACGATGACGCAAGCGTTGCGCTTCGCCGATCATCTTCCGGTATCCGAACAGGCCCAAACGGTGGCGTCCGCCAGCTTCAACCAGCGCTTTCGCGCAGAGGGCCAAGCCACCGCGCGTAATGCGGCGGCGCTGATCCGGGAACTGCACGCCCATGGCGTCCGTCTGCTGCCCGGCACGGACACGGGATATCCGGGCTTCGTCCTGCTCCGCGAATTGGAGCTCTACGCCGAGGCCGGACTTCCCATTTGCGACGTGCTGCAACTGGCGACGATCGAGCCGGCCCGACACATGAAGCTGGACCAGACGCTCGGCTCGATCTCTCCGGGAAAGAAGGCCTATGTCGTACTCGTCGACGGCGACCCGTCAAACGATCTTGCAGACCTTCTGAAGGTCGAGATGGTGATCAAGGGAACGGCGCTCTACCGACCGAAGGAGATCCACGAGGCCTTCGGCGTCACGCCGTTCCATTGATCCGCAGGGACGACGCGGGCCGCCGCCGCGGGCCGCCGCCGCGGGCCGCTCTCACGCGTCGGATTTGCTGGTCCTGAAAACGGTCAGGATTTCATTGAACTCGGCGACGACGGCTTGTTCTTCGTCGACGGACGCATTGTGCAGCCGCGTCCGTGTCGGCGTCGAGAGATGCGCATCTCTCAAACACTCACGGAACGAGGCGACTTCGCGCTGATAGGCCTTGATATCCTTAAACAGCACAAAGACGTCTTCCTGTTCGGCCCAAGCGATGTCCAGTTCCACAGAAGGCGCGGATGGCGCTTCGCATTCGGCGGCAATGGCTGCTGAAAAACCAAAAGACGCGATGAGCGCCGAAACACTCAAGATTTTAGTGACTTCGTTTCTAAGCATGAGTCTTCCCCGTAATTTGCATGATCGGCCTACTACCAAAAAAGTAGTGCGATGCAATACTTTTTTATTAAGAAAAGCCCGCCAAAAAACCAATGCAATATTTCCTAATTTTTTATGCAGATTGCGCGTAGAACCGTTTGGCGCCATGAGTTGCAGAAGGGATCAAGGGGATGTCTATGTTCGTTCGACTTATCGCCGGGGCCGGCGTCGCCTGCGCGGCTCTTGGTCAGGTTCAGGCCGATGAGGCCGATGACCGCGCCGCCATTCTTCGTGTTTTGCAAAAGACCTTTGACGCGGTCGCGTCCGGCGATCCGGACGATTGGCGCCCGCTTCTGACGAAGGAGGCGCGGACGCTGTCCTTTGCGCCCGGTCCGGACGCGCCGGACGGCGCGCTCCTGATGCGGGAGCGGTCCCTCGCGAAACGTCTCGAACCGATGACGCCGCCCCGCGACCGCTATTTCGAGCGTTGGTTGGGCGAACCCACCGTCATGATCCGCGGGCCGATCGCGGTGGTGTGGGGCGAGTATGATTTCTGGTTGAACGGCGCCTTCCGCCATTGCGGCGTCGACACGGTCAATCTCGCCAAGGTCGACGGCGTCTGGAAGATCGCCCATTTGATGTACACCGTGGAGTTCGAGGCCTGCGCAACGGCGGACGACCCGCCGCCAGAGGGGGCGACGCGCGTAACCGGCGGCCGGCTTTAGGCCGCCCGCAACTCGCGCATGAAATCGTGCATGTTGGCCTTGAGACGTTCGGCCTGTTGAGAAAGCTCGTCCGCCGCGGAGCGAACGCCATGGGTGGCCTGGGAGGTCTCTTCGGCGGCGGCTCGGACGTCGGCGATTCCTCGGGAGACATCTTCCGCGCCGCCGGCGGCCTCCTGGGCGTTGCGGCTGATCTCGGAGGTGGCGCCGCCTTGTTCTTCGACGGAGGCCGCCACCGCGGTCGAGGAGGCGTCGATGTCCTGGACGCTGCGTATGATCACCCGCGTCGATTCGATCGCGCGGCTCGCCGACGTGCGAACCATGCCCAAGCGTTCTGCAATTTCTTGCGTCATTTGCTTTGTCTGGTTGGCGAGCGACTTCACCTCCGAGGCGACGACCGCGAAGCCGCGCCCCGCCTCGCCGGCGCGCGCCGCCTCGATGGTCGCGTTGAGCGCCAAGAGATTGGTCTGCTCCGCCACGTCGTCGATCGCCGCGATCACCGTGTCGACCTCCTCCAGCGCGTGGTGGAGGGTGTCGAGTTCGCGTTCGCTGTCGGACGCGCCCTCGGCGGAGCGCCGGGCGACATCCGCAGATCCGGTGACCCGCGTCGCAACCTCCGCGATGGCGGTGGCGAGCTCCTCGGAGGCGGCGGCCACCGCCTGGACATTGGCGTTCGCTTGATCCGCCGCTCCGGCGACGGACGAACTGCGCTCAAGGCTCGTATCGGCCGTGGAGGCGAGCTGCGCCGCGGTGGCCTGAAGCTCCGCCGCGGCGGCCGTGACGGTCTCGACCACGGAGCCGACATTGGACTCGAATTTGTCGCCCAAAGCCAAAAGTTCCTCGCGGCGCTGCGCCCGCAAGGCCTCAAGCTGCTTGGCGTCGTCATTGGCGGCGCGCAACGCCTGCGTCTCCCGAAGACTGGCTTGAAAGACCGCCAGCGCGCTCGCGATTCGGCCGAACTCGTTGTCTCGGTCGGCGCCTTCGATCTTTGTGTCCAGATCGCCCGTCGCCAATCGCTGGGTCGCCTCCACCACGCGCCGGGCCTCCCGCGCAATGTTTCGCGCCAAGATGAGCCCAAAGACGCCGCCGATCGCCAAGGCGCTTCCAGCGATGATGAGGATGATCAATCGCACGTCGTGGACCGTGCGCGTGGCGATGGGCCCAAGCCTGTCTTGCCGCGCCGCGCCGTCATCCGCCAAGGCGCTGTAGGCGGCGGCCAGTTCCGGCCCCAATTGGTCCAAGGACTGGAAGATGGCGTTGCGTGCACGGATGGTTTGAACGACGCCCTCCGTCGCGATTTCCAGTTCGCTGACGCCGGCCTGCACCTCCAGAGCCGCCGCACGGCGCGACGGGTCCTCCAAGCGAAGCAGCAATGTCGCGATATCGCCGGTCGCGCGGTTGAACGCTTCCAGAGACGCGGCGCTGTCGGCTTCGTCATTCTGCACGAGAAAGCGCTCGCTTGCAGAGATCGCCGCCCGGAGCGTGTCCGCAAGCACGCCGGCGTGGCGCAACGCTTCGATGTCGCCATCCTCATAGGCGCTGTCGCGCAAGCCCCGCAGCGTCGACATGGTGGCGTCCGCCGTCGCGCGAAAAGCGTCGACCGCCGCATTCCGCTCCTCATGCAGTTCGATCGCCCGAGTGAACCGGATGAGATAGTCTCGGCTCTGGGCCGACCGGATCGCCAACTCCTCGGAAACCTGGGACTCGCCGCCGGCCTTGGCGAGCGCACGTGCATCCTCGGTCGTGGCGTTCAACGCGCCGAGCTCCCGCAAGGCCAGATTCAACGCGTCTTCTGAACGGGTCGCGCGCCAGCGAAACGCTTGGAGACGCGTGTTCAACAGATATTCCTGCAATTCGCCATAACGCAGATTGAGACGTGCGACGCTTCGGTATTCAACGAAAAGGCCGCCGAGCCGCATCGCCGAAAAGAGCCCAGCGCCCGCAACGACGAGGGTCGTGATAAGCAACGCGCCAACGACGAAATAAACGCGCGTCGTCAGCCTCAAATTTTGAATTCGCTCGACCATCTCCCATTCCCTCGCCATCCGAATGGACGTGCGCAAAGCGCCGGATGTACGAGTGGGTGACTTTATGGCAAGTGTTTAAAGCGAAATATTCCACTTTTGTGATTTTGATCTAGCCTTTCGTAATAAAAACGTATTTTATGTTTTATATTGAATGCGTGTTGCGTGCCGCGAACGACCTTCAGGCGAGCATCCGCTCTCGGAGACCCGCGGCGGCGTCAAACGCCATCTCCACGGTGATCTCCGCCATTCGGTCGTCGCGATAGACGACGCCGCGCTTGGGCGTGACCGCCTTGATCCGGTCATCATGTCCCAAGGGCGGAGAACCTCCGAAGAGTCCGATCGACGGCGTTCCGCTGGCGGCGGCGACGTTCAGCAAACCGGTGTCGTTGCCGATATAGAACCGAGCCTCCGCGGCGGCGCCGATCGCCGTCTCAAGGGGATGACCGACGACGCTGGTCATCGCGTCGGCGCGCGACATACACGCGCGCATCTCCTGGAACAGGGTCGCTTCGTCGGGACCGCCCAACGCTGCGACGCGGACGTTCCAGATCTCGACCATCTTGTCCGCGAGCGCCGCAAAACGCTTCGAGCCCCACTGCTTAAACGGTTCCGAGGCGCCGAGCCCCAAGGCGACCCAGGCGCGGTCGTCTTGGGTGGTCAATGTTCGAAAGGCGGCCCGCCAGGCCTCTGGCGGATCATAGTTCGGACGGCGATCACGAATTGGACGGCCATTGGCGGCCATAAAGGCGGCGGCCTTCTCAATCGGATGGGCGTTTCGAAGCGCCGGCGGGACGGGCCGCCCGCGATTCAAGCCCCCAATCGCCCGCGCCATGCCGCCGCCATAGCCGTAGCGTGCGGGCACGCCCGCCAAAACCAAGGCGGTTGCGTATCGGGCGGAGTTGTGCAGCACCCAGCCGTCTTTCGCGCCCACAGCGCGCAAATCCCGACCCAAGCGGCGCAGACCCACAAAGCCGTCATGACGCCCCGGCCCGCGCTCCAAATCAATGACCTCACGCACATAAGGCAGGGGATCGAGAATCCGTCGCGCTTGCGCCCTCGGCTTGGCGAGGAGCACCAACCCTTCCGGCGCGTCCGAAGCCAACGCGGCCAAATGGGGCAAATGCCAGATCAGATCGCCAATGCCGGGCAATGGCTGCACCACCAAGCGCGGTCCGATCACGTCCACGCCCCAAACCGCTTGCGCCAGGCGCCGGCCTTCGCTATACGCCGCGCTCCCATCGCACGAAGAGGCCCCGCTGGGCGGAGTTCAGGCATGAAGAAAGACACCCATCCCGATTACCACGTCATCACGGTGGTGAGGACGGACGGCTCGACCTTCCAAACGCGCTCCACCTATGGAGAAGAGGGCGCGACCCTGCAGCTCGACATCGATCCGCGCACCCATCCGGCATGGACGGGCGGCCCCCAGCAAATCCAAGATCGCGGCCGCGTGTCGAAATTCAACAAGAAGTTTGGTCAGTTCCTCAAACGCTAGGAACGTCATCTGCATCGAAGGCGCGGGTCAGGCGCGCCTGGAGCGTGCGCGCGTCGACCATTTCGCCATACAGCGTCGCATCCCAGCGCGCGACATCCGCGTATAGGCGACGGCCCCGCGCCAGCAGACCTTGCAGCCGCGGCGGCAGCGCGCCGTCATTGATGGAGGGCGTCGACCGCACGTCGTCGCCCAATCGAAACTTCGGCTGCGCCGCGTCCGTGGCGCGAATCTCACCTTCCCGAACGGCGCGTTGGGCCAGAAGCCAGGACATCGCCTGCATGACACGGGTCGTGTGGCGCATGCTCTCGCCCGCATAGGCCAGCGCCGCGTCATTGGGGAGCGCGCGACAATCCCAACGACCGGGTCCTTCAAGGTAGTCCCGCGTCTCTTCGGCCAAAGACAGACCGTCGTCATAGAACTCTTGGAACGTGTCAGAGCGCGCGAAGCGTTCCGCCACCGAAACTGGGAGTTTTTGCGGTGCCTGGACCATTGGCCATGTCCCTTTCAACAGCGACAGGTTAGTGCGACCGGACGACGGTTCGCAACCGATGGGCGACGATGCAAAGGAGGTGCGGCGATGCGCGCAATCGAGATTCGGGAACCCGGCGGTCCCGAGGTGCTGGTGCCAACGGATGCGCCGACGCCCGAGCCAGGACCGGCGGACGTTTTGATCAAGGTGGCGGCCGCGGGCGTGAACCGGCCCGACGTGTTGCAGCGGATCGGCGTCTATCCGCCGCCGCCGGGGGCTTCGCCCTTGCCCGGTCTTGAAGTCGCCGGCGAGATCGTCGCGGTGGGATCTCAAGTCGTGGGGCTGGCCGTCGGCGAGACCGTCTGCGCTTTGCTGGGCGGCGGCGGCTATGCGGAGTATGCGGCGGCGTCCGCAGCGTTGTGCTTGCCGATCCCCGAGGGCGTGTCCGTGATCGACGCGGCCGGCCTGCCGGAAGCGACCTTCACGGCCTGGCACAATTTGGTCGATCACGGACGCATGACGTCGGGACAGAACGTGTTGATCCATGGCGGCACGTCCGGCGTCGGCGTCATGGCCATCCAGATCGCGAAAGCGGCCGGCGCCCATGTGATCACCACGGTCGGTTCCGAGGAAAAAGCAAAGCGCGCCCGCGAACTCGGCGCGGAGATCGTCGTGAATTATCGCGAGGCCGATTTCGCCGAGGCCGCGAAGGCCATGGGCGGCGTGGACGTGGTGCTCGACATGGTCGGCGGCGATTATGTGGCGCGCACGCTCCCTGTGATGAACGAAGAGGCGCATTACGTGTTCATCGCCTTTCTGGGCGGCGCGAAGGCGGAGCTGGACATCATCCAAGTCATGCGCAAACGCCTGGTCGTCACCGGCTCGACGCTTCGAAGCCGCAACTTGGAGGCCAAAGCGGCCCTGGCCCGCGCCGTTCGGCAAAAGGTCTGGCCTTGGTTCGCGGACGGGCGCATGCGGCCGGTGACGGAGCGGACCTTCCCGCTGGAGCAGGCCTGCGACGCCCACGCCGCCATGGAGGCGGGCGGCCATGTCGGGAAATTCATTCTCACGCTCGACTGACCTTGGCGCCAGCCCCGACGCGCATTATGCACCCTGTAAGGCGCGTAAAGGACCGCCGCACTTGCGGCGTCGCGCAATTTTTCGACCATGGCTCCGCGCCGGCGCCCGAGGGATCGGGGCGCGGCTCGACGCTATGGCCGCATTCGATAGGGAGACAGCGCATGACCCAGCCGCTGATGCCGAAAGCGACGGCTGTTTGGTTGATCGACAACACCGGCCTGACATTCGATCAGATCGCCGATTTTTGCGGCCTTCATCCCCTGGAGGTGCAAGGCATCGCCGACGGCGAAGTCGCCCAGGGCATTCGCGGATTGGATCCGGTCACCAATGGCCAGCTTGTCCGCACGGAGATTGAGAAAGCGGAGAAAGACTCCGCCTATCGCATGGCGCTCGCCGCGCCGCCGGCGGACGTGAAGCCCGCCAAGCGCACCTCCGGCCCGCGCTACACGCCCGTGTCTCGTCGCCAGGACCGGCCGGACGCGGTGGCGTGGATCTTGCGCAACCACCCGGAGGTGGCGGACCCCCAGATCGCGAAGCTGCTCGGCACCACCAAGCCGACCATCCAATCGATCCGTGACCGCAGCCATTGGAACTCGGCCAATATCACGCCCCGCGACCCGGTGACCTTGGGATTGTGCACCCAGATCGAATTGGACGAGACGATCCGAATCGCCGCGGAGCGCAAGGCGAAGTTGCAGCCGGCCGAGCCCCCGATGGAGGAGGGACCCAGCCTCGCGCCATTGGACGCGGACGCGCCGACATCGCCGGACGATGCGCCGGTGGCGCCGGACTTCGACGATGCGCCCCAGGGCGGCCCGTCGGACGATTCGGCGATCGAAGAACGCGATCCGGACAGCTTCTTCAACACGCCCTCCTAAAAAAACCCGCGGGCGCCATGCGTCCGCGGGTCGAAAGGGTCACATCCGCCGAACGGGTTCGACGCACGCCGACGGGGTCGATCATGTCGGCGCGCCCGATCCAAGCCACGCGCCGCGCCGCCCCGCCACCGCCGCCGCGGCGAACGGCCAAGCGGGCGCGGCGAGCGCCGCGGTTAGATTAAGCCGCGGCGTCCAGGGCGTGTTCCAGATCGGCGATCAGATCCGCCTCATCCTCCACGCCGACGGACAGGCGGACCAGCGCGTCGTCAAGACCCAAGGCCTTGCGTTGCTCCGGCGGGACGCTCGCATGGGTCATGATCGCCGGATGCTCAATGAGGCTCTCCACCCCGCCGAGCGATTCGGCGAGGGCGAAAATCTCACAGCGCTCCAACATGGTCCGGGCCGGCTCCAGCCCGCCTTTCAGAAAAATGGTGACCATGCCGCCCGGCGCGCGCATCTGCCGCTTGGCGAGCGCGTGCTGGGGATGGCTGGCGAGCCCCGGATAGACGACCCGGTCCACGGCCGGATGCCGGTCCAACCACTCCGCGACGGCGAGCGCATTGGCGCAATGACGCTCCATGCGCAGGTGAAGCGTCTTCAGGCCGCGCATGGCGAGAAACGCGTCGAACGGACCTTGCACGCCGCCCACGGCGTTCTGGTGAAAGGCCAAACGATCCGCAAGATCGCCCGCCTCCCGAACGATCGCGACCCCGCCGACAATGTCCGAATGGCCGTTCAGATACTTCGTCGCCGAATGCATGACGATGTCGAAGCCGAAGTCGAGCGGTCGCTGGATCCAAGGCGTCGCGAAAGTGTTGTCCGCCACGGACACCGCGCCCGCCGCTTTCGCCAGTCCGGCGACATGCTCCAAATCGACAAGCTTCAAGGTGGGATTGGTGGGGGTCTCCACCCACACCAAGTCCACGTCCGGCGTGATCGCGTCGGCCGCGGCGGAGGCGTCGGACAGGTTCACGAAGCGCACGTCGAAATTCTGGGCGCGTTTCTTAACCTGCTGCAAAAGCCGATTGGTGCCCCCATAGAGATCGTCCATGGCGACGATCGTCGCGCCCGCGTTGAGCATCTGAAAAATGCAGTCCGACGCCGCGAGACCGGAGGCGAAGGCGAATCCGCGCGCGCCGTTCTCCAAGCTGGCGACGCAGGCTTCATAGGCGGTTCGCGTCGGATTGCTGGAGCGGGAATACTCATAGCCCCTATGGCGGCCCGGGCTCTCCTGCACGTAAGTGGAGGTCGCGTAAATGGGCGTCATGATCGCGCCCGTCGTCGGATCGGGCTCCTGGCCGGCATGGATCGCGCGCGTGCCGAAACCGAGGCGTTCATTGCGTTGGGTCATCGACCTACTGCTCCATGTTGCGGCGAAGGTGATTGGCCAAGTCGAGGCGAGTGATCACGCCGAAAAACTTGCCGTCGTCCAAGACAAGAGCGATATGGTCGCGTGCGAACACCTGCATCAGTTGATCCATGCTGGCGTCGATGGCGATGGTCTCCGGATTGGGCGTCATATGCCGTCGCACCGGCTCGTCAAAAACGTCGCCGCCGCGCATGAGCGCGATCAGCATATCGGATTCATCCAAAATGCCGACGACGCGCCCGTCCGTCACGACGGGCAACTGGGAGATTTCATAGAGCTTCATCAGCTTGTTCGCTTGGCGCAGCGGCTTGTCGTCTTCGACGGTCACCGCCCCGCCATCCTCGGCGCGCCGCATCACCAAATCGCCCAGATCAAAGCGGCGCTCCCGTTCGATGAAGCCTTGGTCCAGCATCCAATAATCATTGAACTGCTTGGAGAGATACTTGTTCCCCGAATCGCAAATCAGCGTGCAGACGCGTTTCGGCTCGCTCTGGCGGCGGCACCACGCCATGGCCGCCGCAAGCAAGGTGCCCGCCGACGAGCCCGCAAGCACCCCCTCTTTCCGGAGCAGTTCGCGCGCGGCCATCAATGAATCGCGATCGGATACGGCGATCGCCTCGTCAGCGACTTTCACGTCAAGAATGTCCGGGATGTAGTCTTCGCCGATACCTTCCACCACCCAAGACCCGGTGCGGTTCGGCGGCGTTCCTTTGTTCACCAGATCCGCCAAGATCGAACCCACGGGGTCGGCGAGAACGATGCGGCAGTCCGGGTTCTGCTCTTTCAGGAAACGGCCCACGCCGGTGAGCGTGCCGCCCGTGCCGACGCCAGCGACGAAGGCGTCGATCCGACCGTCCATCTGGGCCCAGATTTCCGGGCCCGTCGTCTCGTAATGGGATGTGACATTGGCCGGATTCGAGAATTGATCGACATAGACTGCGCCCGGCGTCTCCGCCATCACGCGCGCGGCCACCTCGTGATAGTATTCCGGGTGCCCTTTGCCGACATCGGAGCGGGTCAGGATGACGTCGGCGCCCAGGGCGCGCAGATGGTAAATCTTCTCCTGACTCATCTTGTCCGGGACCACGATCTTCACGCGGTAGCCTTTGGCGAGACCGACCAGCGCCAGACCGAGCCCGGTGTTGCCGGCCGTCGCCTCCACGATCACGCCGCCGGGCTTCAGCCGACCGTCGTTTTCCGCCTGTTCGATCATGTAGAGCGCCGGACGATCCTTGATCGAACCGGACGGATTGGCGCTCTCCATCTTCAGGAACAATTCGCAGGGGCCCACATCGAGCCGCGCCGCGAGGAGCATGGGCGTGTTCCCGATCAGCGCGACGGTGCTGGAGACGGGCGGCGGCGGAGCCGCAGCGGCTTTGGTCATCGGGCTCTCCCTCACTTGTTTTGCTCCGCGCTTACCCCCGGGCCTGGGGCGCCGTCCAGACGCCTTGATCCAGAGCGCTCGCCGCGGCATGGGCGAGGCATGACCGCGCCGCTTCGTCTTTTCGTGGAGAACCCGCTTTCGAACGGCGCGTCGATCGCCCTGTCGCGCGGGCAGGCGCACTACCTCGCCGGCGTCATGCGCCGGGGCGTGGGCGATCCGGTGGATCTCTTCAACGGCCGTGACGGCGAATGGCGCGGGCGTCTGTCCGGACTGGACCGCAAAGGCGGGGCCGTCGCCGTAGAAACGCGGTTGCGTGACCAGCAGGCCGAACCCGACATTCACCTGCTCTTCGCGCCCGTGAAACGCGCGCCGATCGACTATCTCGCCCAAAAGGCGACTGAGCTTGGCGTGGCCGCGTTGCGGCCGGTGATCACGCGGCGCACGGTGGCGGCCCGGGTTAATCTCGAACGCCTGCGCGCGAACGCCGTGGAGGCGGCGGAACAAACCGGGCGGTTGAGCGTTCCCGACATTTCGCCGCCCGCGAAGCTCGACGCGGTCCTGGACGCTTGGGACGCTAAACGCCGTCTGATCTTCTGCGACGAGGCGGGCGATGATCCAGATGCGCCATGGGGCGGACCGGACGGCCGTGCGCGGCCGCTGGCGCAGCGCCTCGCCGACACGGACACGGGCACGGGCACGGACGGGGCCGGCGCCTGGGCGATCCTCATCGGCCCCGAAGGCGGCTTTGACGCCCAGGAGAGAGCGCGTCTGCGCGCGGCGCCCTTCGTGATCCCGTCGACCCTCGGACCACGCATCTTGCGCGCGGACACCGCCGCTCTGGCGGCGCTCGCCGTTTGGCAGTCGCGCCGCGGCGACTGGACGTGATCGCACGCGGCGCTTAATCCGGCGAAACTGTGAGTTCGCGGATAGGCGCGCGATGTCGATACCCCAAGAGGCTGGCACCACCCCGATCGAGGGCGTTCGGGAACTGGTCGACTATGTGGCCCAGGGCTGCAAACCGAAGGCCGAATGGCGCATCGGTACGGAACACGAGAAGTTCGGGTTTTACGCCGACACGTTGAAGCCGCTGCGCTATGAAACGATTCGCGCGGTGCTTGAGGGATTGGCCGCGAAAGGCTGGGAGCGCGTCGAGGAAGAAGGCGCGCTGATCGGCCTCAAGCGAAACGGGGCCAGCGTGAGCCTGGAGCCCGGCGGCCAGTTTGAACTGTCCGGCGCGCCGTTGGAGACGATCCATCAAACCTGCGACGAGGTGCACACGCATTTGGCGGATGTGCGCGACGTCGCCGATCCGCTGGGGGTCGGTTTCCTTGGCATCGGCGCCGCGCCGACCTGGACCCGCGCCGACATGCCGTGGATGCCGAAGGGCCGTTACGCGATCATGCGCCGATATATGGAGCAGGTGGGCGCGATGGGGCATGACATGATGCTTCGCACCTGCACGATCCAAACCAATCTCGACTTCGACTCCGAAGCGGACATGGTCTTGAAGGCGCGCGTGGCGCTCGCCCTGCAACCCATGGCGACCGCCCTGTTCGCGAATTCGCCTTTCCTGGAAGGCGCGCCGAACGGCTTCATGAGCTGGCGCGCCCATGTGTGGTCCGACACGGATCCCGATCGCACCGGCATGCTGCCCTTTGTTTTCGAGGACGGTTTCGGTTTCGAGCGATGGATCGACTACGCCCTCGACGTGCCGATGTATTTCGTGGCGCGTGATGGGCGGTACATCGACGTCGCAGGCCGATCTTTCCGGGACTTCATGGACGGGCGCTTGCCGGAGTTGGAAGGGGAGCGGCCCACGCTGTCCGATTGGGCGGACCATTTGACGACCATATTTCCTGAGATTCGAATCAAACGATTCATCGAGGTGCGCGGCGCCGACGGCGGGCCCTGGGGCCGCATTTGCGGATTGCCCGCGCTCTGGGTCGGCTTGCTCTACGATTCTGACAGTTTGACCGCCGCTTGGGACATCGCCAAAGATTGGACGATGGAGGAACGCGAAGCGCTCCGTTTGGACGCCGCCAAGCACGGTCTGCAGGCGACGATCCGTGGACGAAGTTTGTTGGATGTCGCGCGCGAGGCGATCGCCTTGGCGCGCGCCGGTTTGGCGCGGCGAGGCTTCGCAGGGCAAGCCTCCAAAGACGAGACCGAGTTTCTGGCGTCGTTGGAGCAGGTCGTCGAAAGCGGCGAAAGCCCGGCCCAATGCGTCCTGAATGCGTGGCGCGACGAATGGGGCGAACGCTTCGAACCTCTGTTCAAACGCCTCGCTTATTGAAAGCGCCGCCATGCCGACCGATCCGACTGAAATCGCAGCAGGGGCGTTGTTGGATGACGGAAATGGCGGCCGCAGGCGCCTGAGAGAGATTTGCGCCAATTGCGGCGCGAAGGTGACGCACACTTACTGTCCTGTGTGCGGACAAAAGGCCACGGACCTGCAACGCCCGCTCGCCGCCTTTCTGCGCGACGCTCTGCAGGATTTCATCGCGCTGGACAGCCGCTTGCTGCGCACGGTCGGACGTTTGCTCTGGCGCGCCGGACATGTGGCCGAAGACTACGCCGCAGGCCGACGCGCACGATACACGCCGCCTTTGCGCATGTATCTCTTCGCCGCGCTCGCCTTGGTGATGGTCGCCGCCCTTGGCGATCTGCGCGGCGGCGGCGGTGCGAACATCAATGCCGGGATCGACGTCGACGCGGAGACCGCACGCGAAATGATCGAGGAATTCCGCGCCGAAGGCGAAGCCAATATCGACCCGGAAGACTTGGAGACGCTCGAAAGGCTTACGGACATTGCGGAGCGGACCGCGACGGGGGTTCTCGACAACCAAACGCTCTTCAAGGAACGCTTTTCCGCGTGGCTGCCGCGTGTCTTCACCGTGATGGCCTTCGTGTTGGCGGGACTGACCGCGGTCGTCTATTGGCGGCGTTACTTCGCGGAACACGCCGTCTTTTCCCTTTACCTTCACGCGGCCTTGTCGATCGGCGCGACAATCCAAGGCCTGGCGAGCCTCGTCACGGGATCGGCCTGGCCCGCCATTGTGTTCGGCGTGTATGCGGCGCTTTACGTGCCGTCCTCCCTTCGCCGGTTTTTCGGCGGACAACGCTGGACGACCGCGCTGCGCCTCATCGCCGTCGCGGTGTTTTACGTGTTCTTCATGGGCGTCCTTTTCGCCGCCGCCGCCGGTTTCGAACTCTGGCGATTCTCCCGTTAATCGACTTTCGGATCAACGGCGGCGGCGTCGAAGGCCATGCGCCCGCCGTCCACGACGATGCATTGACCATTCACGAAGCTGGCGCGCCGAGACGCCAGAAAGACCGCCACATTCGCAATCTCGGCCGGCTCGGCGATCCGGCCCAGCGGGGTATGCTGCAATGCGCGGATGCGCGCGTCCGGGTCGTCCGCCAAAGCCGTCAGCAGATCCGTGTTCACCGCCGCGGGCGCGACGGCGTTGACCCGAATGCCGAGCGGCCCCAACGACACCGCCGCGGCGCGCACCAATTGCATCACGCCGGCCTTCGAGGCCCCATAGGCCGCATCCCGACCAGACGACACCAGCGCGTTGGTGGAGACCACATGCACAATGGCGTAAGCGCGTTCGCGCGAATCCACCTGCGCCGCGTCGGCCTCGATCTGATCGCGCATGCGCAGCGCGGCCGCCTGGGTCGCAAAAAAAGCGCCGACGAGATTGGTCCGAACCGCGTCCTCGAAATCGTCCGGGTCGAGCTCAAGAAAGTCGGCGGGCTCCGCCACGCCGCTGGCCCCGATCAAAACATCCAAACGCCCGAAATGATCGAGCGCGGCGGTGACCATATTGCGCGCATCCAGGCGCTCCTTGGGATCGACGCGCACAAAGGCGACGTCGCCGCCGGTCGCCTGCATGTCCGCGACGACGGAACGGCCGGCCCTCTCGTCGCGATCGGCGATCAAAATACGGGTCTCGCGTTTGATGAGCGCGCGCACGCAGGCCAATCCGACGCCGTGCGCGCCGCCGGTGACGATCGCGGTCTGGTCCGCCAAGGCGGTCTCCTCGATTTGGGCGTCGCGCCGCCGCCGCGTCGACAAGATGGTCGACGGCGTGCGCCGGAAAAGACGTTAGGCCGCGCCGCCCTGTCGGCGCAGCGACTCGATTTCCTCTTTAAGCTGAAGTTTCCGCTTCTTCATTTCCGAAATTTTCGCGGTATCGCTGCTCGGACGCATTCGCTCGGCGTATATGGCTTGCTCAAGTTCCTGATGACGAAGGTCGAGGTGATTGATGCGGGATTGGAGTGTCATGTCCGACCATCCTTTGTGGCGTGGATGAAACCTGATGAGTGAAACACGGACCGACCGAAGCGGCCAAGAGTCGCGTCCGCGCGTGATTGTGGGCGTCAGCGGCGCATCCGGCGCGGCGTATGGCCGCAAGGCCTTGGCGTTGTTGAGATCGCTGGATGTGGAGACGCATCTCATCGTCTCCCAGGCGGCCCAGGTCGCATTGTCGCAAGAGCTGGGCGAAAGCGGGACCGCCTTCGCGGCGCATGCGGACGTCAATCACTCGCCAAAGGATATTGGCGCAGCGCCCGCGTCCGGTTCGTTCCGCACCCGCGGGATGATCGTCGCGCCTTGTTCGGTCCGCACCATGTCGGAGATCGCCACGGGCGCCACCTCAAGCCTGCTCACCCGCGCGGCGGACGTGACGCTGAAAGAGCGGCGGCCCCTGGTTCTCTTGGTCCGAGAGACGCCGCTGCATCTCGGTCATTTGCGAACGCTCTGCGCGCTCGCGGAAATGGGGGCGATCATCATGCCGCCCGTGCCCGCCATGTATGCGGCGCCGCAGTCGCTGGACGATCTCGTGACGCAAACGGTGGCGCGCGCGCTGGATTTCTTCGGCTTCGACGCGCCGGAAACGACCCGCTGGACCGGTCTGAGCGAGCGCGCGTCGTGAGCGATGATCTTTGGACATGGGCGGTCGAGGCCTATGCGCGGACGGGAGCTTCGTCGCGATTGGTGCGCCTCCAAGACGACCATGGGGCGGACGTCAATCTCACGCTCTGGACCTTGTGGCGCGCACGGCGCGCCCGCCCGCCCATGACGCCCGATCTGGCCCGCGCGGCCCGCGCCCGCATCGCCGACTGGGTCGCCCACGCCACCACGCCCCTGCGCGCGGTGCGACGCAGCCTGGCGGACCCTGCGCCCGGCGACGTCGCCTCATCCGAAATCCATGCGGCGCGGGAGGCGACGAAGGCCGCCGAGATCGCGTCGGAACGCGTGACCCTGGCCATGTTGGCCGCGCTGGATCCCGACATCTCCCAGCCGACGGCCCCGACCGATGCGCGCATGGCGGCCGAAACCGACCTCGCCACGCTTTACGCGGCGCTCGGCTGGCCTGCGCCCGATCCAAGCGACCTCACGGCCTTGGCGGGGCTGACCGACGCCGCCCTTCCGCCGCGGATCGCGACCGGCGCGGCCATGCGGATCGCGCCGGCGAACGGAAATGAAGGCGCGAACGACGACGCCCTGCGTCTAAGATTGGCCGCGCTTCAGGCGCGTCATCGCGATCTCGACGCGGCGATCCGATCGCTGGAGGCGTCCGAAACCGCAGATCTCCTGACCATCCGCCGTTTCAAGAAAGAGAAACTGGCCGTTCGCGACCAAATCGCGATGCTGGAGGACCAACTCAATCCCGACATCATCGCTTGAACCGGCGCCGACCGCCGCTATAGTCCGCCGCTTCTTTTTGCGGAGACGCCGGAGTCTCCCCGACTCGGAGCGAAGATGTCGCACAATGGGGACGCCCCGCCGCTCGTGGGGATCATTATGGGCAGCCGCTCGGATTGGCCGACCATGGCCCAGGCCGACGCCGTCCTGGCGGAGTTGGATGTCCCAAGGGAATGTCGCGTCGTCTCCGCCCACCGAACCCCGGACCGGCTTTATGACTACGCGAAATCCGCGCGCGATCGAGGACTGAAAGTTCTTATCGCGGGGGCCGGCGGCGCGGCGCATTTGCCGGGCATGGCGGCGTCCCTCACCACCCTTCCGGTGCTTGGCGTCCCGGTGCAAAGCAAAGCGCTGAATGGGCTCGACAGTTTGTTGTCGATCGTACAGATGCCCGCCGGCGTGCCGGTCGCCACCCTCGCCGTCGGGGAGGCGGGCGCGCGCAACGCCGGCCTGTTGGCCGCCTCAATTTTGGGACTCTCCAACCCGGAGATCAGCGCGCGGCTGGAGCGCTGGCGCGCCGCGCGCACCGCCGACGTCCCCGATCGGCCGACCGATGACTGACCGGATCGTCGGTCCCGGCGGCCGGGTCGGGGTTCTGGGCGGCGGCCAGTTGGGGCGCATGCTCGCCCTGGCCGCGGCCCGCCTTGGCCTCGACGTCCATGTTTACGACCCGGACCCGGACGCGCCGGCCGCCCGGGTGGCGGCGAAGGCGTTTACGGGCGCGTTTGACGACACGGACGCCGTCGCCGCGTTTGCATCCGCGTGCGATGTCGTCACCTGCGAGTTTGAGAACGTGCCTGCGACGAGCTTGGAGGCTGCGGCCCGCGTCGGGACCGCCGTCGCCCCGGGTCCGCGCTCCTTCGCAATCACCCAAAACCGCATTGAGGAGAAACGGTTTCTCACCGAGTTGGGCGCGCCGATCGCGCCCTATCACGTGGTGGAGAACGCCGAGGCGTGCCGCGTCGCCGCCGAGGCGCTCGGCGCACCGGCGATTCTGAAGCGGGCGAGCCAAGGCTATGACGGCAAGGGACAAGCGTCCGTCGCGCGGCCTGAAGACGCTGCGGAGGCGTTCCGATCCGTGAGCGGCGGCGCATGCGTCTTAGAGAAGCGAGTGGATTTCGCGCGTGAGCTGTCGATCGTGGGCGCCCGCTTTCGCAATGGCGCTTTTGCGGCCTATCCGATGTCGCAGAACGCGCACGCGCATGGCGTGCTGCACGAAACCACCGCGCCCGCGCAAGCGCCTGGCGAGGTGACGGCCGAGGCCACGTCAATCGCGCAACGAATAGCGGAGGCCTTGGGGCATGTCGGCGTTTTGGCGACGGAATTCTTTGAAACCAAAGATGGCGCGTTGTTGGTGAATGAGATCGCCCCGCGGGTGCACAACTCTGGTCATTGGACGGAGGGGGGATGCGTTTGCGATCAGTTCGAGCAACATGTTCGCGCGATATGTAACTGGCCCGTCGGCGATACAACCACACGTTACGAAGAAGTTGTGATGCGAAATTTGCTTGGCGATGATGTCAGTTTGTGGCAAGAAGAAGCGCAGAGGGCTGGCGTTCGACTTTCGATTTACGGTAAAAGGCACGCTGGAACTCGTCGTAAGATGGGCCATGTCGTCTTACTGACGCCGTGACGTGGCCATGTGTCTGAGTTAGCTTTAAGTGGTTGATTCGGAAGACGTGCGGTCGGATTCCGCGAGAGCGACCGTTCATTGATGGAGTGACATGACGATGCTGAGCAAACCTCTTTTGACCGTTCACGAAACGGCGGAACAGCTGAAAGTGAAAGAAAGCACGATCCGCTCTTGGATCCGCGACGGCAAACTTCGCGCGATCAAGTTTGGCCGTGAGTGGCGCGTTTCGATGGGCGATCTCGAACAGTTCCTGGACTTGAACGCCAATATGGAAGACCAGGGCGGAGCGCAGCGCTAAGCGCTTCCTCCACCGGTCTGCGAAGGGTTGAACGGCGCGCGGCTCAGAACCTGCGCCTTCAACTTTTCGAATTGAATGACGTTCTCGATTCGACGGTCGAGATAAGTCCACGAGGTTTGCGAGTCCGGCGCGCTGCGGGCCCAAATCTCGAAGGTCGTGCCGTATACGCCTGAGAGAAGACCGCGCTTCGTGTAGCGGTTGTAGTCTGTCGAGCGGTCGCCCATCCACGTCCACATCATGTCGGCGCTGCGCCAAACCATGCGCGCTGCGAGCCCGACTCGGTGCGGCAACGCCAGAGCCGCCACCGCGCGGCGCGCGGCCATGCGTGCGTCGCTTTCCGCTTCAACCCGCCGACGCACGGCCAAGATCGCCTTGTCCCGAATGCGCAGATTGGCGACGTCTTCTTCCTTGAGCGTCTCAAGCACTGCATCATCGAGACGGGCGGAACGTTCCGCTAAGGCCTCCATGACGCCGCCGGGAAAGGCGGCGCCCGCGTAACCGTCCGGCGCGCCTGCGTCCAACGCGGCGGCGGCCAAAGCCCGCTCCGTCCAACCGAGATGGGCCGCCCGGGCTGGCAAAGCGTCTATGATTCGGTCCCGCGCCGTTTGCAAATCCATCTTTGCGCCTTTCGCATTTCCAGGTTCGACATGTCCAGCACGCTATGGTAATCCGCGCGTCCGCGCTGGGAAGCGGCGCGGACTTCGGAATTGGCAAACTGTGAGGAGCGGCGTGCAGATTTTTGTTCGGGACAACAACATCGACCAAGCGTTGAAAGCGCTTAAGAAAAAGATGCAGCGTGAAGGCACCTTCCGCGAGATGAAACGGCGGAAATACTACGAAAAGCCTTCGGAAAAACGCGCCCGTCAAAAGTCCGAAGCCGTTCGCCGCGCCCGCAAGCTGGCGCGTAAGCGCGCCCAGCGCGAAGGCTTGCTCTAAGCAATCCGCAGATTCGTCACGCTTCAGGCGCGGGCGCTTCGTCGCCGCGCCTGCGCGATGACGTTCAAGACCTCCACGCCCGCCGAAAACGCGATCGCAAAATAGAGATAGCCGCGCGGGATGTGGAAATGCAGGCCGTCGGCGATCAAGGCGACGCCGATCAGCAGCAGAAAGCTGAGCGCCAGCATCTTTGTCGTCGGTCGTTTTTCGATGAAACGGCTCATGGGTTCGGACGCGGCCAACATGAGCATGATCGACACGACGACGGCGGCGACCATCACAAAAATCTCATCGGTCATGCCGATGGCGGTGATCACTGAATCGATGGAAAACACCGCGTCGATCACGACAATTTGAGCAATGATCGCGGCGAAAGCCGCGGAGGCGCCCGCTTGCGGCTTGGCGTGATCGCCCTCGACGGTGGCGTGAATTTCGAGCGTGCCCTTGGTCAGCAAGAATAGGCCGCCCGCAATCAAAATGATGTCGCGCCAAGACGCTTCATAGCCGAACGCCGTGATGATCGGGGCGGTCAGACCGACGAGCCAAGTCAGCGAAGCCAAGAGGGCGAGACGGAGCACGAGAGCGAGCCCAAGACCGATCACTCGCGCTCGGCGCGCTTCCGCGGGCGGAAGTTTGGCCGCGGTCAGTGAGATGAAAATGACATTGTCGATCCCGAGGACGATCTCCAGCGCGGCGAGCGCAAGGAAGCTCGCCCAGATCTCCGGATCGGTCAGAAAATGCACGTGCGAGACGCGCCCGGTGCTAGAAAGGGTTGGCGAAAACGATGACGAGGACCAACACCAATCCGAAAGTGACGCCGGTGCCCACCTTCAGGAAGGTCATGAAACCCGAAAACATCGACTCGTGCTGTTGAATGTCCATCGACCCGCGCTTGAAATGGGTTTCGGACTCGACTTCGCTCATCACGGTCCTCACGGTGCTACGCTCACACTGCCGCCAACGACTGGCCGCTCTGTGATGTTATAGTTGGTGCGTTCGTGCGCGGCAATCTGTCTTGCGTCGGATTCGCGCCTAAGCCGCCTCCGCTGCGGTCAGCCCCGCATCCGCCATGGCCTCGCGACGACGAGCGTCCACGGCGTCCCGGTCGAAATCCGCCACAGCCTCGGCGAACAGCCGCTTGAAGTTCAGCCGCGCATTCAGTCGAATGAAGACGGAGCCCAATCCGATCGCTGCGCGATCCATGAACACAAAGCGCCGCGGAGGGGTCACGCGGCCGATCCGCTTCAACGCTTGATGCACCTCGAACGCTTGGGCGCGCCCAAACGCGCCCGGGCTCACCCCCTCGGCCACGTGGCGTTCGCGATCGTCCATCAAGGGCGCGTAGATGAAGCCGGCCCAAATGTTCAACGCATCGACCAATTCGTTGGTGATGTCGCGAAACCCCCAAGCTCGATAGGCGTCCGCGGCCAAGTCCCGGTCATTGCGTTCGATCGCCTCGGAAAGCTGCATCACCGCCTCCACGAATGCGCCGTCAAATATTCGGACGCAGCCGAAATCGAGGAGGTTCAGTGTCGCGCGATCCTTGTTCACGGCGTAATTGCCCATATGAGGGTCGCCGTGAATGACGCCATAGCGGCCGAAAGGGGTCCACCAGGCCTTAAACAACCGCGCGGCGAAAGCGTCCCGCACCTCCTGAGGCGCCTCGGTCAAAGACGAAATGTGATCCCCGTCCAGCCAAGTCATGGTGAGCACGCGTCCCGTGCACAGCTCTTCCGCCGGTTCCGGCGTCGCAATGTCGACGACCTCGGTCAGCATGGTTCGGTACAAGGCCATGATCCGCCGCTCGCGCCCGTAGTCCAATTCCTCCCGGAGGCGATCTGCAAGCTCATGCTTGATCTCAGACGGGTCGATCGCGTTCGAGATCCGTTGGAAGACCCCGAAGGCCAGATCCAACTGGCGCAAATCCGCTTCAATGGCCGAAGACATGTCCGGATATTGCAGCTTCACCGCGAGTCGCCGATCGTCATGCGCCCGTGCGCGGTGGACTTGGCCCAGGCTGGCGGCCGCCACGGCGTCCAACTCGAAATCCTTGAAACGCGAACGCCAATCTTCTCCAAGCTCCGCCCGCATGCGCCGCCGCACGAAAGGACGACCCATGGGCGGCGCGTTCGTCTGAAGCTCCATGAAGGCGTCGGCGTATTCCTCTGGCACGGCCTCGGGAATGGTTGCGAGCAACTGCGCCGCTTTCATCAACGGCCCCTTCAGACCGCCCAACGCCTCCTTCAAAGCGTCTGCGTCCGTGACGCGGTCGCCGCTGCGAAACAGGCGCGCACCGGCCGCACGCGCGGCGAAACCGCCGGCTGCGGCTCCGACGCCGGCATAGCGCCTCAATCGGTTGCTGAATCGGTTGCGTTCGGGGTCGGTCACGTCGGCCATCGGGATCTCCTTCATCCCGGGATATGGCGCGAGGACCCTGCCCCGGCCAGCATCACAACGCGCCGAGCGCGTCCAAATACAACTCCAGCATCGCTTCGTCCCGTTCGCGGTCTTGGCGATCCTGGCGGCGCAGGGTGATCGCCTTCCGCAGAGCCTTGATGTCGAAGCCTTCGGACTTCGCCTCGGCGTAGACGCCTTTGATGTCCGTTTGAATGTTGGCCCGATCCTCTTCGAGCCGCTCAATCCGCGCCGCATAGGTGCGAAGGCGTTCCCGAGCATCGGGTCCGAGCGACGCGCTTTCGGACGACAAATCCATATCGGCCGCCATGAGCGACGTCTCCTTTCAAACGATCGCGCGAAGGCGCGTGGGATCAGATGGGCCGGCCCTCGGCGTCGACCCGAAGAAGCCGTTCCAATTCCGCAGCTTCCTCCATATGGGGGTTCAACGCCAAAGCCTGTTTGAGCGCCTGATGCGCATTGGCGATGTCGCCGAACTCATGAAAAATCCTGCCCAAGGTCGCCAACGCCCGAAACCGCTTCGGATCGAGTTCGAGGGTGCGCGCCAAATCCGCCACCGCGCCGGCGAAGGCGTCTTGGGCGCGCCGGGCCGCGGCGCGCATACGGAACGCCTCCGGAAAGTCGGGGGCCACGTCCGTCAAGCCCGTCGCCAGCGTCTCCGCGGCCTCCCAATCATAGGCGCGCAACCCCGACGCGACCCGCTCATACAGAAAGTCCGC
>CAYPOX010000011.1:0-25558 GCA_964412525.1 uncultured Caulobacterales bacterium
GGGGGGGGTGGGCCGGGCCGGGGGCGTAATGCACCACCAGAACCCCGGCGACGGCGGCGCCGATCGCGATCGACGCGACGGCGCCCTCCGGCGCTAAGGAGAAGGCTCCGCTGCGCCACGCCGAAAAGACCAAAAAGGCCCAGGCGCCGGCCGCGAGCGCGGCCGCCGCCCAAATGAAGAGGGGGCCGGCCCCAGTCCCTGAGGAACCAGAGCTTGCGGCCGATGATGAAGTGTCGGAATCAGACACGCGCGCAAATCCTTTTGGCGTCTTAGCGGCTTGGCGTGTGGGCGGCGATCCGCGATGAGTTGGCCTGATAGCATAGCGAAGCGTTTCGGCAATCGCCATCATGGCGTTTGGCCGGCGAGCGAGGGGGCATGACGAAAGGGCGACACGACTCAGCCAAGGCGAAAACGCCGACCGCGCGCGAGCGCGCCTATCTGAACGGGGGTTTGGATCAGCCGGGCGGGAAGCTGCCGTTGTTCGACCGCAATGGACAAACGGTTTCGGCCGAAGTCGTCCGGGCGTGCATCGATCGTGGTTGGGCGGAACCGTGGTTCTCCAATCCGTTGAAACCCGAATGGCTGGTCTGTCGATTGACGGAGGCGGGGCGTCGGGCCGTGGAGAACGACAGCGACGCTTAACTTGGCTTCCAACGATAGATGAGCCGCGGAGCGCCGTCGAAGCTCGCCGGGGCTGCGCCCACGGACCGAAATCCCTGCGCTTCGAAAAAGCCGCGCGCGCACTCGGCCGCTTGATAAACGATCGCCTCCAGTTTTTTGGGGCTGACGCCTTGCGCCTTGGTCAAGAGCGCCTTGCCGACGCCTTGGCGCTGAAACGGCGGCGAAACCCACAAATGGGTCAGATGGGTGTCCTTCACGGCTGCGAATCCTTTGATCACGCCGATGTCGCTCGCCGCCCACACGGATTCGTGCTCCAGCACTTCGCCTGAGATCCAGTCTCGGATTTCTCGGTCGCTGAAGGCGTGCGGCAGGTCTGGAAGCGCATCCTCCCGCGCCAACAAATAGATATTGGCCAAGGTGGCGGCGTCGCGGTGGTCCGCAGGGCGGAGGACGAGGGTCATGCAGAAAACTCGAGCTCGACGCGGCGGTCGGCGCGCGCGCTTCGCGTCACGACGCCCAGGTCTTCACGACCTTCATACGGGGTTCGAAGACGACGATCCGATGGTTGTTGCGGTCCACACATAAAAACTTTTGGTCGTCGATCGAAGCCACGCCGATGGGCTCGGACAATGGCAAAGGGCGATGATCGACGTTTTTATACTCCATCCCGATAAATTCTCGGGTCATTTGCTGGCCCAGATCAAGTTCCCTCAAGATGTTATTGTAACTGTCGGCGACCACCAACATCCCGCGATGCATGCAGACGCCAAGCGGTTGTTGCAGCCGCGCGCGCAAGAACGGGCCGTCGATTTTTCCGAAGTCGTAAGGGCCGTTGCCGATGAGCGTCGAGATTCGGAAGTCGCCGGTCAGAAGCACGCTCCGAATCGACGACGTCTCCGCATCGCAGACATAAAGGCGAGATCCGTCCGCAGAAGGCGTCAGCGCCATTGGGCGTGCGAAGGATGCGTTCAGCGGCGGACCGTCAACGATCGCCTCCGCGCCGTTGCCGGCCAGAACGGAAATCGAATTCGATTGAAAATCGTAACGCCCCAATTGATGGGTGCCTGTATTGCAGAAATACAACTGCCCGCTGGCGACAACGACGTCATAGGGCGAGGCGAGGGAGGCGGCGGACGCTTGGATCGGCGCGCCAAGATATCCGCCACGTTTCCCATTGCCGGCGACCGTGGTGACGATGTCGTTCTCCAGGTCCAGCCGACGGATGGCGTGGTTGCCCGTGTCCGCGATGTAGATCGACCGCCGATAGGGGTAGACGCCGGACGGCATGCGAAACTGGGCGGCGTCCGCGTCGCCGTCCTTGAACCCCGCATCGATCGCTCCAAACCGTCGAAGCTCTTTGCCGGTGTTGTTCAACAGAACGATCTGATTGTGGCCTGTGTCGCTAACGATCCAATAATCCCTCTCGACCGGGCCTTCGTCCTCAGGTTCGCGACGCGCTGCATCCGGGCGCGGTCCGCCAGTCGGCGCGCCGCCGGGCGCCGGCGCCTGTGGGGCGTTGGCTGGTTCGTCGTCGCCTTCGAGTATGGGAAGCCGGATGCGCTTGATGTGAGACGGGTAGTAGAAGCGCTGATCCGGTTGAATGAAATTGGCCCGCGGCATCGGCGTCAGACGCATCTGGCCCGACTTATAAGCTTTCTGGACGATTTGGCTGACCGCCGTCAGAAGGCTGTCCGTGTCCGGCTCGTTTGCGACCTGGCCGAGAAGCCGTCCATCCGCCCCGATGAAAACCAGCGTGGGCCATGACTTCACCGCATAGAGCCGCCAAATCAGCCGGTCCGGATCATGAACCACCGGATGGCGCAGCCCGTAGCGCGCCACGGCGTGGCGTACGGTGTCGATTGATCGTTCCGCGGAGAATTTCGGCGTGTGAATGCCGATGATGGCCAGCTCTTCGGAATGGTTGTCCTCCATGTGCCGAAGGGCCGGAAAAAGGTGGTGGCATTGCACCGATCCGGCCGTCCAGAAATAGAGCACGATGACCTTGCCTCTGAGCTCTCCCAAGCTCAGGGCTCGATCATAGTTGACCCATTTCATATCGGGCCAGTTGATGTCGGGCGCGATGATTGCTTGCGCCATAGAGATGCCTTGCCCTGCAGACGAGGGCCCCCCTTAACGCAATGCGCCCCGCGTCACACCCGCCGCCAAGTCCCGCATCCTCTTTAGATCACCCAGCGCCGTTCTGAAAGCGTCCCGCCTTCAGGTTTCCGAAGCCGGATGATCAGGATGCTTAAAAATGTCCATTTTTTGCCCGTAAATCTCCACGTCGCCAACCCGTCTTGCGCCCAATTTCTCGGCGACACGGACGGAAGCGGCGTTTCCAGGTTGAATCAGACTCACAAGATCGTTGGAAAAATACCGGCGCGCGAACCGCACGGTCTCTCGCGCTGCTTCAGTCGCATAGCCTAAGCCCCATCGATCGCGGCGGACGGCCCATCCGACCTCTAAACCAGGCCAGCCCTCGGGCCGCCAAAGCCCGCACCGGCCGACGAACTCGCCGGTCTGCTTTTCTGCGAGCGCCCACTTCCCATAGCCGCGCAGCATCCAGTGGCCGAGATAGACGGCCATGATCGTCCAAGCTTGGTCCGGCGGCAAAGCGCGCCCGCCGCTGATGTAGCGCATCACTTCTTCGTCAGCATGGAGGGCCGTGAAGGCAGGAAAGTCCTCAGGACGAAATGACCTGAGGATCAAACGCTCCGTCGACAGTGTCGGGGCCTTGCTCCAACGCGGCGTCTCGCCCATGGCCTGCATCAGCGATCTCGCAGACGACGCCAGACGATCGTCTCGTGCGCGATCGAAAGCTCCACAAGGGCGGGCCAAAGTCCGTTGACGAATTTGGCGTCCAAGCCGTTTGCTTCGGCCTCTGCGCGAACCTTATCCATGACGTCGGCGATTCGTTCGTCGTCCCGCACCATATCGAGCGCCGGTTTGATTCGCGCGGCCGCCTCCATATAGCCCTGGCGGCGGGCGAGCAGCGCGACGAGCTGACGGTCCACCGCGTCCACCCCGAGGCGAACCTCCGTCATATCGGCGCAAACATCCGGGTGCGGCGCTTCGCTGATCGCGCGTTGGGCGTCATGCATGAATGCGGTGTAGGGCAGGGGGCGCGCCCTCACAAGGGTCCCAAGCTTGCGACCGAGACGCGCGCTCGCTAAAGCCGCCGCCATGAGCGATGCACTTCATGTCGTGGTCGTGGACCGCGAAGGGCGGGAGCGCCGCCTTGACGCGTTGGAAGGTTGGCGCGTCATGGAAATCTTCCGGGATCTTGGGCTTCCCATTAAGGCGGAGTCGGGCTGCGCCTGTGCGTGCGCGACCTGCCACGTCTATGTCGATCCCAAATGGAGGCCCACGCTTGCGCCGCCGACCGAGGAAGAGGAGGACATGCTCGACGAGGCATTCGAGGTCGACGAACGCTCGCGCCTGTCTTGCCAAATCATTATGTCGGCGGAGTTGGACGGTCTTCGGATCACACTGGCCCCGGAACCCGTATGACGCCGCGGATCCAATTCGGCCGCGCCGCGGCTGGTTTGGCCTATGTGGACCGACCAAGTGCGTTTTCGCTCTTGCCGCGCCCAGACGGACGCGTGGCGTTCGTCGAAATCGGGCCGGAGCGACGGCTTGACCTTCCCGGCGGAGGCGTCGAAGCCGGAGAGGCCGCCCGCGACGCCGCGGTGCGCGAAACCCTTGAGGAGGCCGGGTTGCACGTGCAAGCCCATGACGAGATCGCCTATGCCGGTCAGTTCGCCTTCATGGATGACGGTCGGCCCGTCAACAAGCTTTGCCGCTTCTTTCGCGCCACGGAAGTCGCGCCCCCCGAACGCCCCCTTGAGGACGATCATGTCCTTTCTTGGCGCGATCCGATGCAAGCGCTGAAGGATTTGCGGCACGACGCCCACGCATGGGCGGTTGTTTCTTGGCTTCGCGGGGCGGCTGACCCGAGAGGCGCTTGAATGCCGCCGGACACGCGACGGAAGGGAGCTGCGCGCGCCGAATTGGGGCCGGAGGCGGAGCATCTCGGCAAGACCGTTCGGCGCTTACGCGAGGCTTACCAACTCTCTCTCGGACAGCTGTCCGAGCAATCAGGCGTGGCGAAGTCCATTATCGCCGCGATCGAAAAAAATGAGACCAATCCGACGATCGGGACGCTGTACCGCTTGTCCCGCGCGCTGAATCGGCCCGTCGAAGACATTTTGAAGGAAAGCGCCGAAAGCAAGCCGCTGATCGAACGAGCTCGGCGCGCCGCGATCCCGATTTTGGAATCCGAAGACGGGCTGTGCCGGTTGGAGATCCTCGGCCCGCTGACCACGGTCGACACGGTGCAGTGGTATCTGTTCCGCGCGGAGCCGGGCGGCCGATTGGAGTCGGACCCTCATCCGGCGGGTTCAATTGAAAATCTCTCGGTCGTCGAAGGTCGATTGGAGGTCACGGTCGATGACCAGGCGACGGACGTGTCAGCCGGCGAGACCCTTCGCTACGCCGGCGATCGCCGTCATGCGATCGCCAATCGTTCGGAGACGGCGGCGCTGGCCTTCATGGTCAATCTCCTCCCGCCTTTGGCGGCGTAGACGCCTCTCGCCGCTGCCTGTTCCATTCCGTGAGGGCGGCGTTGGACAGGGGTTCTGGGGCGGCCATGGCCCGCGCCAGGTCCTCGTCGGAAAGGGGACGATCGCCCTCCGTCGAGGCGGAAGCGGTCGAGTGGCGTTCCGCCTCGCGGGCCTGCGCCATGGCGTTGAGAAGTAGGCGTTGCGCCTTGGTCAGTTGAAAGCTCTGGGACTTCAGTTGGAGCCGGCCGGCGAAATAGAACGCAACCACCACGCCCACAAGCGCCCAGAACCCGTCCGGCAGAATGGCGTAGGACTGTGCGATCTTGGTGGCGGTCAATGGATCGAAAGCGGTGTAGCCGAAGAACGCAATCAGTCCGAGCGCGATCAGCGGGCGCGGCAGCCGGTTCAAACCGTCCACGAAACTGTCCCACCAGCCGCGGTGAGAGAGATCCCGAAACTCGGCCGCGAACTGGTCGATCACGCGGGCGTCGATCTCCTGATCTCCTAGACGTTCCGCATGGGCGCGCACGGCGTGCTTCTCCTTCGAGACCCGAAAGATCCCGATCAAGGAGGTCACACGTTCCAGGAGCGCGTGAACGCCGGCGGCGACGCCCAGGGTCACGACGTCCGTCTGGACGCGACGTCGTCCACACGCCGAAGCCAACCATCGAGAAAGACCTCCTGGGAAGGGTCGGCGTTGACGAGGCGTCGGATGAAAATGCGACGCTCGTCGATCAACGCTTGCGGAAACAGTCCGCCCATCGCCGCGTCAGCCGAGGCGGCCGATGCGGCTGTCTTGGCGCCCAACACGCCATCCACGTCCAGCGGCCCGAACCCGGCCGCATTGCACACGTGCTGAACGAACCGGATCGCTTGGGCTGGGCCGTGATGCACGGCGGCGTCGAAACAGATCGATCGAACGCTCGCCGGCAGGCGTTCGAGCTTCGGTGCGTCATAGAAGTGGGCGCGGTAGATTCGATGCGCCTCGCAACGCGTGAGAGCCGCGACGTCGGCCGGCGTGGCGGGCCGACCCCGCACCGCGCTCAGGGTTCGTTGGGTCACGCCGAAATTGGTCGGGCCGCCCCGGTCATGAGGATGGCGGACGAAGCCGCCCTCCCGCCGCAAAACATCGTCGATCATTCGGTCCAGCGTCATGGGCCATATGATACGGTCGTTTGCGGGCGCGTGGATGGCTGAGAGCGCAGGCGAGGGAGAACCTGGGCCAACTGGCCATCTGGGCGTGAATAAGCGCGACTAGCGCTTCAACGCTTCCGCGGCGCGGCCGACTCCGTCGACGGTCAGCGGGAACATGCGGTCGCCGATGATTTGTCGGATCATCGTGATCGACTGGGTGCGCGTCCAATAGGTCTCGGGCTCGGGATTCATCCACGCCAAAGCTGGGAAACGGTCCATCAGGCGTTGAAGCCAAGCCGCGCCCGGTTCGTCGTTCCAGTGCTCCACCGCGCCGCCCGGAGCCGCGATCTCATAGGGGCTCATGCTGGCGTCGCCGACGACGATCACTTTGGTGTCCGGCGGATAGGTGTTCAGCATATCCCATGTCGCGTGCCGCTCGTTCCAACGCCGCGCGTTCTCCTTCCACACGAACTCGTAGAGACAGTTGTGGAAGTACCAATGATCGATCCGTTTGAACTCCGCCTTCGCGGCGGAGAACAGTTCCTCGACGGTGCGCACGTGCGGATCCATGGAGCCGCCCACATCCAGCAGAAGAAGCACCTTTACAGCGTTGTGCCGCTCGGGCCGCATGCGCACGTCAAGATAGCCTTTTTGAGCCGTGCCGCGGATGGTGCCGTCGAGATCCAACTCCTCCTGGGCGCCTTCGCGCGCGAACCGACGCAGCTTTCGCAACGCCATTTGGATGTTGCGCGCCCCGATCAGCCGGTCATCGGAAAAGTTCTTAAACTCTCTTTTGTCCCAGACTTTTACGGCGCGACGATGCCGGCTTTCATGCTGCCCGATGCGCACGCCTTCCGGGTTGTAGCCATAGGCGCCGAAGGGCGACGTGCCGGCGGTGCCGATCCATTTCGAACCGCCCTGGTGGCGCTCCTTTTGCTCCTCAAGCCGCTTCTTCAGCGTCTCCATAAGTTGCTCGAACCCGCCGAGGCTTTCGATCAGCGCTTTCTCTTCGTCGGTGAGGTGCTTCTCCGCCAGACGCCGCAGCCATTCTTCCGGAATGTCAAAGGCCGAGGCGTCCGGCCCGTCCGAGAGGGCCTCAAGTCCCTTGAAAACACTGGCGAAGACACGGTCGAAGATGTCGAGGTGGCGTTCGTCTTTGATCAAGACAGCCCGTGAAAAGTAATAGAAATCCTCGATCGCGCGCGGCGCCGCTCCGCGATCAAGGCCCTCCAACAGGGCCAGATACTCTTTCAAGCTGACCGGCGCCTTCTGCGCGCGCAGCTCTAAGAAGAATGCGTGCATCAAGGGCGCGGTCATAACGCTTTCGCCTCTCGAAGCGGGGCCCCAGGCGTGGTTGTCATGCGCGTTTGATTAAGCGGACGAGGAAGATCAGCAAGATGGCGCCGACAAGCGCAGTGACGAAGTATCCAATGTAACCGCCGGCCGCAATGCCCAACACTCCAAACAACCACGATCCGGCGACGCCGCCGATCAGGCCCAATACCAGATCGCCCAGCAGACCATAGGGGCGCCGTCCGCCCATGATTTGGCCGGCGACCCACCCCGCCGCCAAACCGATCAAAAGTCCGATAATCAAAGATTCCATGGTGTTCACCTGCGTCTATAAACGAATCAAGGCTACGTTGAACCTTGAAAAACAAGCAAAACTGACATCATATGGCGTACGGCTCCAAGCAAATGCGAATTCGCTTGACGTCGATCAAGTGACCTCGGTTGCGCTCCATGACGATGATGACGAAAAACGCGCCTCGTTTCGACCCCCCTCGATCATCGTCGCCGATGAACAGGATCGGTCGCGTCCTAGCTGGACGCCTGCAATACGCCTTCCAGCGCGTTTACAACGGTGACACCAGCGTTTTGCACAGCGGAATGCTCTCTTCAGCGTGCGTGGCTTTTCACAGCGGTTCAAAGGTGGATGCGGTCAGCGCGTCTGAACTTGAAGCCTTCATTCGCGGTTACGATATGTTCGGTTCGCCGGACCCAAACATCATTTGGCGTGAAGTGCGGGTCGACACGCCGTTCGCATGGGCGTCCTGCCATTTCCGTTTGCCCAATGGCGATCAGGGCGTCGCGCACCATGCTCTTGCGCAAAGCGGCGCTGACGCATGGATGGTCGTCTCGACCATGATTCAGCATATCGGGGCGTCCGCCGCATAAAAACGCGCTCTGGCGGTTGGCGATTTTGCGCTGCAGCATTATCTTGTGCGCCGCAACAACGTGCGCGGGGCGCGATATGACGGGCACTGTGACTTGGCGGCGACTTTGGTCGGTCGACGGGGACCGTTTGGCGCGTTTCTTCAATGCGTTGGCGCGTGACGACCTTCGAAGCCGATTCGGAGGGCCCATAAGCGCGGAGGCCGTTCGGCGGCATGTGCGTAAGATGGATTGGTGGAGATCTTACGTCATCGGCGCGGAACTGAGGGGGGCCCTGATTGCGGTCGGGGAGTTGACCCGCCTGCGCGCCGTATGGCCCCTCACGGCCGAGGCGGCGATCACCGTAAGCAGCCCATGTCAGGGGCGCGGATTGGGGGCCGCGACGCTAGAGCGCTTGACGCGGGCGGCGCGCAATCGCCGCGTGCAGCGGCTTTGGATGATTTGCCTGGCGGACAACATGGCGATGCGCCGGATCGCCGCCAAATGCGGTTCCTCCATGACGTATATCGAAGGGCAGGTTGAGGCGCGGGTCATGTCGCCATGGCCCACGCCGCTGACCCTTGTGGACGAGTGGCTGGATCTCGCATCCGGTTGGACGGCGTCCAGCCATGGGGAAGAGGACGCGCCGAGGCGCGCCCGTCCGGCCCTCAAGCGTCGGATTGCGCGCCCTCAGACACCGACGCGATAGCGAAATCGGCGCCGAAAATCTCTCCGGACGCGCGATCCACGTAAACCAAACCTTGTTCACGGCGCAGACCGCTTCGGAACGTCACCGGCACGGCCCAGGCGGTCAGGTTCGGCGCGATGCGCGGGCGGCTTACGATGGCCGAGCCGTAGGCCGTCGCGTGGCCGCTGACATAACCCATATCACGGACCAGGTCGGTGACGACCGCGCGGGCTTCGCCGGCGCTCACGTCAAGATCTTGGGCGAAAGCGGGCGCGCCGAAGGCGGTGACGAGGCCGGCGGCGATGAGGGTGCGAGAGATGAATGAACGGGACATGGTGGGGCTCCATTTGTTTTGACCGAACGTGAAGCGCTGACCGCTTCATGAAAAACAATAAGACCATATCGATTTTCGGGAAGATGCAATGCGGCGAGCGCGCCCGCGCGCGCGGTGAACGTCGATTCGTTCGACGAACGGCGTCGGCGGCGCGATGAGCGCGGGCTAATTCAAAGGAAATCGGCGCGCCTGGATCGGCATGCGACGCGCGGTTCGCGCCTAGCCGTCGAGAAGGCGGCGCTTGGCGGCGTCGACCATGGCGGCAAGCCGATCGGAGCCGCCCGCGTCAGGGTGGGCGCGCGCCATCAGGCGTCGATAGGCGGCCTGAATCTCCTTGGGCTTGGCGCCTTCATCAAGTCCGAGAATGGCGCGGGCTTCCGCTTCAGACATCCCATCGGAAGGCGGGCGTTGGGTCGGTTCTTGTGAGGGCGCGCGTTTCAACACCGGGGTCAACAAACCGGCGGCGATCGCCAAGAGAGGCGGCGCCAAAGCCCATCGTCCGGAAAGCCCGGCGGCGGCGGCGGCTAAGCCCGCCATGATCGCGCCAAACACGCGCCATGGCTCCAAATCCATGCCGCTGCGGCGACCCAAGCTGCGTTGGAGCGTCACCATCGCCGCCAACGCTAGGATCCCAGCGAAGAACCAAACGACCATCGAGCCTCAAATCTGCGTTGGATCGACGCCGGGAAGCGCCAGCGCCGCCACCATGTCCCGCAATTCTTGGCGCGCGGCCACGCGGCTCATATCGAGCAGGCGTCCGCCCTCGCCTGCATCCAAGAGGGTGAGGCCTTTGGGAAACATCTCCCGAAACACCACGCGATCCGAAAGGCCGGGGGCGACGCGAAAGCCCACCCGATTGGCCAGCGCCTCCAACGCGTCGCCGACACGCCGCTTGTTTTTTGCGTTCAGCACAGAGACGCGGTTCCGTAAGACGACCCAGTCCATCTCCCTGCGGCGCGCGAGGGCCCGCGCCTTTTTGGCTTCGAACACCATTTCGCTGTAGTGGCTGAGGCCGGTGACGGCATAGGTCGTGGGGTCGACGCGTCCCAGCACGTCGAAATCGATAAAGCTGTCATTCAGCGGCGTGACGACGGTGTTCGCATGCACATGGGCCGCGCGAGACAGCGGATTGTCGGCGCCTGGCGCGTCCACGACGACGAAGTCCTGTCCCGCCAGAGCGTCCAGAGCGCGCGTGATGGCCGCGTCCGGGTCCGCAAGGGCGTCCGCCTCTTCAATCCGCACGCCCTCGGGAAAAAGCGGGCGAAGGCCGGTCGCTTGGGCGTAGGCGACGCGGTTCTCCAGGTAACGCGTGAGGCTGCGCTGCCTTAGATCCAGGTCAAGGATTGCGGTCTTCTTGTCGAGGCGCATCAACGCCGCCAGCAAGTGCATGGCGGTGGTCGATTTGCCGGACCCGCCCTTTTCGTTTCCGACAATGACGATGTGCGCCAAGGGAAACCTCCGCCATTCGCGTTGCGATCGGACCTTCTGCGGCGGTGCGGATTCGGTCAAGCGAAGGTTCCGCATGGTCGGCGAGCGGTTTAAGGTCGGTCTATGGCGAAGGGGAAGTCGTCCATGTGCGTTTTGCCGGATCGCGCCGCGATGCGCGCACGCGTGGACGAGTGGCGCGCGGAAGGCGCGCGGGTTGGGCTCGTGCCCACTATGGGCGCGGTGCATCTCGGACACCAATCCTTGTGCCGCGTGGCGCGGCGATCGGCGGATCGCGTGCTTGCGACGGTGTTCGTCAATCCGCGCCAATTCGCCGAATATGAGGATCTCGACGCGTACCCTCGCGGATTGGATGAGGACGTGGACGCGCTCGTCAAAGCGGGCGCGGATGCGGTTTACGCGCCGAGCCGGGAGGCGATGTATCCGGAAGGATATGAGACGGAAGTGCGGGTCTTGCGTCTCGGGGAACCGCTTGAGGGGGCCGTCCGTCCACATTTCTTCTCGGGCGTGGCGACGGTGGTGTTCAAGCTGTTCAACCAGATCCGACCCGATGTCGCGGTGTTTGGCGAGAAGGACTATCAACAACTCCTGGTTCTGCGGCGGATGGCGCGAGATCTCGATTTCGAGGTGGAGGTTTTGGGCGCGCCCACCGTGCGCGAGGTCGACGGCCTCGCCATGTCGTCGCGCAACCGTTATCTCACACCCCTGCAAAGGCGACGCGCGCCCGAACTCTGCGCGGCGCTCGCGGCCATGGCGGCGGATTTGCGCGAAGGCTTTCGCGTGGATGAGTCCGTGGCCAAAGCGCGCCGTCGGATCGCGGACGCCGGTTTCGGCCCGATCGAATATGTCGCCGCGGCGGATGCGCAGACATTAGCGCCGCTGGGGCCGGAGGCCATCACGCAATGGGATTCTGCGCGGCTGCTCGCAGCCGCCTGGCTGGGCAAGGCGCGCCTGATCGACAATCTGCCCGTCGCCGAGCTTGGCGATTAGCCGGCCTCGCTGCGGACTTCCTTCAGAAGCTCCGCGCCCTGGGACGCGAAGACGTTCGCCTCCTGAATCGCTTCCGCGATGCTGTTGAGATCACTGCTGATTTCCTGAACGGAGGTCGCCGCCGCGTGCATGTTCGACGCGATCTGATTGGAGGTGGCGCTCTGTTCTTGGATCGCCCCGGCGACGCCCGCCACGCTCGCATCGACGGATTCGACCGAGCGGCGAATGCCGCTCAACCGGTCGACCACGTCTCCGGAGATCCGCTGCATATTGGCGATTTCCTCGGTGATCTGATCGGTGGCCGAGGCCACTTGATTGGCCAAGGACTTCACCTCCGTCGCGACCACGGCGAAGCCGCGGCCAGCCTCGCCGGCGCGCGCGGATTCGATCGTCGCGTTCAAGGCCAGCAAGTTGATCTGGCCGGCGATGTCCTGGATTAGGGTGATGATGTTGGTCATGGCGTCGGCCGCGTGAGACAGTTCCTTCGTCATGCCGTCCGCCGCTTCAGCGGCGGCCATCACCGTCTCCACTTCAGTGCGCGAATGCTCCATGCTTTCGGCGATTTCGCGGGCGGACGCTTCGAACTGGCCGGTGGCGGAGGCGACCGATTGGACGGTGTCGAGCGTTTGTTGCGAGGTTGTCGTCGCGCTGAGCATTCGGCTGTTGGCGTCTCCGACCACCTGGACGATTCCCTCAAAGGCGCGGTCCACGGCCGTGCGCGCAGCGTCCAAGCGTTTGCGTGCGGCGACTTGCGTCGAGATGTCGGTCGCGATTTTCAGCACTTTGATCGGGCGGCCGTCCGGATCACGTATCGGATTGTAGGTCGCGCGAAGCCAAACCTCCCGCCCATCCTTGCCCAAGCGGCGATACTCAGCCTCTTGATATTCGCCCCGGGACAGGTCCGCCCAGAATTTTGCATAGGCGTCCGAATCCGCCTCGATCGGATCCACGAAGATGCGATGGTGTCGGCCGCGGATCTCGTCGAGCGCATAGCCGACGGCGCGTAGGAAGTTTTCATTGGCGTCCAGGATCACGCCGTCCAATGAGAACTGTATGACCGCCGACGACGCCTCGATCGCCTCGATCTGCCCTTCCAATGTTGATTTCTCCAACCGTTGCGCCGTGATGTCGGTGGCGGTCTTGATGACCTTGTAGGGTCGGCCGGATCGGTCTTTGAGGATGTTGTAGGTCGCTTGGATCCACACGTCTCCGCCATCTTTCCGGCGTCGCTTGAACTCGCCGGATTGGATCCGCCCTTCGCGCAGGTCGCTCCAGAACGAGGCGTAAGCTTTGGACTCGGCATACTCGGGACTTATGAAGATCCGGTGGTGACGCCCGCGCACCTCCTCAAGGTCATAACCCATGAGCGAAAGAAAGTTCTCATTCGCGTGCAATATTGTGCCATCTTCGCGAAACTGTATCATTGCTTGAGATGCGTTAAGCGCCTCGAACAGATCCACACATTCGCGAAGCCTGATGTTCGATGATAATTGCCTAATCCAGTTTATTACGTTCATTACAAACCCTCGATAAATGGGAAACTGCGCGCAATTTTATCCTAAGGACGGATATTTGCACGCCGTTTCTTTGGAAGAATGGTCGTTCGGTCGGTCCGATTACAGGAGACCGAGAGAGGCCAGCGCCGTGGGCAGGGGCTCGCTGCTAGTCGATGTTCCTGCGTCGGGCGGCGCGTCACACGCTTTGAGGTACCGCCAACCTTGAAACGCCTTGCGCGGGGTGGGCGTCGTCCTCTGGAGAGCCGGATCCAAAACGATGGCGCAGCGGGCGACCCCGTCCGCGCCCTTTGAAGCGGCCAGATCCAAGATCCGCTGCCTGACCAGGATCCGTCCCCGGATCACCCAATAGATTGAGCCGCCGTCGAGGATGTCCGCGACCCGGCGCGGCGTTTGCCGCGTCACATGTTGAACGCCGCCAATGCGTTGCCGAAGCCGGGTCTGCCAGGAGGCCAAATCCTCGACGCTTTCCGCGCCGACGCAAAGTTTCACCAAATGAACGACCATAACGCTTACCTAGCGCGAGTCGCGGTTCAATCATCGGCGCGCGGCGCGATGTCCACAAGCGCGTCGCCAAGCGCGGTCTGATCGCCGGGCGCGACATGGATTGCGATCACTTGGCCCTCGGCCGTCGCCTTGAGCGTGTGCTCCATTTTCATCGCCTCGAGGGTGACCAAAGGTGCGCCCGGATCGACATGCTCGCCTGGCGAGGTATGGACCGCGATCACTTTGCCGGGCATCGGCGCGACGACCGCGCCCTCATGGCCGTGGGCCTCCGCCTCCGCCGCGGCGAACGCATCGAAGAGCGGCCAAGGGATTGCGAAGCCGTCGGCATGCAATGTCACGCCCTCGGCGCGCACCGAAGCCCGGAGGCTGAACGCCACGCCTTCGATCTGTCCGCTCAGGGTCTCTCCGTCGAATGACGCCTCGACCCGAAAGGTCTCATGCGCCACGCGGACTTCATAGGCGTCTTCGACACAGGTCACCTCGACATGGAGGGGCGCGGTCCCGTCGGCGAAACGCATGTCGAAACGGCGCGCGGCGTTCAAACGCCATCCGTCGCCGGCGTCCCATGGGCTCGCCGGGCGGTCGCCGGCCTGGGCGAGGGCGTAAGCGACGCCCGCAAGCGCCGCGGAACGGTGGTCCCGAGCAGGCGGCGCGGTCCAATCCTCGCCTTTGCGGGCGATGAGGCCGGTTTCGACGGCGCCGGACCGCACGTCGCCGTCGCGGAGCGCGCGGACGAGAAAACCGAGATTCGTGGAGAGGCCTTCCAATTCCGTGCCGCCGAGAAACGCGGCAAGCTTGGCGAAGGCGAAGGCGCGGGTCGGCCCGTGCGCGATCGCCTTTGCGATCATCGTGGCGTAGTGGGGCGACACCGAATCGCGCTCTTCAACCGCCGCATCGACGCGCACGTCGCCCTCCGGCCATCGCAATCGGGAGACCGTGCCGGTCGCCGGCAGGAAGCCCGCCTCCGGGTCTTCCGCATAGAGCCGCGCCTCGACCGCGTGGCCGTCAATGCGCAAATCCTTCTGGGTGAACGGCAATGCTTCGCCCGCGGCGATCCGCAATTGCCATTCCACCAGGTCGAGCCCGGCGATCGCTTCGGTGACCGGATGCTCAACCTGGAGCCGCGTGTTCATCTCCATGAAAAAAAAGCCGTCCGGTCGGAGCCCGTCGCGGCCGTCGGCGATAAACTCGACCGTTCCCGCGCCGACATAGGATACGGCCTCCGCGGCCTTCACCGCGGCTTCAGTCATCGCTGCGCGGGTTTCCGGCGTCATTCCGGGCGCGGGCGCCTCTTCGATCACCTTTTGGTGGCGGCGCTGGAGCGAGCAATCGCGTTCGAACACGTGCAGCGTGGCGCCATGGCTGTCCGCGAGAATCTGCACCTCCACATGGCGCGGGTTTTGGATCCATTTTTCGACGAGGACCCGATCGTCGCCGAACGACGCCGACGCCTCACGCTTCGCCGACGCGAGGGCCGCCTCAAAATCTTCCGGCGTCTCCACCCGGCGCATGCCTTTTCCGCCGCCGCCGGCCGCCGCTTTGATCAGGACCGGATATCCGACCGACGTCGCGGCGTCCGCAAGAATGGCGGGCGATTGATCTTCGCCGTGATAGCCGGGCGTGATCGGAACGCCGGCCGCCTCCATTGCGCGTTTCGCTTTGTCCTTCAGCCCCATATGGCGGATCGCGTCGGGCGGCGGGCCAACCCAAATCAGGCCGGCTTGGATGACGGCTTCGGCGAAGGCGGCGTTCTCCGCCAAAAAACCATATCCGGGATGGATCGCGTCGGCTCCGCCGCTGCGCGCCGCCGCGATGACCGCGTCCTTAAGAAGATAGCTCTCAACCGCCGGGGCAGGGCCGAGCCGGACCGCATGGTCCGCCTCGCGCACATGCGCAGCGTCGGCGTCGGCGTCCGAATAGACGGCGATCGTGCGCACGCCCAAGCGGCGGCAAGTGCGAAAGATACGTCGAGCGATTTCGCCGCGATTGGCGACAAGAAGCGTTTGGACCATGCAGTGACCGCTTAACGGAGCCGCGGCGACCGGGAAAGCGGCGTTCGGCGCCTTAAGCCCGTTTCCCTAAAGCGCGCGGGACCGCGTCGTCGCAGAGCGCAATCCATGCCAGCGCGATCCAAGCCCCGTGAAAGGTGATCGAAGTGAACGCCAACGCCGTCAGCTCCCAAACGAGCGTGGCGGCGCCCGCCATGACCGTGACGCATGCGATATAGCCCAAAGCCACGGCCGGCGCGGTGGCGGACCCGAAGCGCCAAGCCGCCGCGCCAAAGGCGATGACGCACAAAACACCCTTGATCATCGCCATTCCGCGAAGGAGGCGGCCGAGATCCGCATCGCGTTCAAGGAAGGAAGATGGATCGCCCACGGCAAGTCCAATCCCGATGGCGGCCACGCATGCTGCGAACAGGCCAAACCGGTCGCGAGCGGCGCGGCGCAGTGAGACGTCGGAACGAACAGGTTTCAAAAAACCAAGGCTCATCACCATCGACGTCACTCCGCCCAATCGGGCTTGCGCTTTTCAAGAAATGCGGAAAGCCCTTCTTGCCCCTCTTTGGTTCCGCGCGCATCCGCGATCAGTTTCGCCGTGCGGTGCAGAAGATGCTCGTCGATCGGAGCGCCGGCCACCTCGTCCACCAGGCGCTTCGCAGCCGTCACGGCGCCGGGCGCGGCGAGGAAGGCGCCGCGCGCATACTCTTCGGCTTTGTCCGCCAGGCCGGCGCGATCCGCCACCACGTCGTGGACCAAGCCAATCCGTTCCGCGTAAGCTGCGTCGAAGCCGCGTGCGCTGGCGAACAAAGCGCGCGCCATGCGCGGACCGATAGCCTCCACCACATAAGGCGAGATGGTCGCGGGGATGACGCCGAGCCGAACCTCCGAAAACCGAAACTGCGCGCCTTCCACGGCGACGGCCGCATCGCATGCGGCGACGAGCCCGACTCCGCCGCCCATCGCCGCGCCATGGACCAAAGCGACCGTCATTTGCGGCAAATCGCGAAGGCGCTTGAGCATGCGCGCAAGTTGCAGCGCGTCCTCTTCATTGTCGGAATGGGTGTAGTGCGCGGCCGCACGCATCCAGGCCATGTCGCCGCCTGCGCAAAACACGTCGCCCGCGCCTTCCAAGAACACGATACGAATCGTGTCCGCCACGCGAAGCGTTTCGAGGATGTCCGCCAATTGCGCAATGACGTCCGCATTCATGGCGTTGCGGACGTCGGGCCGATTCAGCGTCACCATGGCGACGCCGGCGCGCGTCATGTCCAGCCGCACCAGCCGCGGGTCGGTCACGGACATCGTCAGGCTTTGAAATCGAGCCCGGGGCGGGGGTCGCCCGCGCCGCGATCATCCTTAGACACGCCGCTGTCGCGATCGCGTATCTGATCCTTAAAGGACGGCTTCTCGGTCCGCCCTGCCTGTTGCGCCTTCTTCGCCTTGCGCGCGCGCTGGGCCTGGGACAAGGCCTGTCCGCGCCCGACGGGATCCACGCTCATGACCGAACTCCGTTATCGCCATGCGCCGGAAGCATGCCACGAAGCGCGTGGCTCCGTCACCAACGTCCCGTATTCTCCATGGACGCCCAAGGTTCCTGAGGCGGCAAGGCGTCTCCGCTTTGGAGCAATTCGATCGAAATTCCCTCCGGCGACCGGATGAAGGCCATGCGCCCATCCCGCGGCGGCCGATTGATCGTCACCCCGCCGTCGCGCAAACGCGCGCAGGCGGCGTAAATGTCGTCGACCCGAAACGCCATGTGCCCGAAACTCCGGCCCGGCTCCGGATACTCCTCCGGATCCCAATTGTAGGTCAGTTCCAATTCAGGTTGGCGCTTGGCCTCGGAGAGCTCGCGATCGCCGGGCGCGCGCAAAAAAATGAGCGTAAAACGCCCTGGCTCATGGTCGACCCGCCGCACCTCTTCGAGCCCCAGCAAATCTCGGTAGAAGTGCAAGGCGCGCTCGACATCGGCGATGCGCACCATCGTATGCAGAAACTCCATCGCCATGTGGTCAATCCTTGATGTCGCTCGTCACCGCACGCACGACATAAAAAAGGAAAAAGCTGGCGAGGCCGAGGGTGACGCCCAGGCTCGCCCATGGATAACCGGCGATTCCGGGGCATTCGGACAGGGTGTTCGTAACCAAGGGAGAGACGCCTCGCGCGCGGAGGTTGGCGCTGACTTCGGAAAACTCCTCAAGCAGGATCCAACCGAACGCGCCCGCGGCGACGGCCGCGCCGACTGCGCGTTTCATGTTTTCGCTTGACGTGCGTGGATTGAAGTCGGTCCATGCCAATCCCGTAAAATATGCCAAAGCCACCATTCCGATAGCTAAAGCCAACCAATGCTGTCCGTAATCCTGGATTAAGCACAAACCCATTTCCGCAACGCCCTCCCACGTTATTGATCTTTGTTACAATAATCTTGAACGCGAGCAAGCCCCTCTTGGCAAGTGATCCGTGCGGAAATCGACGCGCCCTTTCAACTTTTCGGTTCCTCATCGCTGCACTGCGGCGGGCCTTCCGGTTCCGGATCGCCAGGAAGCGGAATGTGTTCGTGTTCATTGGGCGGCATGGCGAACGGCGTGTCGCGCCATTCCCCAGCGATCGAATCACGCCAATCCTGTTTGGCTTTCTCGATCCGTTCAGGATCGTGATGGACGAAATTCCAAAAAATCGTGCGCGGCCCGTCTAAAGGCGCGCCTCCAAGCAACATCAGCCTGGCGTCCTTTCGGGCTTGGATTTGGACCTCTTGATCCGTCGGCAGCACGGCGAGCGCGCCGGACCCAAGCGTTTCGCCCTCAACCTGCACGGTTCCCCGCACGACATAGACCGCGCGCTCCGCCCATCGGGGTGCAAAGACCAGCGATGCTCCGACGTCGAGATCTGCATGGGCGTAGATTGTCGGATGTAAAACGCGAGTGGGGGCCGACAGGCCCCATCCGTCGCCTGCAATCACGCGCAGAAAGATCCCGTCGCGTCGGGATTCCGGCAAAGCCTCGCGCGAAATGAACTGAAACTCCGGCGGATCCTCCTCATGCGCCTTGGGCAGTGCGACCCACGCCTGGACGCCATGGAGCGAGGGGCCGGCCGCACGGTCGCTCTGGGGCGTGCGTTCGGAATGGGCCACGCCGCGTCCGGCGGTCATCCAATTGACGCCGCCCGGCCGCAACACGATGTCGACGCCCGTCGTATCCCGGTGGCCCATGGCCCCCTCAAATAGATAAGTCACCGTCGCCAAGCCGATATGCGGATGGGGTCGGACGTCCAAGCCGCCGCCCGGCGGAAACGTCGCGGGCCCCATCTCGTCAAGAAAAACGAACGGCCCGACGGAGCGTTGTGACGCGTGGGGGAGGGAGCGACGCACCTTGAAGCCGTCTCCCAGGTCCTTTTCGCGCGGCGCAATGACGTGCAGCCCGTTTGACGGCATGGTGTTTCTCACGATCGCTTCCTGCTGGATCGATTAGCCGCGCGAACCTAAGACGTTCAAGCCGAATCGCGCTAACCTACCATTATGAAGCGACCGCGCGCTTGGGACTGGTCATGGGCGTTCCAGCCGCCGGGCGCCTGCCGCGCGGAAGCCGAAGCGTTGTGCGCGGATGCGCTCTTCGCTTGTTTGCGCGTCACGCGCACGGATCCGAAGTTGCCGTCTTTGCCGGAAGCGCTCGCCGTCCGTCTCACCATGTCTTGGGATCCCCGTCGCCGTGCGAGCCGTGGCGGGCGGTATCGGCGCGGTTATGGTCTGTCGATCGCGCTGCGCGGCTGTTTCCCGTGGGGACCGCCCTGGAACCGCGCACACCTTTATCGAGAGTATCCCGCCATTGCTGGTGATCCGATCATCGGATCCTTTCATGGCGATTGGCGCGCCCATATTCGGGCGACGATTGCGCATGAGACCGCCCATGTGGTGCAGCAATGGACGCTACGCAACGCCGATGCGCAAACCGCACGTGATTGGCCGACCGCTTCACTCAAAAAACCGCACGGCGTCGGTTGGCGCCGGATCTACGGCCATTTTCGTCAGGCGATGCAATCGCCAGACGCGCCTTCGGCGCCGATCCCTTAGGCGCCGATGAAGAACGCCGCTTCCAGGGTGAGCGGATCGATGTTCAGCAAGGGCGGCGGGATGAACGCGCCATCCTCATCAAACGCGTTCACCAACGGAACGAAGCCCGTCAGGATTTGTGCGGCGGCGCCCGCTGGCGTGTTCAGGTTCAACCCGGTTCCGTTTTCCGCATCGTAGCGGATCAGAAACTGATTGATCCGTTGGGTCAGCTTCGACCCATCTTGGAAATCCGAAGTCACAGGCGTGCCGTCGGCCTGGGTTTGGTTCAGATTGAACTCGCGCTCGAAGAACGAGGCGAGATTTTCGAGATTGCCGCCCAACGCTTCAGGGGCCAAACCGGTGATGATCCGCGCGACCTCCAGAAGGTCGCGGTCGCCCAGGATCTCCAATCCGCTGGTGATCGTCGGCAACACGCGCGTCGCTTTAAGCGCCAATCGCGCGCCCTCATTGCCGCCCGCGGCCTCTTCTTCCAAAGTAAGGGACAGATTGCGCCGGATGATCTCGTCGCGCACCGCGACGTCATCGGCGATCGCTTCGCCGCGACCGCCATAATCGAGCACCCGCACCAACTCCAACAACGCCGGATCGTTCAGACGGTTGGCGATGTTCTCCGGATTGGCGAGGCCGGGACCGAAGCTGATCGGCACCTCAAAGGCTTTCCGCAGGATCGCCTGTTGATTGACGAACTCATCCGCCTCAAACGCGCGCAGGATGAAGTTGCGCGCGCGGAACGTGTCGGGATCGTTGCGGAAGAGATCCTCGCCCGAGCGGACGGTCGGAAAAACCGCAATGAAGTTATCGATCTCACGCTGCACCGATTCTCGGTTCACGAACGCCTCAACACGGCGTTCCGTGTTGGACGTCGCAAGTTGGAACGCGGTGAACGCGTCGAACGAACCAAGTGTAGCAACCATGACCAAAACTCCGTAAACTTCTCAATCCATTACGCGGATTTGATGAATCCGCGGTTAATCAGCGTTTCCTGAGCCATTGATCGCAGACTGTCGCACTCAGTAATCACGTGTCCAACGGACCGAAACGCGGGCGTCGCCGCGGGCGTCGAACCGGCTGACGACGGCAAAGCGCCGGAGCGGCGACCATTCAATCCGCACCCGTTCCAGCCCCGTGCGCCCGGCCGTTCCGACTTCGAGATAGACGTCATCCGTCAGATACTTGCCGCCGACCAAGGATGCGCCAGCGTCCGCGTCGTCTTCGATCGTGAAACGGTCGAGGCTCAATCGGTTGCGCAGGCGCGTGACGACGTCGAGATCGCGGCCTGTCGCAATCTCCCCGAGCGCCAGGGAGAGTTGCGCCGCTTGCAAGGCGGAAAGGCTGGACGAGCCGCGCCCAAACAGGACGCGCGCCATGATCTCGTCGTCCGGGAGAGGAGGTTCGCTCGACAATGCGACATCTGGAGCCGCGATCGTGCCCCCGACGCGTATGATCGCGCGTCCGCCGTCGAAAGGAGCGGTCGCGCGAAGATCGAGAACGCCGTCCTCCGGCGCGCCTTGGAATGTCACCCTGCCCGCGCCGAGCGCAAAGCGCGCGCCCGCGATCCGCGCAAATCCCCGGATCAGCTCCGCCTCGCCGTCAAGGCGCGGATCTGCAGCCGACCCTTCGATCCGAAAATCGAAACGCCATTCGGACTCCACGCCTTCGCCGCGTAGAAAGACCCGGTTCTCAGCGCGAACCGCCACGTCCAAACCCAGATCCGGCGGATCGGGACGTGCGCCGCCGGGCCGCGGACCGACCCCGCGGACAACGTCGACCTCCAAGCTGGGCGGCGTGCGGACGCCGGATCCGGAGGGTTGCGCGGACACCGATGGAAAGGACAACGCTCCGTCGATGCGTCTCAAAGTCGGTCCCGCGCCGCCCAGTCGCAGTGATCCTGTGGTGACGGCGCGCACATCCTCTCGCCTAATGAGCGGAAACCGCTCAAAATCCGCGACGATCTCCGTTTCATGAGCCTCGGTCATGGCGACCGCCCCGCTAAGCTCCATGCGGCCGCCGTCGGGCGCGACGATAGGGAAGGGGCGAATCGACAAGACGTCATCAATGAAATCCGCGCGCGCTGAAGAAATGGTACCGCGCATCCCGGTTTCCGCATGTTCGAAGGCGACGTCGGTGAGCGCGAACTCGCCCGTCGCCCTTGGCGCGTTCAACTGTCCGTTCACCCGCAAATTGATGGAGGCTGCGCCCTCGGCGATTCCGGCGTCGCCGAGGGCGGCGGCGGCGATGGCGTCGATCGCGCCCCGCGCGGAGAGGGCGGCGTCCAGGCGCGCATTCGCCGATGGCCCTAACGAAGCTGGCGCCGCCTCCACAGAAGCGTTCGCTTCGAGTTTGAATCCCGCGTCCGACGATGCGCGCGCATCAAGGCGCCAAGCATCCGGATCCCGGGTCGCTTCGATTGAGGCCCGGAAAGCTGGCGCGTCGACCGAGGCGGCGGACACGTTCGGCGCCGTCAGCTTCATCGCGCCGCGCCACGTTCCATCTCTTCGGGCCAAGTTGATGTCGCCGTCGACCGGTCCGTCGGCGTCCAAATCCGGAACCAAGGCGCGCGCGATTTTGATGGGCACGTCCGCCAAGCGCAGCTCGAGGCCGACCGTCTCCGCGAAGGCGACTTTGAGCCGAACGTCGCCGGCCCCAATCGCGAGCGCGCCGTCCCCGCGGAGGCCGTCACGGTCGCGCCGCACCGCAAGCGGGGCGTTGAGGCCGAGCTCGACCCCGCCCAGATCCCCAGTGATGTCGCGAAGGACGAGCGATTGGACGTCCCGCGCCGCCCTCGCGTCTCCGGCGAGCGCCAAATCATAGGCGGCGCCGGTTCCCCGCGCACGCCACGAAAGCGCGTGAAGCGTTCCGGCGAGGTTCAGATCGCCTGTCTCAAGCTCGAGGAGACCCAAAACGAGATTTGCGGTCGACGCCGACAGATCGAGACCGTCCGCGGCGGTCCATGTGGCGGCGACCTCAGCCCGCGCATCCGCCGCCTCCGGCTGATAGGACCCGTCCATACGCGCCATTTCCACGTCGCCGCCTCGTCCGGAGGCGCGCCCCGCGCCCGACCATGGCCCGAACCGAAGCGATGGCCCGGACGCCTCCCACGACGCGCCGTTCCAGGCCGCCTGAAGGTTGGCGTCGAGCGGACCGAAATTGGTCTCCGCCTTTGCAGATAAACGTGCGCTTCCGGATTCGCCGTTCCGTCGAGCCTCGCCGTGCAGGGCGACATCGGTCGCGCGCGCCGAGGCCATCTCGACGTGCGGCGCGAGAAATTCGAGAGTCCAAGGCGCATCCGTCGACGTTTCGCGGCGCACGGACAACCGTCCACCTTCAGAAAGAACGCCGCCCGCCAGGGATGCGCCGGGAGAAATGCTCGCCGCCAACTCGCCATTCGAAGACGCGGGCTGCGAAAACGGGACGCGTCCGGTCATCTTGGCCGCGACAGCGTCGGAGGACGCCTCCAGGGCGCCGATGGTCCAAGCGTCCGACGTCCAGCGACCGCCGCCCGCCGCATCGACGCCGTCGGCGAAGAGATCGGCGATGACGCCAGGCCAGGCGGTCGTGTCGGACAGTGAGGCCTGAAGCGTCCATGAGCCGTCGGTCCAAGACGCGCTCTGCGCATCTATGGCCGCTTCGAGAGCGCCGTCGCCGGGCGCGCCAAGAGACGCGAGCGAAGACACGCTCGCCGTCAAAGCGGCTTGGCCGGCGCCCCGGCGATCGATCGTACCGTTCAGCCGAAGGGACAATCCGGCGGCGTCGGCCCGGGCGTCCCGAATGCGCGCTGTTTGGGTTTCGCTGTCATACTCCGCGTCCACGGCCAGGATCGATGCGCCGTCAAGGCGGGTCGCCCACGCCGCGTTTTGCGAACGGAGGCCCTCCGGGCTGACCCGAAGCCTTATCTGCGAGCGCGAGTCGTCTCGGCGGAAGCTCAACGGACCTTCGATCAGGTCGACGCGCAACCCGCCGGCGGCGAGGTCACGGAGCGCGAGGGCGCCGACCACATCGATCACGCGCCCGTCGGGGGTCCAACGCAGACTTCCGTCCCATTGCAGCCTTGCGAGACTGGCGCCGAGACCAGCGAAGGTCTGTTGCGGCGTCCGAAAGCTTAGGCTGATCGTCGCCTCGACGTCACGTTCGGGCAGACGGCGCAATTCGGCGCCGCGGGCTTGGAAGGAGAACTCTGTCGACCCGAGATCAAGCGTCCAAACCGAGTCCGGCGCGGGCGTTCGTTCGAAGCGGCCGCCGACTCGGGCTCCGTATCGACGCGCAAGATGGGGCCACGTCTCCAGACCTGCGTCGAACTGAGCGACGGCCGACTCCCGGGTCCAACCTGCGATCAAGTCCAGCGCCGTGCGCGCCCCCACGGTGAGCAAAGCCGACGCGTCTCCGGCGCCGCCACCGCCATCGAGTCGCAGTGACAACCGAACAGCCTCCTGCGGAACGCCGAGCGCACGAGACAAGGCTCCGCCCGGCCGTCCATCCGCCTCGACACGGAGGTCGATCCGGCGCCGCGACGCCTGGAGCGTGATGTCCGCGGCGTCGCCGTCGTCGACGACGCTTTCCGCGTGCGCTTGGACATTGACCACGCCGTCCTCGATGAAAGCGCCGCCTTCTGCTTGAAGCGAAACCGCGCCGATTCCGGGCGCCGCTGCGATGTCGGCTCGAGCGACCCGCCAACGGCCGATCACGACTCGTCGGATCCAACCGGAACCTTCATCGTCCGAAGCTTCGCCGTCGCCATCCGTCATGACCGGGCGACGGGACACGACCAATCGGTCAAGGTCGAAGGAAACGACGCGAAAATCGCCGCGCAGGAGATCGAACGGCCGCCATTGAAGACGAAGGTCGTCGGCGGTCATCCATGGGCCGTCGGCGTCGTGGACCGCAATCCGCGCCACTCTCAAATCGCGGAGGGGATCGCCCTTCAACGCCTCGACGCGCACGGTTTGACCATCAATGGTCAGACCGTCGAGGTGCGCTTCGAGTTGAGCTCGGCCAAGGCCCATCGCGATGGCCAGCCGGAGAACGGTGAGAACCATCGCCACGGCCGCGCCAAGCGCCAGCGGCCAGGCCAAGGCCGGTCGCAAAAGCGGCGCAAGAGATTCGCCGTCGCCGGGATCATGGGCGGCCCTGTCGCTCAAAAGGCTTGTCCAATGCTGATATAGACCTCGCCGATGTCATGGGCGCGCCTTGAGGTCAAAGGGGTCGCGACATCCAGGCGCAACGGGCCAAACGGCGTTTCGTAGCGCAGCCCGAGGCCGCCGCCCCATTCCAGATCCGAGAGGGAGGGTCGTCGCGCGGCGCAGGCCGCCCCGCCGTCGATGAAACCCACGACGCCGATCGGGGAGCGAACGCGCCACCGGGCTTCTGCGGAAAGCCCAAGTGCGGACGCGCCGCCGAAGGGTTGCCCATCCGAGCCGCGCGGGCTCAGGGCTTGAAAGTCGAAGCCGCGCACGCTGCCGCCGCCGCCGGCGAAGAGCCGGTCGTCAGCCGGCACGTCGTCCGCCTCCGCACCCAGCAGGGCGCCAACGGCGGCGCGCGCCGCGAA
>CAYPOX010000011.1:25568-34251 GCA_964412525.1 uncultured Caulobacterales bacterium
AAACGGGGAAAGATAACCCCGCAAATCGACGTCGTTCCGTAGATAGCGAACCGCGGAAGGGCCGATGACGGCTGTCGGTCTGAGCCCGAGGTCGAGACGCACGCCCTTCTGCGGGTCGAGGATGTCGTCGCGTCGATCATAGAGAACGCCCAGAGGCGCACTGATCGTGACCCCTTCACGCCGACCGTCGACGTCGTCGACCCGCTCCACCTCGAATGTCAGAGCAAGCCCGCCGGAAAGGTGGTCGCGCAAGGGTTGCTCCACACCGACGCGCCCTTCGAGCGCCAGCCTTTCGAAGGCGTCCGTGTCGTCCTGCACGACGCCCGCCAAGAGCGAACCGGATCGATCCAATTTCCCGAGATGGGGCGCTTCAAGAGCGGCCTCCAGCGCGCGACGAAGCTGCGCGACTTCCGCGGATAGGCTCAAGGTCTCGGCCCCGGCGAACAGGTTGCGATTTCGCCATTCGGCGACGCCGCCGGCCCCTTCGCTTGTCGAGTAGGAAGCGCCGAAGGCGACGGATCGCGCGGGTTGATCCTCCAAGGCGACGACGATGTCGCGCATTTCGGCGTCGTCGGACGCTGTCGGGTTGGGCGTTTCCTCAAGCGTCACGCTGACGGCGCGAAAGGCGCCGGTGTCGCGCAATCGCTCTGCGAGGTCGGCGACGGCGGCGGGTTGGTACGGGGCCCCCAATTCGAACGTCGCGATCGTTTGGAGAACCGGGTCGCGCAAGCGCGCAGGTCCCGTCTGGCGGATCGCGCGCATTCGGACAAAGGGACCGGGCGACAGGCGCAAGACGACCTCTAAGGCGCGCTGGTCATGGTCCAACACGACATGGCGGTCGTCGGCGTCGGCGTCCGGATAGCCGGCCTCCACAAGACGGGCGACCGCGTCGGATTCGGCGTCCAGCACGGATTGGGCGCGCGCCCTGCGGCCTTCGTTCTCCCGAACCGCGTCCAAGATCGAGCGGCGCAGCGCCGGCGGGGCGTCTCCGTCCAAGGCGACGTTGACGGAGACTAGCGTGTAAGGCGGTCCGGCCTCGACGCCGATGGCGGGCGTCTCCCCGGCCTTAAGGCGGCCAACCACCTTCATGCGCGCGTCGTAATAGCCTTCCGATTCCAGAAGGGTGCGCAGACGCCGCATCGCGGCGCGCGTACGTCGTCTCGCCTCAAGAATACTGTCCGGGGGCTGATCGGCTTCCCCGACAAAGTCGATGACATTGGCCTCGAGATCGTCCGGCAGGCCGTCGACTCGGGCCAGAGGCGAGGACGCCAATGGATTCTGCAAAGCTGCCGCGAGGACGATGGGAACCAGCAAGGACATGGCCGTGCGTTAAGACGCGGCGCTGGCGTTTGGCCAGCCCCGCCAAGCGCGTCGCGCCGACGTAAGACGTTTTCGTGAAAATCGTCCATGGCGGATTGTGCGGGCGCGACGTCCGGCTAAGATGGTGGTGGGACACCCCTCCCCAACGAGGGGCGATGATCTGAGAGGGTCCAAATGACCGACTATCCGAAACCGGCCCAAGCGCCGGCGAACCCCCGTTTTTCGTCCGGCCCTTGCGCCAAACGTCCAGGCTGGAGCGTCGAGGCTTTACGAGACGCGCCTCTTGGCCGCTCGCATCGTGCGAAGCCGGGCAAAGCGGCGCTGAAAACGGCCATCGACCGCACGCATGCGCTTCTTGACCTGCCGTCCGATTATCGCGTCGGCATCGTGCCAGCATCCGACACGGGCGCTGTGGAAATGGCCATGTGGTCTATGCTCGGGGCCCGGGGCGTCGATATCGTCCATTGGGAGAGCTTTGGAGCCGATTGGGCGACCGATGCGGTCAATCAATTGAAACTCGACGACTGCCGCGTTGTTGAAGCGCCCTATGGCGAGATCCCCGATCTTTCCGAAATCCGCGCCGACGCAGACGTCGTGTTCACTTGGAACGGCACGACCTCGGGCGCGCGCGTGCCCAATGGCGATTGGATCGCCGCCGATCGCGGAGGGCTGACCATCTGCGACGCCACCTCGGCTTGTTTTGCGCAAGCGATCGATTGGCCGAAGATCGATGTGGGCACCTTCTCTTGGCAAAAGGTGTTGGGCGGGGAGGCGGCTCACGGCATGCTGATCCTAAGCCCTCGCGCGGTGGCGCGCTTGGCGAGCTTCACGCCGCCGCGGCCCTTGCCGAAAATCTTTCGCCTCACCAAGGGCGGCAAGCTCAATGAAGAGATTTTCGAAGGCGCGACGATCAACACGCCCTCAATGCTGTGCGTGGCCGATTATCTCGACGCGTTGGACTGGGCGGAGTCCATCGGCGGGTTGCCGGCGCTGATGAAGCGCGCGGACGCCAATCTCGCAGCGTTGGGCGACTGGGTCGCCAAAACGGATTGGGTTGATTTTCTCGTGAAGGATCCCTCGATCCGATCCAACACGTCGGTCACGCTTGAAGTCGTGGAACCGGCGTTCAAGGCCATGGATGAGGACGCCCAAAGCGCCGTTCTCAAAGCGATGACCCAAGCCTTGGAGAAGGAGGGCGCGGCGTTCGACGTCGCCGGCTATCGAAAGGCGCCGCCCGGTTTGCGGATTTGGTGCGGCGCCACGGTGGAGACCGCCGACATCGCTGCGCTCGGCCCTTGGCTCGACTGGGCCTACGCCGCCGCGGTCGCCTCTCGCTGAACGCCGTCCAAGCAATTGCACTTCGTGAACCCGATTGCGGGTCGCGCACCCTTTTGAGGAGTTTTCCCATGCCGAAGGTTTTGATCGCCGACAAAATGAGCCCGCTCGCAGCGGAGACGTTCCAACGCCGCGGCGTGGACGTCGACGTCCAAGTCGGCCTCGAGCGCGACGCGCTGATCGACATGATCCCCAGCTATGACGCTCTGGTGGTGCGTTCCGCCACGAAGGTCACCGAGAAGGTGATTGCGGCCGCCGACCAATTGAAGGTGATCGGGCGCGCGGGCATCGGCGTCGACAACATCGACGTGAAGGCCGCCACCGCCTCCGGCGTGATCGTCATGAACACGCCCCACGGCAACGCCGTCACCACCGCGGAGCATGCGATCGCCATGAAGATGGCGCTCGCCCGCCAGATTCCGGCGGCCAACGCCAGCACCCAGGCTGGCAAGTGGGAGAAATCCCGCTTCATGGGCGCGGAGATGATGGGCAAGACGCTGGGCGTCATCGGATGCGGGAACATCGGCGGAATCGTCGCCAATCGCGCCCAAGGCCTCAAAATGAAGGTGGTCGCGTTCGACCCCTTCCTCACGGCGGAACGCGCGGTCGAAATCGGCGTCGAGAAGGTCGAATTGGACGATCTCTTGGCGCGTGCGGACGTGATCACGCTCCACACCCCGCTCACCGATCAGACCCGCAACATTCTGTCTCTCGAAGCGCTGCGGAAGACGCGCAAAGGCGTGATGATCGTGAATTGCGCGCGCGGCGGTCTGGTCGACGAGGCCGCCGTGGCCGAGCTGCTTGATGCGGGGCATGTCTCCGGCGCGGCGCTGGACGTCTTCGTCGAAGAACCCGCCCAAGAGAACGTCTTGTTCGGCCGCGAGAACGTGGTGTGCACGCCGCATTTGGGGGCCGCGACGCGCGAGGCGCAAGAAAATGTCGCCGTCCAAGTCGCCGAACAGATCGCCGATTATCTGCTCACGGGCGCGGTGACGAACGCGCTCATCTAGCCGACGATCTCGGCGGAAGAGGCGCCGCGGTTGAAGCCCTTCGTCGGATTGGCGGAAAAACTGGGCCTTATGGCCGGCCAGTTGACGGATTCGGCGCTCACGGCGCTTGAGATCTCCTATGAAGGCGATGTCGCCGAACTCAACGTCAAACCGCTGACCGCCGCGGCGGCGGCGGGGGTCTTGAAGCCCAATCTGTCGGAGGTGAACATCGTCAATGCGCCGGCCCTCATGAAGGAGCGCGGCGTGGACGTCGCGGTGCGGGTCAAGCAGGACGGCGGCGACTATGACAGCGTCCTTCGGTTGACGATCACGACCGCCGAGGGCGAGCGCACCGTCTCCGGCGCGTTGTTCGCCGGCGAGCCGCGTTTGATCGAAGTTCGCGGCGTGGCGCTTGACGCCGCCTTTTCCGAGCACATGCTTTTCGTCACCAATGACGACAAGCCGGGTTTCATCGGTTCGCTCGGCGCGGCTTTGGCGGATGCGGGCGTCAATATCGCCACCTTCAATCTCGGCCGCACCGCGCCGGGCGGCGACGCCATGGCGCTGGTCGCCGTCGATGATGCGGTTGCGCCGGACGTGGTCGACGCCGTGCGGCGGCTGCCGCTGGTTCGCCAAGCGAAACCCTTGGCGTTTTAAGGGCTCGCCGCCGATCCGGCGAGGATGCCGCCATCGATGGTGAACTCGGCGCCGGTGACGTAGCCGACCTCGTCGCCCGCCAGGAGCAAGGCGAGGGCGGCGACCTCTTCGGGCCGCCCGAAACGCTTCATCGGCGTTTCGGAAACCAGTTCAGCCATGCGCGCGTCCCGGTCCGGACCTTCGCCCAACATCGGCTCCCAAATCGGCGTCAACACCGCGGCCGGGTGGATCGAGTTGCAGCGAATGTCGAGGCCCTGTTGCGCGCAGTAGAGCGCCACAGACTTGGTGTGGTTGCGAACCGCGGCCTTGGACGAGGCGTAAGCGGCGGCGGCGGGAATGCCGACCATTCCGGACCGTGATGACATGTTGATGATCGAGCCGCGGCCCTTCGGGCGCATGGCTCGGATCGCGAAACGGCAGCCCAGAAACACGCCGTCGAGATTCACGCGATGCACGGCGCGCCAATCCTCTAGGCGCGCATTCTCCGGATCATGGGCGACGACGCCCGTCTCGAAACCGGTCACGCCCGCATTGTTGACCAGAACGTCGAGCGTGGGCGCATCTTGCCTCAAGCGATCCCAGGCGTCCTCGTCGGCCACGTCGAGCGCGTGATAAACGCCGCCGATTTCGTCCGCGAGGGCGCGTCCCTCGTCCTCGAGGATGTCGGTCACGATCACCTGACCGCCGGCTTGCGCAAACGCTCTTGCGATCGCCGCGCCGATCCCGCGCGCGCCTCCGGTGACGAGACAGGTCTTGTTGGACAAACACGTCATTCGGCGCTCTCGAAAACGAATGGGCGCTATCCGCGCGTGACGGAAAGATCCAGCGACGGACGAGGCCTCGACCGTTTCGCTGTCGTGCCGGACGGTGACGCCTTCGTCGCAGGGATGTCAATCGCGGGATCTCGACTTGGCCCGCACCCTCGGAGCGTTTAGGCCTTTCCCCTCTATCAGGGGTTTGCGCAATGGCGAATGTCGCGGTCGTCGGCGCCCAATGGGGCGACGAGGGCAAGGGAAAGATTGTCGATTGGCTGTCCGCTCGAGCGGACGTGGTCGTCCGGTTTCAGGGCGGTCACAACGCCGGGCACACCTTGGTGATCGACGGCGTAACCTACAAACTTTCGCTTTTGCCGTCGGGCGTCGCTCGAAAAGGCAAGCTGTCTGTGATCGGATCCGGCGTCGTGATCGACCCGTGGGCCCTGGCCGAGGAGATCGAACGCGTGGCGGCGCAAGGCGTGGTCATGACCCCTGAAAACCTTCTCGTCGCCGACAACGCTTCGTTGATCCTGCCGTTTCACCGGGAACTCGATGAGTTGCGCGAGGCCGCGCGGTCGGGCGGGCAGGCGATCGGAACCACGAAGCGCGGCATTGGTCCCGCCTATGAGGACAAGGTCGGGCGGCGCGCCTTGCGTGCGGCGGATCTTTGCGATCCCTCGACTCTGCGGAGCAAACTGGGCCCGGCGCTGGACCATCATGACGCGTTGCGGCGCGGCCATGCTTGGCCGGTCATCGACGTGGAGGCGCTCGTCGCCGACCTCGCCGACGTGGCGCCGCGCATCGCGCCTTTCGTGGGGGCCGCCTGGCGTCGTTTGGCGGACGCCAAACGGTCGGGCGAGCGCATTCTTTTCGAGGGCGCCCAGGGCGCCATGCTGGACGTCGACCACGGGACTTATCCCTTCGTCACGTCGTCCAACACGCTTGCCGGACAGGCGGCGGCGGGCTCGGGCGTCGGTCCCGGCGCGATTGATTATGTGTTGGGCATCGTGAAGGCCTACACGACGCGCGTCGGGTCCGGCCCCTTTCCCACGGAACTGGATGACGCGATCGGCGAGCGGCTCGGCGAACGCGGCCATGAGTTCGGGACGGTGACCGGTCGTCGCCGTCGTTGCGGCTGGTTCGACGCGGTGTTGACGCGCCAAGCCTTGGAGATCGGCGGCGTCGACGGCGTGGCGCTCACCAAGCTCGATGTGCTCGACGGCTTTGAAACGCTGAGAGTCTGCGTCGGTTATGAGTTGGATGGCGCGCGTCTGGACGCCTTTCCGGCCGACCCTGCGGCGCAGGTGCGCGTCGTTCCCGTTTACGAGGAGCTGGAGGGATGGTCGGAGAGCACCCATGGCGCGCGCTCTTGGGCGGACCTCCCGGCCATGGCGGTGAAGTATGTCCGCCGCGTGGAGGAGTTGATCGGCGCGCCGGTCGCCATGCTTTCCACCAGCCCTGAGCGCGACGACGCCATTCTGATGACCGATCCGTTCGCGGACTAAGGTCGGCGCGCAGCGTCGCCAACGAAGCGCAAGGCTGCGTCGGCGCACGTTCTGCGGATCCGTTAGGGGATCGCGAGCTCCAAATGCGGGACGCCGTCCGAGGTGCGGGCGGCGCTCCGGCCCTTTTCGTCCACCACGCAGGTGACCTGCGTCCGCCAATTTGAAAAGCTGGCGAAGGAGACGACGTCCACCGCGTCGTCGAACCGGATCACGACCCGGCGACGACCGCCGTCCATCGCGGTGACGCCTCGGATCTCACCTTGAAAATCCTGTTTCAGATAGCGCCCCGAGACACGCTCGCCGACGGCGAAGGACGGCGCGGCCGAACGGCGCGCCGCCGCATGCAAGCCGTTCCAGTCACGAAAGCCATGCAGCCGTGCGACCATTTCCAATGCGCGGCTGTGCGACAAGGGCGCGCCCTCATCGGCGGCGTTGGTGCGCAGACGTTGAGCTTGAGCTTTCAACGCCGCGATCGGTGGGAGTGGGAAGTCTTTGACCATGTTCTTCGCCTCAATGAACGGCGGCGCGCATGGAAAAGGCGGGACCCGCATTGCCGCCAAGGACGCGCCGAAGCGTCAACCAAGGGCGAGAGGCAAACGTCGAACTTCACCAAAGGCGTCAAGCCCGCGGGCGGCAGGGGTTCGATCCCTTGCCCCGCGGATAAGCGAGAGGCGGTTCCGGGTCAATCCGATCTCTGGTCCTCACGCGTGCTCCGCGCCCCAGCGGCGCATGGCGCGAAGGATGGTCTCCATTTTCCGACCCTTTTCCGTCAGAACGTATCTCGCGCGGGGCGGCCGGTCCTCATAGAGTTCGCGGCGGATCACGCCGCTTTCCTCCAGCATTTTTAGGCGGCCCGACAGCGTGTTCGGCGCGATGCCTTCGAGCGATTCCAATAGGTCTTGGAAGCGACGAGTGTCGTGCGCCAAGAGTTCGCGAAGGATTAGAACAGTCCACCGGGACCCGAGAATCGACGCGGCGCGGGCGATGGGGCACGTCGTCGTTTCTTTCTTCATGACCCTGCCCATCTGGGACTTTGGAGAGGCCGTCAACAGTTTGACAGGTAACTATTAAAAATATAGTGACTTGGAAATTGATATCGAGACGGTCTGAGAAGGACGCCATGACACAAGAACTCTGTGCGCTTTTAGCCAGTGTGGGATTGTTGTTTGCGGTGTTGATGGCGCAAGGCGCGCTTGTGCCGGCGGTGCACGGTTTGCGGTGGGGCTTGGGGCCGCGCGACGATGCCCGGCCGCCATCGGTGGCGCAGGGGCGCTTCAATCGGATTGTCGCAAACTCGATCGAGGCTCTGGCGATGTTCGCCCCCTTGGTAATCATCGCCCACCTTGCGGAGGTGTCGACCCATGTCACGCGGCTTGGGGCCGCCCTGTTCGTGATCGGGCGGTTCGGCTTTGCGATCGCCTATGCGGCCGGCGTGCCGGTCGTGCGCTCCCTGTTCTGGGGCGTCGGTCTCCTTGGCACGTTGATGATTGCGCTCGACGTCGTGCGCTTCGCCCCGTAAACGGCCGGTCGCCGCGACGCTAAGCGGAGATCTGCGCCGCCTGCGTCGCCGGATTGGCCGCGATCATCGCCTTTTGGAGCTTCTCGAAGGCGCGGACCTCGATTTGCCGCACCCGCTCCCGACTCACGCCATAGACGTGGCTGAGTTCTTCGAGCGTCTTTGGCTCCTCGGACAGGCGGCGCTCCATGATGATGTGGCGCTCTCGGTCGTTCAATTCGCCCATGGCGTCCTCCAAGAGCGCGCGGCGCGTCGTCAATTCCTCAGACTCCGCGAGCGCGTCCTCTTGGCTGATCGCATCGTCGTCGACGAGCCAATCTTGCCATTCCGCTTCCGAGTCCTGGCGAAGCGGCGCGTTGAGGGAGTTGTCCGCTCCCGCCAGCCGACGGTTCATCTCGACCACGTCTTTGATCGGCACGCCCAAGCTCTTGGCGATGCTCTCCGCATGCTCCGGCGTCAGGTCGCCTTCTTCAAAAGCGTCGATCTTCGACTTCGCCTTCCGAAGATTGAAGAAGAGCTTTTTCTGCGCCGCCGTTGTGCCGATCTTCACCATGGACCAGGATCGAAGGACATATTCCTGGATCGAGGCGCGGATCCACCACATCG
>CAYPOX010000012.1:0-33410 GCA_964412525.1 uncultured Caulobacterales bacterium
ACCTTGCGTGCCTTGGAGAAATCCCTTGCCGTAAAGACCGCCGGATCCCAGCGCGATTTTCGATTGCAGGATGTGGTAGCCGGACCCGAGCGGATCGCGCGCAGGGTCCAGAAACGTCATGATCCGTTGAATCTGGTAGTCATGTAGCAAGGTTCGCACGGCGATGGGCGCGCCAAGCGCCGTCGCGGACAGACCGAAGATCACCAGGCGCCAACTCACGCCGCCGACGAAAGCGACGCTGAGGCCGCCAAAGGCGACAAGCACCGCCGTGCCCAAATCCGGCTGCCGGACGATAAGAAGAACGGGCGCTGCGACGAGACACAGGGCGGCCGCAAGGGTCAGTGGATGGGTGGCGCGTGAGTGCCCGGCCGCCGCGTAGAGCTGCGCCATGGCCGCCACCACAGAGATTTTCGCCAGTTCGGACGGCTGCAAGGTGAATGGTCCGAATGTCAGCCAGCGCGCCGCGCCATTGCTCATGGCCCCAGCCATCTCGACCGCCCCAAGCAAGGCAAGCACGCCGATGTAAAACGGCGCGACTGCGCCACGCATGATCCGCAGACTGGCCAGGGACGCCGCGATGATGGCGGCCGGAAACAGCATAAACCGCAATGCATGCTTCGCCGCCCATGGATCCATGGAGCCGCCCGCGGCGGAGTACAGCGTGATGACGCCGATGACCGCCATGGCGATCGGCGCCAGAAACAGCACGGGGTCCAATCGCGCGACCGCACCCAGAAGCCGGCCGGTCGCGGAGACGCGACGCTCGATCGGAAACCCGGTCACAGCGCCGGCGTGTCGATGGAGGGCGGCAACCAGTTGGACGGGTCGCGCCGCAGGATCTCGGCCATGATGTCGCGCGCGACCGGCGCGGCGGCGCGCGCGCCGCCGCCGCCATGTTCGATGACGACGCTCAGCGCATAGGCCGGATCGAGGACGGGCGCATAGGCGACGAAAAGTGCGTGGTCTCGAAGGGCGCGGGGCAACTCGTCATTCTCCAAAACGCCCTGTTGACGCTCCTCGCGCGTGATCCGCCGCACCTGCGACGTCCCGGTTTTGCCCGCCATATCCAACCGCCCTTCGCGGATGCGGCTGCGAAACGCAGTGCCGTGAGGCGCGTTCACCACATCGCCCATAGCGGCGCGCACCAGGGCCAACGCCTCCGGCGAATCCGGCAGCGCGTCCCAAACCTCTCCGTCCGCCGCCACGCCCGTTTCGGTCAGAAGTCGGGGCCGAACCCGCAAGCCCGAGGCGAGACGGGCCGTCATCACCGCCAACTGAATCGGGGTGGACAGCAAATAGCCTTGGCCGATCCCCAGATTGAGCGACTCGCCACGATACCACGGCTCGCCAAGCGCCCGCCGCTTCCAGGCGTCATCGGGAAGAAGGCCGGCCTTCTCGCCCGCGATCTCGATGCCGGTGGTCGTCCCAAATCCGTAGTCGGCGGCCACGGCCTTGATCTTTTCAGGACCCAACTGCTCCGCCACATGATAGAAATATACGTCGCAGGATTGGGCGATCGCCGTCGCCATATCGACGGGACCGTGCCCCTCGTCTTTCCAGCAAAAGAAATCACGACCCCCGAAACGACGTTTGCCACGACACGTGATCTTCTCGTCTGGTGCGATGATCCCTTCGCGCATGGCGGCCAGCGCCACGATCATCTTAAAGGTCGACCCGGGCGGAAACTGGCCGGCGAGCGCCTTGTCATGGAGGGGGCGCAGCGGATCTTCGTTCAAACGACGCCATTCATCGTGTGAGATGGACACCGAAAACACGTTCGGGTCAAAGGCGGGGGCCGAGACCAGGGTCAGCACGTCCCCGGTCTTGACGTCCAGCGCGACGACGGCTGCGCTCTGGCCCTCCAATCGGCGCGTGACGAAAGTCTGCAATTCCGCATCAAGGGTCAGACGAACGGTCTCGCCCGCCGTCGGCGGGACGCCGCCGCCTGCAAGCTCCCGAATAACGCGTCCTCGGGCGTTGACTTCGACTTTGACCGCCCCAGCCTCGCCTCTTAAAGTGTTGTCGAACGCCGCCTCAACGCCGCTCTTTCCAACCTTGAAACCTGGTTGCCGAAACACGGGGTCGTCGCCCATGCGGTCCTCGTCGGGCGCGCCGACATATCCGACCACATGGCCGAAAGCGGGACCATAATCATACTCGCGAACCTCCGTGACATCCGGCGAAACGCCGGGAAGGTCCGGGGCCCGCACGTTGACGGCGCTGAAGGTCTCCCAAGCCAGGTCTTCGGCCACGAGAATTGGCGTGAAGGGCTGGCGACGCGCGGCCTGGCGCAAAATGCGCGCCCGGTCCTGCTCCGTGAGGTTGAGGATCTGAGACAGGGATTCGAGGACCTCCGGCAAGTTCGTCGCTTGCTCAGGCGTCACAAGCACCCGGAGATTGTCACGCACGGAAGCCAGAGGCGCGCCGAAACGATCGACAATGAGGCCGCGGCGCGGCGGCGCGACCCGATAGTTGAACTGGTTGTCTTCCGCCAGCGTCCGATAAGCGTCCGCTTCAACCACCTGGAGTTGGTAAAGGCGTGTGGCCACCGTCCCGACCACGAGAGTGACCCCGGCGCCCGCCATAAGACTGCGCCGCGTGACGCTGTCCATTCGACCTGGCGGAGTGTCACGATTCATGTCGTGTTCATCCCATGCGCCGGACTCCGGTGTCCAGAGCCGTAAAACCTCTATGGAGGAGCGGATACAACAGAATCATCACAACGCTCTGAAGCGCCGCCGCCTCAAAGGGCAACACCGCGCGCGCGGCCATGGACGCGGCGCCCCATCCGCCCGCGGCGGCCGCGATCGCCGTCACCGCAAACGCCGCCCAAACGGACGCGAACCCTTCTCGACGGACGCCGGGGCCAAGCGCCTGAGTGGCGGCCGCCGCGACGAGATAGCCCGCCGTGTGAACGCCCCAGGGCGCGCCGGACAATGCGTCCTGCAACAATCCGACGGCGCCCGCAAACCAGGGCGAGGACGCGCTGGGCCGAAAAACGCCCCAAAAAAAGATCGCCGCAACGGGAAACCAGGGCGTACTCGCCGGCGGCGGCGCCAAGCGGATCGCCGCGGCGCAAATCAGCGCAGAAAGTATGGTGACCGCGCCGAAGGCCGCCGTCGACCAACCCGCTTGCGCGCGATCTTCCGCCGGCGCCGCGTTCATGGCGCGGTCTCGCTCGATGGGGGCCCGCCATCGCCTTGATCGATCTTGGGGAACGCATAACGCATGACTTGCACGTGGCTGACGAGCGCCGGCTCGGCGTCCAGCAGGACCCGGACGACCCCCGCCTCTTCGACCAACCGGCCGACCGGCAGACCCGGGGGAAACAATCCCCCTGCGCCGGAGGTCAAAACGTGATGGCCGGGCCGCGCGCCGTCCTTCGGGGTCAGGTAGCGGACCTCCGGGCGATCGGTGTTGTCGCCTGCAAGGATGCCGCGCGCGCCTGTCTCCGCCAGTTCAATCGGCACGCGGCTGTTGAAGTCGGTCACCAAAAGGACGCGCGAAGCGCGGCTTCCGGCCGTGACCACGCGACCGAGCAGGCCCCTCGCATCGGTCACCGCCTGCCCCTCCTGCACGCCGTCGGACTGCCCGACATCGACGAGCAATGTGCGGACGAACGGCCCGTCGGTCTCGCCGATGACGCGCGCCCCGATCCGGGGCACGTTCGGATCCAGGGTCATGCCCAGAAGCGACTCATAGCGGCGCACCAATCGCGTGAGCCGTGCTTGTTCGGCGCGCAATGCGTCGATCTCTTCGATCCGAGCCTCGAGTTCGCGGACGCGCGCCGCGGCGTTCCAGAACGAGGCGACCGCTTCGGCTCCATCTCGGAACCGCGCCGCCGGCCATGATGCCGCCGCCGAAAGCGGCGCCGAGAGGTCGGCCAAGAAGCGCCGCACCTCGCCGCCGCTGAGCCGCCCCCCAAACACAAACGCCAACGCCGTGACGATCGCCGCCACGATCAAGATCCGTATGGGCCCGGCGAGCGCGGAGGCACGCCCGACCGTCCGGCGCGCGCTCGACAACTTCGTCACGGATTCGCCACCGTCGTCAGAAGGACGGGACGAAGATGTGCCGCATCGTGCGCCAATTTTCGAGGGCCTTGCCCGTTCCGAGCGCCACGCATGAAAGCGGGTCGTCGGCGACCGTGACCGGCAACCCGGTTTCTTCCCGCAGCAAGCGGTCAAGCCCCATCAACAGAGCGCCGCCGCCCGTCAACATGATGCCTTTTTCGACGATGTCGGCGGCGAGTTCCGGCGGGGTCGCCTCCAACGCCACTTTCACGGCGTCGGTGATTTGACCGACCGGTTCGGACAGCGCCTCCACGATTTGTCTTTGGCTGATCCGAACCTCCCGAGGGACGCCCTGCATCAGGTCGCGTCCCTTGACGTCCATGAACACGTCGTCCCGATCGTCGCTGACGATCGCCGCGCCGATGGACATCTTGACCTTCTCGGCGCTCGTCTCGCCGATCAGCAGATTGTGGGCGCGCCTGACGTGGGCGATGATCGCCTCATCCATCTTGTCGCCGCCCACCCGGACGGATCGCGCATAGACGATGTCTTGCAAAGACAGAACCGCCACCTCGGTGGTGCCGCCCCCGATGTCGACCACCATGGAGCCTGTGGCTTCCGTCACCGGCAGGCCCGCCCCAATCGCCGCCGCCATCGGTTCTTCAATCAAGAACGCTTTGCGCGCGCCGGCGGAGATTGCGGAGTCGTGTATCGCGCGCCGTTCAACGGCTGTGGCGCCGGACGGCACGCAGATCACGATCATCGGGTGCACGAAACTTCCGCGATTGTGCACCTTCTGAATGAAATGCTTGATCATGGCTTCCGCCACATCGAAGTCGGCGATGACGCCGTCCCGCATGGGCCGAATCGCCTCAATCGAGCCGGGCGTCCGCCCCAGCATCGCCTTGGCCTCCAGGCCGACCGCGTGCATCTGGCGACGCCCGCCTTTCGTGCTGACGGCGACCACCGAAGGTTCGTTCAAAACCACGCCCCGCCCCTTGGCGTAAACCAAGGTGTTCGCGGTGCCGAGATCGATGGCGATGTCAGAGGAAACCAGACCGAAGACGCTTGAGAACATGGGATTCGCGCTAACCGAAGGGGACGTCCGACGCCGACGTCGCCGAAAGAGTGGCGGCGACCTCAAAAACGCCCGATGACGCTCGTCTACACCATGGATTTGAGTCGGTCGAGCGAACGTGACGCCGGACCGGCGGATTCAGTCCTCAGCCTGGACTCCGCGCCGCAAGCGACGGACGACCAGCACCAAAAGGATCCAAACGGCGACCACGCCTGCAAGCAGGGCCACGGTGGTCAGATCGGGCGATCGTACGAGTTCGCTCAGGCTCGTGCCCAAAAAGGCGATCAACGCGGTCTTGGGGATCGTGCCGATCGCGGTTCCTGCAAGAAACTTGGCGAAGGAGATGTGTGACGCGCCCGCGCACATATTCACGACGATGAACGGCGCGGACGGCAGGATGCGGACCAGCGCGCTGGCGGCGAAACCGTGCCTCGCAATCCATTGGGACAGGCGATTGACGCTCTCGCCCCCGAACCGCCGAAGCGGCTTGGCGCCGGCGGTGCGCCCCAGCCAGAACGTCAGGCTGGCGCTGAACAGCGTCGCCGTCCACGCATAGGCGAAGCCGAAATAGGGTCCGAAGACGACGACGGTCGCCGCGATCAAAAGAAATTGAGGCGCGCTGACCAACGCCAATGCGGAAAAGGAGAGGACCACCGCCGGATACGCCCAAGGCGTCCCCCGCACGGAGGACATGAACGACTCGACTTCGGCGCTGGCGTCGCCAAGGATCTGCGTGCGCGCCAGAACCGCGAGCGCCGCGACGCCGCCGATCAAGGCCAATGTGACCATGGCGGCGCGCAGAGCGCGTGCGTCCATCTCAAAAAGAAAGCGCACGAGCGCATGCGCCGACTTGGGCGCGGCCGTGGCCTGCTTTTCGGCGCGGTTCCGAATCTCGGGGTCCAGAGGCGGCTCCTTGTCGCCCATCCAATATGCGCGCGTCACGTCGGGCGCGGGGATCGACGGGCGCGGACCATGGCGCGGTCCGGCGCCCGCGGCAAGGCGTCAGGCGCCGCCTTCCGCGCCGCGAGCGAGCCGAGCCAAGATGCGGTCTGCGAATTCATGAGGCGTTCGCCCATGGATCTCCAACCACCGGGACGTCTGTCCGCGAAACCATGTCATTTGGCGCTTCGCGTATCGGCGCGTGTCGCGCTGAGCTTCGGCGACAGCCTCTTCCTCACGGCACAGCCCTGCACGAAAGCGCAACAAAGGCGGCACGCCGACCGCTTTCATGACCGGGGCCGTGTTCGGAAGCCGCCGCGACGCCAGGACGTCGATCTCGGCCATGGCCCCTTCCGCCATCATGGTCTCAAATCGTACATCACAGCGCTGGTAGAGCAACTCTCGTTCTGGGAGCGTAACAAATGCGGTGATCTCACATTTGGGAAGCGCCGCCACCCGTGGCCGGCGCCGCCAAGCGCTCAGCGGTTCGCCCGTGGCCCGCGATACCTCCCAGACACGGATCAAGCGCTGTGGATCATGCGGATCGATGTTGGATACGGCTTCAGGATCCAGGGCATAGACTTCGTCGTAAAACGCGGCGGCGCCGGTTTGCGACAAACGCGCCTTCGCCTCCTGGCGCCAGCTCGGCGCGATGTCCGGAATCGGCGACAGGCCTTCAAGCAAGGCGCGAAGATAGAGCCCCGCACCGCCGACCAACACCGGAATCCGGTCGTCACGCCAAAGAGCTTCAATCGTTTCGGACGCCAAACGTGAAAAAGCGCCCGCGGAAAAAGGGATCGCGCCATCCTGGATCCCGTATAGCCAATGGGGGGGATTATCCTCCGGCCCGGCGTCTGGACGCGCGCTCAGAATCTTTAGATCCCGGTACAGTTGAAGCGCATCCGCGTTCACGACCGCCCCCCCGGAAGCGGCCGCCACGATCCGACCCGCCTCCGACTTGCCGGAGGCTGTCGGGCCTGCGATCACCACGATCTGGCCGCCTGCAACCTTTGAAGGATCGTCAGCCATGCTCCCACAGGTCGTCGTGCTGTTTGGCGCGCCGGATACGCACGCCGTGACCGACACGCACCTCGATGCGGCGCGACGCGCGGCTGGACGATGCGGCGATGTGCGCTGGCTTGCAAAGGGCGAGGCGGTCGAATTCGACGTCGAAGATGCCGAAGACGATCTCGTTGGGCTCTATCGGCGCTTGGCCGCCGCCATATCCGATGCGCCGGTCGACTTGGCGGTCGTCCCGACCTCCGACCGGCGCAAACGCCTGATGGTCGCAGATATGGACGCCACCATCGTGGCGGAAGAGAGCCTTGACGAACTCGCCTCGGAGATCGGCGCGCAAGACGAAGTGGCCAAGATCACCGCAAAAGCGATGCGCGGCGACATGCCCTTTGAAGAGGCGCTCCGCGCGCGGGTGCGCTTGTTGAAAGGCCTTCCCGCGAGTCGATTGGACGCTCTGGCGGATCGATTGACGCTTCACTCCGGGGCCTTGACCCTCTGCGCCACCATGCGGGCGCAAGGTGCGCGCCTTGTGCTGGCCACCGGGGGTTTCGGGCCGGTGGCCGCGCGTGTGGCGGAGATCTGCGGCTTTGATGTGCATGCCGCCAATGAGCTGGAGCAAGACGAGGCAGGTCGCCTGACCGGCGCGCCGCGGCTTCCCATCCGCGGCGCAGAGGCGAAAGAGACGACGCTGCGCAAGGAAGCCGAAAGTCTGGGCGGTCTCGCCCAAGCCATGGCGATCGGAGACGGCGCGAACGACGCCGCCATGTTGCGGGCGGCGGGGTTGGGCGTGGCGTTTCGAGGAAAGCCCGCCGCCGAAGCGGCGGCGGATGCGGCCATTAGGAACGGCGATCTGACCGGCGCGCTCTATCTCCAAGGCATTCCCAAAGACGCGTTCTGCGAGAGTTAGCCTACAGGCTCCACAGCGATATAGATCGGCGTGGCGTCGCCGCGTCGGACACGCAGCAAAACCGGCTTGCGCGGCTCGGAGTCCAGCGCCGCTTCGATAAGAACGCGCGCCGTTTCCACATCACGAACGGGCTCCCAATTCACTTCTGTGATTAGGTCGCCCTCGCGCAGTTTGCCGGCGGCGTCCGACTCTGCATCGACGCGCAGCACGACCGCACCTTGATTGTCTTGAGACAACTGAAAACGGCGCGCCTCGCGGCTTTCCAGCGACCCTAAGACCACGCCCAAGCCTTCCAAGCGCTCGCCGTCATTGGAGTTTGTGTCGCTTGTGGAGTCTAAGGACGCGGCCGCTGCAGCCTCCGTATCAAGCCGGCCAACGGTGACGCGAAAGGTCCGTCGGTCGCCCTTTCGCAGCACCTCGACGGGCACCGTCGCGCCGATCTCCGTGTCGGCGACGCGCCGTTGCAATTCGCTGGAGTCGGATACCGATTGCCCGTTGAAGCGGACCACCAGATCGCCTTCCTCAAGACCCGCATCCGAAGCCGGGCTGCCATCCACGACCTGGGCCACCAACGACCCTTCCGGCTTATTCAGGCCATAGACCTGAGCAATCTGTTGATCGACGTCGCGAATGGAGACGCCGAGCCAACCGCGGCGGACTTCGCCATATTCGAGCAATTGCCGAACCACGCGGCTCGCCAAGTTCGACGGCACCGAAAAGCTGATGCCGATCGATCCGCCGGACGGCGAGAAGATCGCCGTGTTCACCCCGATCACGCTGCCATCCAGATTGAACAACGGTCCGCCGGAGTTCCCGCGATTGATGGCCGCATCGGTTTGGATGAAGTCCTCATAGTCGATTTGCCGCAATTGGCGGGAAAGCGCGGACACGATGCCCTCGGTCACGGATCCGCCCAGTCCAAACGGGTTTCCGATGGCGAGAACCCGGTCGCCGACGCGCACATCGTCAGAATCGCCGAACCGAACCGCGGGCAGCGGTCGCCCACTCTCCACGCGCAAGACCGCAATGTCCGTGCCTTCGTCGCGCCCGACGATTTCCGCCGGCAACTGGGTCCCATCGGTGAAATTCACGACGATCTCGTCGGCGCCCTCCACCACGTGATTGTTCGTCACGATGACGCCTTCCGCATCGATGACGAAGCCCGAGCCGAGGGAATTGCGCCGGCGCGGCGCACGCCGCCCGCCGAGCGGGCTGTTCGGTCCAAGATCCGGGAAGCGTTCACGCAATCCATCGGGCAAGGATTCCAGCAGCTCCGCAAGGTTGTTGCCGCCTTCGACCGTTTGGCTCGTCGAGATATTCACCACCGCGGGCGCCAAATCCTCAACGAGATCCGCGTAACCGCGCTCGAATTCGCCGGGTCGCGCGTGGGCAGGCGAAATGGGGGCCGCAACCAGGGCGGCGAAAGCTAACAACGCCCCGGCGATCGCCGAGAATGAAAAATGCGAAGTCATGGCGGCTCCGTCTTTTCGATGGATTTGTTCGATCTTCCGCGTCAATGCGGCCACTCTATGGCGAGGCGTCAGCCGCCTTCAGGCGGTTCCATCTCCTTGAAAAACTGGAAGAATTCGCTGTTTGGGCTCAGCACCATCGTGGTCTCGCCGTCCCGCAAAGCTCGTTCATATGCGATGAGCGACCGGTAGAACGCGAAGAACTGCGGATCTCGTCCATAGGCCTGAGCGAAAATGTCCGCACGACGGGCGTCGCCACGACCGCGGATCTTTTCGGCCTCCTCACGCGCTTGGGCGAGAAGAATCTCCACTTCACGATCCGCCTCAGCGATGATCCGGCGTTTGGTCTCTTCGCCTTCGGCTCGCGCCCGATTGGCCACTTGGCGACGCTCGGACTCCATGCGTTGATAAACGCTTTTGCTCAACGTTTCCGGCAGATCGACCCGCCGAATGCGCACATCCACAATATCGATGCCCAGCGTCCGGGCGTTGGCGCGCATCGCTTCGCGGACTTGCTCCATCAATTGGGCGCGCTCACCGGAAACGATCGCTTGGGTTTCCACGCCGGCCAAGACGTCGCGGAGGCTGGAAAGAAGTTGGTCCTCCAGACGGCTGATCGCCTGTAGCTCCGTCTGAACCCGCCGGTAGAATTGCAGCGGATCCACGATCCGAAAACGCAAGAATGCGTCGACGGTCAGCGGTTCCCGCTCGGCGGTTAAGATTTCTCGCGGATCCGCGTCATAATCCAAAGTGCGCCGATCATAGCGAATGACGCGTTGGATGAAGGGGATTTTGAACTTCAGGCCGGGCGCGTCGGTCACCTCCAGATTCGGCGAATCCGGCCGGTTGGATAGGGTGTCCTCTTCCACCTTCACGGCGTTGTAGACGGCGACGGGATCGCCGAACTGGAGGATGAGCGCCTGCTCGCGCTGATCGACGATGAAGAAAGAGTTTGCAGCCAGGAAGGTTCCGCCGATGAGAAGGATGGCCAAGCCAACGGATAGAATACGCATTATCGCCCTCCTCCATCGCCGCGGCGACGCTGCACTTCCGGCAGCGGCAAATAGGGGACCACGCCGCCGCCGACATCATCATCGACGACGACCTTCTCCATATCGGCCAACACACGCTCCATCGTTTCAAGATACATTCGGCGACGCGTCACGTCGCGCGCCTTTGCATATTCTTCATAAATCAACGTGAAGCGTTCTGCTTCACCGTTCGCCTCCGCGATCACACGCTCGCGGTAGGCCTCGGCCTGATTGCGGATCCGTTCGGCCTCGCCCCGCGCCTCGGGCACTTTTTGGTTTTGGTAAGCGAGTCCTTCGTTACGCTTCGTTTCTTTGTCTTGGTTCGCCGCCTGCACGTCGCGGAACGCCTCCGCCACCTCGGTCGGGGGTTCGGCGTCTTGAATCTCAACCCGCGTGATGCGAACGCCGCCGCCATACTGATCCAAGGTTTCCTGGACGAGCCGCTGCACCTCCGCCGCGATCGCCCCACGACCTGTCGTCTGAATGCGCTCCAAGTCCGCACGACCGATCGCCTCCCGCATCGCCGACTCGGCGACCGGTTTCACCGAAGCTTCCGGATCCCGCATGTTGAAGACGTAAGATCGTGCGTCGTCCACGACATAGGCGACGTAAAAGCTCAGTTCGATGATGTTCTCATCGCCGGTCAGCATCAAGCGCTCCGCAGACGCGCCGCGCGTGCTCGACCCGCCGATTTCGATCCGACGTTCTTCCGTCGTGTTGACGATCGTCACGGTCTCGATCGGCCATGGAAAATGATAATTGAGACCTTGGCCCGTCTCGACGCTGAACGCGCCGAAACGCTGCTCCACGCCGCGCTCGCTGGCGTCCACCTGATAAAAGCCGGTCGCCAGCCAAATCGCCGCCAAGGCGAGCACAAGGACGGCGACCGCGAGGGGGCCAAGACGCCCGGGTCGGAATCCGCGCAATTGGTCGCGTCCTTTTCGCAGCATGTCCTCAAAATCCGGACCTCCGCCGCCGCCGCCGCGGCCGCGCCGCGGTCCTCCTCCACGCGGAGGTTGTCCCCACGGTCCGCCTTGCCAGCCGCCGCCATTTCGATTGTCGCTCCAGGGCATTCGCACCTCAGTGATTAAAGCTTGTCGGCAATATATGGTTCGACCTATGCGACGCAACGCAGACGCGGCGGACGGTCCCGACGACATGACGATCGAACGAAAATTGCGCAATGCGCTTGAGAACGCGCCCGGATTGAAAGACGCGCGCATTTCTAAGGTGACGGCTCAGGACGACGTCGTCCAGCTTATTTTGGAGGCGGAGGTCGACCGCGCCGGCGCCGCCGCGCTGGAGCAGGCGGCGAAGACGGCGGCGGCGGGCGTAACCCGGTCGCCCGTGCGCGTCGCCGTCACCGCGCCGTCGTCGGGCGCCTCAGAACCGCGCGCTCCTTCAGACCGCCCGGCGCGGCGCATCATCGCTGTCGCTAGCGGAAAGGGCGGCGTGGGAAAATCCACGGTCGCGGTCAACCTGGCGATCGCCTGCGCGCGATTGGGTCAGACCGTCGGGCTTTTGGACGCGGACATCTACGGGCCTTCGGCGCCGACTTTGCTGGGCGTTCAGCGCCCGCCCGAGATGGCCGACGAATCCCGCCCGCACCCGCACGATGTTTGGGGCGTGCAGGCGATGTCGATCGGCTTTCTCGTCAAGCCGGAGAAAGCCGTGGCGTGGCGCGGCCCGATGGCGACGCGTGCGCTGGCGCAATTGTTAAGCGATACGGCGTGGCGGGATCTTGACCTCATGATCATCGACATGCCGCCTGGCACCGGCGACATTCAATTGTCTCTCGCCCAGCGCTTGGCGTTGGACGGGGCGATGATCGTCACCACGCCGAACGAACTTGCCCTGGCGGACGCACGGCGCGCGGCGGCGCTGTTTGAAACCGTCCGCGTGCCCTTGCTTGGCTTGGTCGAAAACATGTCCGTGGTGTTGGATCCGGCGTCTGGCGCCCGCATCGACATTTATGGCGAGGGGGGCGCGGACGCCGAAGCGACGCGGCTTCAAACGAAAGTGCTTGCCCGATTGCCTCAGACGCCAGCGCTGAGGCGCGCCTCCGATGACGGCAAGCCGTGCATGCCGGGCACGTTCGAAGGCGACGCCTTCATCGCCCTGGCGACGTCCGTTCTCAGCGAACTCACAAACGCCTCGGGCGAAGCCCCTCAGCCGCCGAAAATCCTGATCGAGTGACCTGCAGTCAGGCCGAAGCTTCGCGTTCGCAAGTCCAACCGAGCCGGCTGGTGAGCTTGTCGATAAACTCCATCGCGCGCGGTTCGCAGTAATCCTTGCTGTGCTCCGCCGACCAACGGACGCGCTCGTCGCCTTCTTGGTCGTCGTCCCAACCTTCGGTTGGCTTGCCGTAGAGAACCTCGCACACATTCTCACCGCCCTCCGGGTAGACGATGCGCACAGTGCGAACCAATTCGCCCTGGGTGCATGTGAACCCAATGGGCTCAAGGCCGTTTTCTTGCGCCGAGGCGGCGACAGCGAAGAAACCCAATGCGAAAATCAAAGCGGCGCGCATGACAAAACTCCCTCGTTACCGAAACGGGTCGGCTGACGGCCGCACCCTCGCCCTTTCGTCGAGGAACGTTATTCAACGAAACGGCGAATGTCACAAGGCGCCTCGCGTCAACGGCGCTTGATGCGTTCGTATCGGACATAGGCGAAACCATGGTCGTCTTCCGGGCCGACGGGGGCCTCGCGGCGATCCGCCTCGCGCCATTGTTGGGGATCGATCGCCGGAAACCGCACGTCGCCCTTCGGCTCCGCGTCCACTTCAGTTAAATACAAGCAGTCCGCATATGGCAGAAAGGCACGATACACGCCGGCTCCGCCGATCACCATCACATCTGCGCCAAGAATGCGCGCCTCCGTGACCGCCATCAGGCGCGCGGTCTCCACGTCGAGCGCAAGCGCCGCGCCCTCCGCGCGATAGCCTGGATCCGACGACATGACGATGTTGATGCGCCCCGGAAGCGGCCGCTTCGGCAAGCTCTCCCATGTGCGCCGGCCCATCACGATGGGCGCGCCCAGGGTCAACTCGCGAAACCGCGCGAGATCTGATTTCAAGCGCCATGGCAGCTTTCCGCTGCGGCCGATCACGCCGTTGCGCGCCACGGCGGCGACCAACACCACGTCCGGATCACGGGCGTCGCCCATGCTCAGACCGCCACGGGCGCGGATATGGCGGGATGGGGGTCGTAACCCTCCAGGGTCACGTCGGCGGCGCGAAAATCGAAAAGGTTCTGAATGTCTGGATTCAACACGAGCCGCGGCCAAGCCTTGGGCGTGCGCTCCAACTGTGTCTGCGCTTGGTCCAAATGATTGGCGTAGAGATGGGCGTCGCCGAGAAAATGGGTGAAGCGCCCAGGCGTCAAACCGCTCACATGGGCCACCATGGCCAAAAGCGCGCTGTAGCTCGCAATGTTGAACGGCGCCCCCAGAAAGAGATCCGCGGACAGTTGATAAAGGGCGCAATCGAGCCGCCCGCCGGCGCGCACGGAAAACTGGAACAAGATGTGGCACGGCGCGAGCGCCATCTCGGGCAGATCCGCCGGATTCCACGCGGACACGACAATGCGCCGCGACGTTGGGTCCTCCCGGATCAGGCGCACCGCCTCGGCGATTTGATCGATGGTCCGACCGTCGCAGGCGGCCCAACTGCGCCATTGCTTGCCATAGACAGGTCCAAGCTCGCCCTCCGCGTCCGCCCATTCGTCCCAAATGCTGACCCCCGCGTTCTGGAGGCTGCGAACATTGGTCTCGCCGCGCAAAAACCACATCAGTTCGTGGAGCACGGATTTGAAGTGGACGCGTTTGGTCGTCAGAAGCGGAAAGCCCTCCGTCAGATCGAACGCCAACATCCGCCCGAACAAGGAACGCGTACCCACGCCGGTTCGATCGTCCCGGCATTCGCCCGTGTCCAAGGCCTCCCGGAGCAGGTCTAGATATGCCGCTTCCCGATGCATCACGCTTTGCTAGCCGATTCCCGCAAACGATGAACCGTCGGCGCTACGCCCTTTCGCGCCGAAGTCGAAGCGCCTATATTCCACGAGTCGGCGACGGTCGACTATGGCGGTAGACGCCGCGTGCAATAAGCGGACCGGACCCGGGGGCGGTACCCGGCGGCTCCACCCAAGCGCCTGAGACGCGGGCGTTTCGGCGGGGCCGAAATAGGATCGACGGACGTGTAAAGACGCAGCCGCCGCTCGGTGTGCTCCGCCGTTATCGGGCGTTTTGAATAGTTGCCAACGACAACTATGCGGAAGCCCGTCTCGCTGCGTAATGCGGCGCGACAGCTTCAATCCAAGCCCTAGCCGTTCGCACGGCTAGGCGGGGCTCGGAGGCGCCTGGCAACAGAAGCCTCCACTTCCACGCTTTTGCGCAGTATGACTAGGTATGCGTCTGCGTCGGGGCCCGCCCCGCCGTTCAATCGGGAACCGGATATGGGCAAGGATTTGATGCGTTACGACCTGATGGCGCAAGAAGCGCTGCGCGGGGTCGTGCGCGAGGCTCTTCGCCGCGTGGCGGAGCAAGGCAGTCTGCCGGGCGACCATCATTTCTATGTCAGTTTTCGCACCCAAGCGCCTGGGGTCGAGCTCGCCCCTTATCTTCGCGACCGCTATCCCAACGAAATGACGATCGTCCTCGAGCATCAATTTTGGGATTTGAAGGTGGAGGAGCACCAGTTCTCCGTCGGGCTGTCTTTCAGCCAAGTCCCGGAGACGCTTCTCGTGCCGTTCGAGGCGGTGTCGCGTTTTTATGATCCCTCCGTCCAATTCGGGCTGCAATTTGATCTGCAAGAAGACGGGACCGTCGAAACCAAAACGCCGCCGACCGAAACGCCGCGCGCTCTACCCAATGCGGGGCCGTCGGCCGGCGCGCGCTTGATCCAAGATGGACAAGACGACGCAGACGCCAAGGAACCCGGCGCGAAAGTCGTCAGCTAGGATCAATTTCGGAAGAAATAGGCGCCCCTCACCGCCGCTTGCCCCGCCGCGGGCCTGAGGACGGGGCCGGTCCCATGGCGGAAAGCGGCTCGGGCAAGTCGCACGGCGCCGCCCGCACATGCACCCGCGCCCGCTCTCCCTCCGCCTTCTCCACGACCAACCGCACCACCTGGCTGTCATCGTGAAACACCGCGCCGGTGAGCGCATCGAGCAACGCCTTCGCCACATTGTCCACGTCATGCTTGGGCGCGTCGGGCACAAGTTCAATGGTGATGCGCACCTCGAACGGCCCGCCCTTTGGCCGTACGGTCCGCATCTCCTTGCGAAAGAAATCCTTCGCCAGGGTCTTGAAAACCCGCGCCTGGGTGGTGAGCGCATCCATCCGCACGAACACGGTTTCTCGCTCGACGCGGCCCTGAATCTTGCCGCGCCCGGTCCAGCCGCCGACCATTTCAGTCCGGGTAAAGCCGCGCCATCTCTGCGAAGGCGTCCGCGATCAGCGTCTCCAAAACGCTCATGTCGATATCGGCGAGCTTGTTCACATAGACGCAGGACACGGCGGCCTTGTGCTTGCCCAACCTCGCCAAGAGAGCGCCGTGATTTTGAAGATTGGGCAGAATGTGGATCGACAGATTCGCTTTGCGCGGCGCGAAACCTGCGCGGAAGAAATCGCCCTCCCGCCCGCTGTCATATTTGTAGTGATAGCGGCCAAACCCGATCATGGACGATCCCCACATGACCGACGGCTCGCCGGTGATCCGCTCGAACAGGGACAGCAATGCGCGCGAATCCTCCCGCCGGCGCGCCGGCTCCACCGTATCGAGATAGTCGCCCACGGCTTCGTCCGTGGGTTGGATCTTGTTCGTCATGACATAAAGGAACCGCCGCGCCGACCTTCACGTCAAGACGTGACGCCGCGCGCACGCGTGGTAAACGAAGCGCCACGAACGCCTGGAGGCCCCGTGACGAAGAGTGTGCATGGATCGAACACTGCAGTTTGTGGAAGCGTGTTCCTCGCGCTCATGCTAGGCGGCCCTGCGACCGCCCAAACAGTCGGCCCGCCCATCGGCGGGGACAGGACCATCTCCCAAAAGACGACGACCAACGGCCGCTTCACCAACATCGAAACCTCGGCGGGCCGAAACTGGCGCAGCATCGCGAACCAGGCGGGCGCCTTTCTGCAATCCGACACGCCGACAGCAGACAAAATCGCCCTCCTCGAAGCCGAACACGCCGAGCGGGAGCCGATTTTTCTCTTCCTCCTGTTTCAGCTCCACATGTTGGAAGGCGATCTCGAGAAGGCCGCCTATTGGGGCCGTCTCGCCCGCGCGCGCGTCGCCTATGACGTCGGGCGCTGCGCGGACGAGCGCGGAAATCCCTGGCGCTCCTCGCTCATTGAGCTTCAGCAATACATCGACGACGATTTGAAAAGCGCCATTGCGGAGCGGTTGAACGCGTCCCTGGACGCTCTCGGCGAGGCCGACTTGCGGGCGCGCCGGAGACTTCTCGATGAGCCGAAGATGATAGTCGCCACCGCCTATTCGCCCTGGTGGGCGTGTTCTAACATGGCCAGTGTCTCCTTCGCGACCGTTGAGGGCGAAAAAACCGTGATCACCGAAAGTGAATGGCTGCTGCCCGCGACTGAATGGCCCGCCGTCGAAGCGGAAGTCACCGCCTTGGTCCGCGCGCCCTTGGAAAGAGACGTCCCCGCCGATTGAGGAGAACGCGCATTGGCCAGCACACCCACCCAAACCCGCACCGAGACCGACAGCTTCGGCCCCATCGCCGTGCCTGCTGACCGCTATTGGGGCGCGCAGACCCAGCGATCGATCGAGAACTTCAAGATCGGCGGGGAGCGCCAGCCTGCCCCCATCGTCCGGGCGCTGGGCGTCGTGAAGCGTTGCGCCGCGGCGGCGAACAAATCCCTCGGCGCGCTGGAGGCGCCCTTGGCCGACGCCATGATTGAAGCCGCCGAAGAGGTCGCCCGCGGCGAACGCGACGACCATTTCCCGCTCGTGGTGTGGCAGACGGGCTCGGGCACCCAATCGAACATGAACGCCAATGAAGTGATCGCGAACCGTGCGATCGAGATTTTGGGCGGCGAGATGGGCTCCAAAACGCCCGTCCACCCGAATGATCACGTCAATCGCGGCCAGTCCTCGAACGATGTGTTTCCGACCGCCATGCACATCGCCTCCGCCGAGGTGATCCACAATGATCTGCTGCCCGCCCTCACCCACCTCGCCAAGGCGTTGGAGGCGAAGCGCGACGCCTTTGAAGACATCATCAAAATCGGCCGCACCCATTTGCAGGACGCGACGCCGCTCACCCTGGGACAGGAATTTTCGGGCTACGCCGCGCAAGTGCGCAACGGGATCGCCCGGGCCGAACACGCTTTGGAGGCGCTCTACTTTCTGGCCCAAGGCGGCACGGCGGTGGGCACGGGCCTGAACGCCAAGCCCGGCTTCGCTGAAGCTTTCGCCCAAGACGTTGCGATCTTCACCGGCCTGCCCTTCAAAACCGCGCCGAACAAGTTCGAAGCGCTCGCCGCCCATGACGCCATGGTGGAGGCGCACGCCGCCCTGAAGGTGATCGCGGTCTCCCTGTTCAAAATCGCCAATGACATCCGCCTGCTGGGCTCAGGCCCGCGCTGCGGCGTCGGAGAGATCAGCCTGCCGGAGAACGAGCCCGGCTCCTCCATCATGCCGGGCAAGGTGAACCCCACCCAGGCCGAGGCGTTGACCATGGTGTGCGCGGAGGTGATGGGCAATGACGCCGGCGTCACCTTCGCCGGCAGCCAAGGCCATTTCGAGCTGAACGTGTTCAAGCCGATGATGGCGTTCAATGTGGTGCGCTCCACCCGTTTGCTGACGGATGCGGCGATCTCCTTCACGGACAAATGCGTCATGGGGATCGAAGCGAACCACGCCCGCATCGCCCAGCATTTGGAGAACTCGTTGATGTTGGTGACCGCGCTCGCCCCCGTGGTGGGCTATGACAAGGCCGCGGACATCGCCAAAACCGCCCACAAAAACGGCACGACCCTGCGCGAAGAAGCGATCAAAGCCGGCGTGCCCGAAGGCGACTATGACGGCATCGTCGACCCGAAAAAAATGATCGCGCCGCGGTGAGCTAAGCCGTTGCGGCTGCCGCTGCTGCCGCTTGGATGACGGATACGCGGTCGCCCGGCTCGCGAACGCGTGCGATGGCGTCAATGCTGGCGGGAATGGGCGTGGCCTAGCCGTCGCGGGCCGCGTGGTCGTTCATTATATGAAAGTCTCTGCGGCTTCGATGCGCGCGCCCGCCTCATCCCGGCCCTGGGCGTTGACGTTTGGCCCCCGTACAACAACGGCGAACCAGGCATCCGCATCTGGCCTATGGACGAGACAGCTGAAAAACAACCGTTCCATACCGTTCTTCTGAGCGAGTCTTGTTCCTCATTGAGTCAATTTTTGCCTTTTTGAGCGCTTTAAACTCCTATCAAGATTAAATTATGAATTTGTGCGAGCCATCATGTATGCACGCGTATTGGGAGTAACGCCATGACCACGAATGCTTTGGAGCGCGGCTTCGACTACACCGTCACCCTCGATCTGACCGGGACCGAGGGCCTGTCGACGGAGTTGCTGGCCGCCATCGAAAATACGATCGCTTCGGTTTATGCCGAGCTTGGCGCGTACGTCGCCGGCGACGGCGTGTTCGACGTGCGTGTCGAGTTCTTCGACGACCCGAATGGAAGCCTCGCGATCGCCTTGTCCTTTTCCGCTTTTCTGACCGAAGACGATCCGTTCACGCCGGATGGAATCGATCTCGGCCCAGATGGGGGTGCGCGGGTGCCCGTTGCGCTCTACGAGTTCTTGACGGATGTCGACCTCAACGACGGCGAACCGGATGCGATCATCCGCGTCAACCGGCATTTCCTCGACGATCCGACCTTCGGATTTTTCGTCGACGGCGTGTCGACGGGACCGATCGGCCAGCGCTTTGATTTCACAGGCACGATCCGGCATGAGGCGTTGCACACGCTCGGCGCGGTCCAATCGGGCGATGCGTCTCGGCCGAGCTTGATCGACCTGCGCACGACGACGGATGGGAGCGGCGATCTCGTCTACATCGGCGCGACGGCCCAAACGCTCTATGGGGCGCCGGTGCCGGTCTCTGCGCCGTTCTTTCATTTCGAGGCCGATCCCGCGATCGAGGATGATTTGTTCGATTTCGCCGTGCTCGACGCGACGGCCAATCGCGGCGAGTTTCGCCAAATCGGCGCGCTCGAATTGGCGCTACTGGCCGACATCGGCCACGACGTGGTGATCCCGGACGACCTGCCGCTCATCAACGTGCCGGATCAGGGCGCACCGGAAATCCTCACGCCGGAGACGATCGCCGTCACGGACGGCGCGGTCACGTTGACGCTCGGCCTGTCCGGCGGCGTGCGCACCCGCATCGTCACGGTCGGGGTGCGCACCTTCGTCGACGGCGTTGAAGTGGCGAGCGAACGCCTCGTCTTCGATCCGGGCGTGAACACCGTGCAAACGACGGTGGCGCTCGACGGGATGCTCGACGATGAAAGCGCGGTCACGGTGGAGGTCTTCTCCCCCACCAACGCCACGCTTGCAGGCGTCGACGGCCGCACGTTGACGCGCACAATCGACCTGACCGGCGAGGTCGGGTCTGGCGCGGAGACGATCGACGTGGCGCGGTTCTTCAACACCGTCGCAGGCGGACACTTCTTCACCGCCGACGAAGGCGAACGCGATGCGGTTCTCGCCAATGAGGCCGTGATGCGGTTCGAAGGCGCCGGGTTCGAAGCGTTCGACGCGAACGCGGATGACGGAGTCGACGTGTTCCGCTTCTTCAACACGACGTCGGGGGCGCATTTCTTCACCACGTCGGAAGCGGAATGTGACTTCGTGTTGGAAAACTCGCCGACCTACCGCTTCGAAGGCGTGGGCTTCCGCGCCTTTGAAGAGGCGCAGACCGACACCGTTCCGGTCTACCGCTTCTTCAACACGGAGTTGGGCGGTCACTTCTTCACCGCCGACGAAGCCGAGCGCGATTTCGTGCAGGACAACTTGCCCGTCTTCCGCTTCGAAGGCGTCGGGTTCTACGCGTTTACGGGCGACTACATGGACGCGCTCATCTAGTCGCTCCGACCGCTATTCGCGGCTTCCGTAACAATTTGGGCTATGCCCCGTAGACGCGCCCGGCGCGCGTGCCTTGACCTCGAAAGCGCCTTAGCCGCGCGCGACGACGATATCGAACGGCTTGATGCGGGACTCGAACATGGCCAGCACGCCATCAGGAGCCGCCGCCAGCTTCTTCATACGCTGGCCGGCGAGCAGTGCGCCGGTTCCGAAATCGAACTCTGCGAGGGTGATCGCGGACAGACAGAGGGTCTCCGCAACTTGTGCGTCGAGCCAGTCGCGAACCGCAGCATCCCGGGTGCAGTTCGGCCTCCGAAACTATACGCAGTTCGGCTGCGGCGCTGCGGTTGTGCCGCGCCGCACGAACCTTCAGGGCGCGGTGCGCGTCAACAGAAAGATGGCGGACAATGACGGCAGGTATGAGGATGTTCTCTACATGACGACGAAAACGCTATCACGACGGGATGGATGATCGCGCGCGGCAAGAGGTGTCGCGACCTTGCGATGGAACTCCTGATTTGCCGAGAAAGACGTCCCGCGGCATAGTTTTGGGATGGCGATGATGCTGACCCCGATTGACGACGCCCGAACAGCGCCGGCGCGCCGGAGGACCAGGCCCGCGCCGCCGCCGAGGCCGTGAGCTTTCGCGAAGCCGAAGCTGCAGAATTCCGCGTGCGCCTGGATCACCTGGAACGCGACGTCGGCGAATTGAAACGCGACATGGCGAAGGTGCGCGCCGACATTGCGGGCATGAAGGCCGCACTTTTGTTCATCGCCGCCGCCGTCGCCTATCCGATCTTAAAGGATCTCTACGGCGCCTTCGCTCTGCCCTAAGGGCGCCCTCGCCGCGCGGGCGCGCAAAATGCTATCCTCCGAATCATGGATTTTTCGCCCCCTGACGCGCGCGACGACCGTCCGCTTTCGGCCCAGGCCATGCCCGCGCCGCCGGCGGGCGCAGCCTATCTCGACGGTTTAAACCCAGAGCAACGCGCGGCGGTGGAGACCTTGGACGGCCCTCTCCTGGTGCTGGCGGGCGCAGGCACGGGCAAAACCCGCGCGCTCACCTCGCGCATCGCGCACCTCATGGCGACGCGCCGGGCGCGTCCTTGGGAGATCCTCGCGGTCACCTTCACCAACAAGGCCGCGCGCGAAATGCGCCATCGGGTCGCCGCCCATGTGGGCGACGCGGCTGAGAGCCTGCGCTGGCTCGGCACGTTCCACTCCATTTCCGCGCAGATGCTGCGCCGGCACGCGGAGCTGGTCGGGCTGAGGCCGGATTTCACCATCCTCGACGACGACGATCGCCTGCGCCTCCTCAAACAGCAGATCGAGGCGGCGAACATCGACGTGAAGCGTTGGACGCCGCGCTATCTCGGCTCTCTGATCGACGGTTGGAAGAACCGAGGCCTCGTCCCTTCCCAGGTTCCCCAAGACGAAGCCTGGGCCTTCGCCGAAGGCCGGGGCGGGAAACTCTATGAAGAATACCAAGAGCGCCTTCGGATTCTGAACGCCGCCGATTTCGGCGATTTGCTGCTCCATGTCCTCACGATCCTCAAAGGCCATGAGGACGTGTTGGCCGGTTGGCGGGAGCGATTCCGCTATGTTCTGGTGGATGAGTATCAAGACTCCAACACCGCCCAATATCTCTGGCTGCGCCTGCTCGCCCATCCGCGCGCCAATATCTGCTGCGTGGGCGATGACGACCAATCGATTTACGCTTGGCGCGGCGCGGAAGTGGAGAACATTCTCCGCTTTGAGAAGGATTTCCCGGGGGCCAAGGTCATCCGGCTTGAACGCAACTACCGCTCCACCCCGCACATTCTGGGCGCGGCCTCCGGCCTGATCGCGGCGAACAAAGACCGGCTGGGCAAGACCTTGCGTCCCGAAGCCGCCGACCAGGGGGATAAAATCCGCCTGCAAGGGGTTTGGGACGGCGAGGAAGAGGCCCGCACGGTCGCGGACGAGGTGGAGGCCTGGCGCCGCGCCGGCGGCCGCCATGATCAATGCGCCGTTCTCGTGCGCGCCTCCTTTCAGATGCGCGCCTTTGAAGAGCGGTTCATCAGCCTCGCCATTCCCTATCGGGTGGTCGGCGGCCCGCGCTTTTTTGAGCGCGAAGAGATCCGGGACGCCAACGCTTATCTCCGCCTGATCCATTCGACGGACGACGATCTGGCCTTCGATCGGATCGTCAACAAGCCGCGCCGCGGCATCGGCGACAAGACCCTGCAGACCGTCCGGCTGGCGGCGCGGGAGCAGCAAGTGTCCATGGTCGCCGCCGCCCACAGCCTGCTCGGCTCTGACGAACTGCCGACCCGCGCCCGGAGCCAGATCTCCGCTTTTTTAGGGCTGCTTGATCGTTGGCGGGACGAGGCCCACCGCATGAGCCATGTGGATCTCGCTCAGATGGTTCTCGATGACTCTGGCTACACGGATATGTGGCGCAAGGATTCGAGCCCAAACGCCGCCAGCAAGCTCGAAAACCTGAAAGAGCTGATCCAGGCCTTGGGCGAGTTCGACAGTCTTGCGGCCTTTCTCGACCACGTCGCATTGGTGATGGATCGGGCGGACGACGCGGCGGAGGACAAGGTCTGGCTCATGACGCTCCACGCCGCGAAGGGGTTGGAGTTCGACAGCGTGTTCCTGCCCGGCTGGGAGGAAGGGGTGTTCCCCTCCCAACGGTCCTTGGACGAAGGCGGCGAGCGCGCCTTGGAGGAGGAGCGGCGGCTCGCTTATGTCGGCCTGACCCGCGCGCGCAAGCGCGCCCACATCCTGTTCGCCGCCAACCGCCAGATCTACGGCCGATGGCAGCCGTCCCTGCCGTCGCGATTCATCGATGAACTGCCGAAAGACGATGTGGACGTGATCGCGCGGCCCTCGCTTTATGGCGCGCCGGCGCCAGAGCAGGGTTTCGCCGCCGTCGAGGTGATGGCGGAAGGCGCGGCGCGCTACGCCGGACCGGGCTGGAAGCGCGCCCAAGCCGCCGCCGAGCGCCGCACGGCCGGCGCCACCCGCGCACCGATCGAAGGCCAGGCCGTGCGCCTAGACCAAGAATGCGCCGTCCGGTTTCGCGTCGGCGATCCTGTCACCCACGCCAAATTCGGCCGCGGCTTGATCGTCCAGTAGGACGGCGCCAAGTTGATGGTCGACTTTGACGTCGCTGGCCGCAAACGCGTCATTGACGCCTTCGTCAAACCGGCCGCGTGACCCACCGCGTCACTTCCGAAGGCCCGAAGGCCGCGATTGAAGCGGCCGCCGCCATTTTGGAGGAGGCTGGCTCGCCGGCGGTCGGGATTGAATTGGTGAAGGGAGATCACTGGCGGCTCGACGCCTATTACGACGACCCGCCGAACATGAAAATCCTGTTGTCGGGCATGCCCGAAGAGGCGCGCGTTCTCTCCTTCTCGTCTCGCTCCGTACCGGACAATGACTGGGTTCGCCGGGTCTTGGATGGCTTGCCGCCTGTACGGGCCGGCCGTTTTCTCGTCGTCGGCGCCCATGTGCGCGACCAGGCCCGCCCGGGCGACGTGGTTGTGGAGGTCGAGGCGGCGGAGGCGTTCGGCACCGGCCATCACCAATCCACGCTGGGCTGCTTGCTGGCGTTCGACGACCTGTTGAAGCGCGGTCGATCGTTTCGAACCGTGATCGACGTCGGCTGCGGGTCGGGCGTGCTGTCGATCGCCGCCGCGAAGGCGCCTGGCGATATGCGGCGCGTGACCGCATGGGACATGGACCGTCGCTCTGTGGAGATCGCCCGTGAGAATGCAATCAAAAACGGCGTCGCGCCGCGCATGCGCGTACTGTGCGGGCGTGGCTTTCAGTCGCCCATGCTGCGTGATTTGGAGGTCGATCTGGCCTTCGCCAATATCTTGGCGAAGCCGCTGAAACGCCTCGCCGGCGATTTGTCGCGCGCCGTACGCCCCGGTGGCGTGGCGATCCTGGCGGGATTGTTGACCGCGCAGGCGCCATCTCTGATTGCGGCTTATGAGGGCGCGGGCTTCACCCTCGCCAATCGGATCGTCCTGCCGCCCTGGACGACCCTCACTTTGTTGCGGACTTAACCGGCGCGACGCACCGCGCGACGGCTGCGCCGCTGGGCGCGCGCCGAAGTCAGGCTGGTTTTACGTTCCGCGCCGCCGTCCACGGAGGTTTGCCCGTAGAGCGTCGTCGCCAGACGCTTCGCGTCAAGAAGAGATCCGGATTTGATCGCCGTCTCGATCAGGTTTTCCGTCAGCATCACACGCTCCAAAATCAAGGTGGCTGGTTTTCCTTTGCGTGTGAGCGATATGAGGCGCTTCGACGCCAGGCGTTAGGCCGTGGCGCGCATTCCCGCCATGCGTTTTTTGCATATTAACAGCCGTTAACCTATGCGGAGCTTTTGTGACGCTCGATTGCCCCCGTGGCGGCGTCCGGATATGGAGATCCCATGCGCCAGACCTTCCATCGACTGACATCGCCCGATCAGGGCGCCCTGCGCCTTCCACTCCTTCGCCGGGCCTTGGCCACGCGCGGATTGGACGGCTACTTCGTTCCGCATTCGGATGAGTATCAGAACGAATATCTGCCGCCGCGAAACGAGCGTCTGGCTTGGCTGACGGGTTTTTCCGGATCTGCAGGCGCCTGCGTCGTGCTCGCGGATCACGCTTTTTTGTTCATCGACGGCCGCTACACGATTCAAGCGCGCGAGGACACGGACGCGAGCCTGTTCGACTATGTTGATCTTGTGGATCCAGGCGTCGCGGGCTGGATGCGCCGCAACCTGGCCTCAAGCGCCAAAATCGGCTTCGATCCGAAATTGGTCACGATCGAAGAGGCGCGAAAGCTAGAGGAGGCCGCCAAGGCGGCGGACGCGGTTCTTCAGCCGGTCGACGACGATTTGGTCGCCGCCTTGTGGGAGAACCGCCCGGAGCCGTCCGATGCGCCCCTTGTCGTGCATCCCTTTGGCGGCAAAAAAATCGAGGACAAGCTGGCGAACATCGCCGATGCGGTGAAGGACGCCAAGGCCGACGCCGTCGTCCTGACCTCGCCCCTTTCTCCGGCCTGGCTTTTCAATCTGCGCGGGGCGGACATCGCCCACACCCCGATCGCGATGACCCGTGCAATCGTGCGCGCCGACGGGCGCGCCACATTGTTCGTTGACCCGGACAAGGTGAACGACGCCATTCGCGCCCATTTGGGCGAAACGGTCGCCCTTCGCGCTGAGGGTGCGCTCTCCGACGCCCTCACCGCCCTCGGCCAGCATGGCGAAACCGTACTGCTGGATCCATTCTTGGCGTCCCGCTGGACCGAGGACCAGCTATCGGCCGCCGGCGCGATCATCGTCCATGCTCCGGATCCCTGCGCCCTCCCGCGTGCGTGCAAAAACGCTCAAGAGCGGGATGGCGCCCGCGCCGCGCACCGCCGGGACGGGGTCGCCGTGACCCGCTTCCTCAAATGGCTGTCCGACGAGGCTCCCAAGGGAGGACTTGATGAGATCACGGTCGCGCAATCGCTTGAAGCGTTTCGGGAAGAAACCGGGGCGCTGAAGGACATCAGCTTCCCGACCATTTCCGCCTCCGCCGGCCATGCGGCCATGCCCCATTACCGCGTCAACGAAGAATCCAATCTGAAAATCGCGGCGGATTCGGTCTTCCTCATCGATTCCGGCGGGCAGTATGAAGACGGGACGACCGACATCACGCGAACGGTCGCCATCGGCGATCCGCCCGCGGACGCGCGGCGCCATTTCACCCTGGTGCTGAAAGGCCATATCGCGCTTTCCACGGCGCGTTTCCCGAAGGGCACGACCGGCAGCGCGCTCGACGTGCTCGCGCGCCAGCCGCTTTGGGAGGCGGGGCTCGACTATGACCATGGCACCGGCCATGGCGTCGGCGCCTATCTTTCGGTTCATGAAGGACCCGCGCGGATCGCCAAACCCGCCAATTCGGTGGCGCTTCAACCGGGCATGATCCTTTCCAACGAGCCGGGCTTTTACCGGGAAGGCGCTTACGGCATTCGGATCGAGAATCTGGAATTGGTCACCGAACCCCAAGACGTGTCCGGCGGCGACCGCCCGATGATGCGTTTTGAGACGCTCACGCTCGCGCCGATCGATCTCGCCATGGTGGAGCGCACCATGCTGACCGATGCAGAAGCCCAATGGCTGGACGACTATCACGCTTGGGTGCGCGAGACACTGACCCCGCTTTTGGATGCGGACACGGCCGCGTGGCTCGCCGAGGCGACGCGGGCGATCGCCTAACCTTCCAATGACGCCAGCCATTCCTCTTCAGTCATCACCGCAACGCCGAGCTCTTCCGCTTTTTTGAGCTTGGAGCCCGCGCCGGGGCCGGCGATCACCAGATCTGTCTTGGCCGAGACCGAGCCCGCCACTTTGGCGCCCAGCGCCTGGGCCCGGGCTTTGGCTTCGTCACGGGTCAGGCGCTCCAACTTGCCTGTGAAGACGACCGTCTTGCCCGCGATCGGGCTGTCGGACACGAGCGTCGCTTCCGCCTCCGCCGGCGTTACTTCGGCGGTCAATCGGGCTAAGGCCTCTTCGTTGTGCGTTTCGGCGAAAAAGTCGGCGATCGCTCCGGCCACGATGGGACCGATCCCGTCCAGGGCGACCAGCTCCTCCACAAACTCGCCTTCCGGGCGTTGCGCGGTCTGGTGCAGCGCCTCCCATGTTCCGTAAGCCTGCGCGATGATGCGGGCGGTGGTCTCGCCCACATGGCGCACGCCGAGCGCGAAAATGAAACGGTGCAAATCCGGCGTGCGCCTTGCCTCGATGCCGTCGAAGAGATTGCGCAAGGAGGTCTCTCCGATCCGTTCGCGCGCCAAAAGGTCAATCGCGCCGGATTCGTGCCGGCGCTTGAGGGTGAAGATGTCGGCCGGCTCTTTGATCAAACCATCGGCGTAAAACGCTTCGACCTGCTTTGCGCCAAAACCTTCGATGTCGAGGGCGTTGCGGGACACGAAGTGCTTCAACCGCTCGACGGCTTGGGCCGGGCAAATCAGGCCGCCCGTGCAGCGGCGCACCGCCTCGCCCTCCTCCCGCACCGCTGCGGAACCGCAGGCCGGGCAAAACATCGGAAACCGATAGGGGGCCGCGCCGGGCGGTCGCCGCTCCATCGCCACGCGCACGATTTGCGGGATCACGTCGCCCGCGCGCTGCACCACCACCGTATCGCCTTCACGAACGTCTTTGCGTGCGATCTCATCTTCATTGTGCAGGGTCGCGTTGGACACGACGACGCCGCCGACGGTGACGGGTTTGAGCTTCGCGACGGGAGTGAGGGAGCCCGTGCGCCCCACCTGGATCTCGACCCGCTCCAAGATCGTCGTCGCCTGCTCGGGCGGGAATTTGTGCGCGGTCGCCCATCTCGGGGCGCGAGAGACGAAGCCCAAGCGTTCCTGAAGATCCAGGCGTTCGACCTTGTAGACCACGCCGTCAATGTCATAGCCGAGTTCCGCCCGGCGCGCTTCGATCTTCGCATAATGGGCCAACAAGGCGTCGATGGCGTCGGTCGTGATCAGCAGATCGGAGATCGGCGTTCCGAAACCTGCGATGCGCGCCATGACTTCGGATTGCGTGTCCGCCGGAAGGTCCGAGATCTCGCCCCAGCCATGGGCGTAGAAGCGCAAGGGGCGCGCCGCCGTCATGGCCGGGTCAAGCTGACGAAGAGAACCGGCCGCCGCATTTCGGGGATTGGCGAAGATTTGGCCGCCCTTGGCCGCTTGGCTTTCGTTCAGGCGAGCGAAATCCGCATGGCTCATATAAACTTCGCCGCGGATCTCGATCACGTCGGGCGCGTCCGGCGGCAATTCGTCTGGAACATCTGAAATCGTGCGCAAATTGGCGGTGACGTCTTCGCCCACCCGGCCGTCGCCCCGTGTCGCCCCGCGCACCAATTCGCGCCGCTCATAGCGCAGGCTGGCGGAAAGCCCGTCGATCTTCGGCTCCGCGGTTAAGGCTAAGGGGTCCGCCTCAGCCATGCCGAGGAACCGGCGCACGCGCTCGACGAACTCGCGCACCTCGTCGTCGGAAAACACATTGGATAGCGAGAGCATCGGCTTCGCGTGGGCGACCTTGCGAAACTTTTCCGAAGCGGCCGCTCCCACCCGCTCCGAGGGGGAGTCCGCGCGAACCAGATCCGGAAAGCGCGCCTCCAAGGCCTCGTTGCGCTGGCGAAGAGCGTCGTATTCGGCGTCGCTGATCTCCGGCGCGTCCTTTTGATGATAGAGCGCGTCATGCCGCGCGATCTCGACGGCCAGGCGCTTGAGCTCCGCCTCAGCTTCGTCACGCGTCACGTTTTCAAGCGGCGTTGCGTCAGGCACGGGCGCGGCGAGCCTCTTCCAAAAGACGACCGGCGGCGGCCCGCGCCTCCTCCGTCACGTTCGCACCGGACAGCATGCGTGCGACCTCCTCCCGCCTTTCATCCTCATCCAAGGGATCGACCTGCGTCACGACCGCATCGTCGCCCGATTTGGCGATGCGCCATTGGCGATCCGCGCGCGCGGCCACTTGCGGACTATGGGTCACCACCAGCACTTGGGCCTCCGCGGCCAAACGCGCCAAGCGCTCGCCGACCGCATCCGCGACCGCGCCTCCGACCCCGCGGTCCACCTCGTCAAACACCAGAGTCCGCGCCGCGCCGCTCTGCGCCAAACGCACCTTCAACGCCAAAATGAAGCGGGCCAACTCGCCGCCGGATGCGATCTTGATCATCGGACCCGCGACGGCGCCTGGATTTGTGGCGACACGAAATTCGACGGTGTCACGCCCGGAAGGTCCGGCCGCCCCGCCATCGACTGCTGTTTCAAAACGCGCCTTTTCGAGCTTGAGCGGCGGCAACTCTTCCGCGACGCTCGCATCGAGACGTTTCGCCGCCATGCGCCGCGCATCGGAAAGCGCGTCCGCCGCAGCGCCATAGGCGGCCTCCGCCGCCTCAGCGTTCGACTCCAACATGCGAAGCTCGGCGTCAAAGTTCTCGATCCCCGCAAGCCTGGATTCCAGATCCGCGCGGATCTGGGGCAAGTCGTCGGGCTCCGTTCGGTGCTTTCGCGCCGCGTCGCGCAGCGCGAACAGCCTTTCCTCCACATGCTCGGCGCGACCGGCGTCATACTCCAAGGCGGACGCCGCCTCGTCCAACGCGCGCGCCGCCTCCGCCGCCTCGGCCAAGGCACGGTCCAGACTCGCAGCCGCCTCTCGGGCGGAGACGAGCGCCGGCGCGTCTCCCGGCGGCGCGCTTTCAAGCACCCGTTCCAAGCCGCGAAGCGCCGCCGCCAGGGACGCCTCAAATCCTCCGCCCTCGCCGCTGAGGGCCCCGCGCGCGCCATCCAACTCAGCCGCGAGCTTCTCAGACGCCATCATGACCCGGCGCTCCGCGTCCAACGCCGCTTCTTCGCCGATCTGCGGCTTGAGTTTGCCAAGTTCGTCGACGGCATGCCGCAGCCACGCCTCATCTTGCGAAGCTGTCTCCGCCGCGGCCCGTCTCGCCTCCAGCGCGGCGAAGGCCGCTTCGCGATCGCGCCATGCGGACGCGCACGCCTTGCGCAGAGGCTCGTGTCCACCGAAGTCGTCGAGCAAGCGGCGATGGGCTTTGGCGTTCAAAAGGCCGCGATCGTCATGCTGGCCATGGATCTCGACCAGCAGATCGCCAAGCGCGCTGAGCACGCTTACGCTGACGGACGCGTCATTCACCCATGCGCGGCTGCGTCCGTCCGCGGTCAGTTGGCGACGCAAAATCAAGGCGTCGGCCGGATCGGCCTCCAAACCGGCCTCCTCAATCACCGTCCAAACCGGATGCTCCCGGGTCAAGGCGAACTCCGCCGCCGCCGACGCCCGATCCGCCCCCGCCCGCACGAGACCTTTGTCGCCCCGGGCGCCCAGCGCCAGATTTAAGGAGTCCAAAAGGATCGATTTGCCGGCCCCTGTCTCGCCCGTCAGCGCGCATAGGCCGTCGTTCCAATCAAGATCCAAGCGCTCGATCAAAACGACATTGCGAATCGAAAGACGCGCGAGCACAGCCGTGCGCGCCCCGGAAGATCAGCGGAAAATGTCGAAGACGCCAGCGAGCAAGCCGTCGCCGTCCTCGCCATCATCCGCAAGATTACGGCGTTTGTAGTCCGGATCGCCGGCGAGTTTATAGGCGTCCTCATACCAGCGCACGCCCGGATAGTTATGCCCGAGGACCGCCGCGACCCTCTGGGCCTCGTCCGTCAACCCCAAGGCGGTGTAGGCTTCAACCATACGGTGCAGCGCTTCGGGAACGTGGCTGGTCGTTTGATAACGATCAATCACGGTTTGAAACCGGTTCAATGCGGCGACGTAGTGGTGCTGGCGCAGATACCAACGACCGACCGCAAGCTCTTTGCCCGCCAAATGATCGTTCACGAGGTCCAGCTTAAGGCGCGCGTCGCGCGAATAGGGCGAGCCGGGATAACGGCGGATCACCTCCTGGAGCGACGCAAGCGCCTCGCGGGTCTGTTCCTGGTCCCGCCCCACATCCAGGATCTGCTCATAGTGGCTGACGGCGATCAGATAGTAGGCGTAAGCCGTGTCCTTATTGCCCGGATGCAAGGCGATGAAGCGCTCGGAGGCGGCGATCGCTTCCTGGTAATCATTGGATTGGTAGTGGGCGTAAGCGGACATCAGCATGGCGCGGCGCGCCCACACGGAATAGGGATGCTGACGTTCCACCTCGTCGAAAAAGTTGATCGCCAGCGAATAGCGCTTGATCTCAAGATTGCGGACCGCCTGATTGTAGAGAACCTCGACCGGCTCCTCCACATATTGGAAACGTTCGGCTTGGTTCGTGCAGCCGGCGGCGAGCGTCGCGGTCGTCAACAGCAAGAAGGCGCGAAAGTTCACAAGCGTTCCTTTCCCATCGCGACGACCCCATACGCAGGGCGTCGCGTGGCGTTGTCGTAGCGCAACCCTGCAGCGCACGCCAAGCGTCTAGGCGGCGGCCCGATCGCTCTCCGGCGTGACGCGCCGAAAGGCGGTTTCATCCCTCAGCAAGGCGTCGAGCGCAGCCACATGCAGGCGGTGCCCCGGCTTGACGGCAGTGACCTTGGCGCGCAACGGGGCCCCCGCCAAGCGCAAATCGCCAAGGCAATCCAACAATTTATGGCGAACGAACTCGTCCGGCCGACGCAGCCCTTCGTCATTCGCGATCCGGCCGTCATCGACGACGACCGCGTTGGCGAGGGAGCCGCCTTGGGCCAGCCCCATGGATCGCATCGCCTCCAAATCCCGTCGAAATCCGAAGGTGCGCGCCCGCGACAACTCCCCGTCGAAACGGCCCGGGGCGAGCCGAAACGAACGCCGCATCACGCCGACGGCCGGGTCGTCAAAATCAATCTCGAGATCGATCTCGAAACCGTCGCAAGGCTCCAGACGAACCCAACGGTCACCGTCACGGATTTCGACCGGCTTGATCACTTCCAAAATCGTCCGTGCGTCCGTCTGCGCACGTCGGCCCGCGGCGTCCAAAAGGAAACCGTAGGGACCCGAGGAGCCGTCAAGCGCTGGCGTTTCCGGACCGTCGAGTTCGACCGCCACGTCGTCGATCCCGCGACCCGCCAACGCCGCCATAAGATGTTCGACGGTGGCGACGGAGCCCTCGCCGCGCCCCAAAACGGTGCACAGGCGCGTATCCGTGACTTCGCTCCAGATCGCCGGGGTCGGCGCGCCTGCGCGATCGGTCCGCCGGAACGTCACCCCGTGACCGCTTGCGGCTGGTCGAAGCGACAAGCGAACAGGGGCGCCGGAATGGAGACCGACGCCGCGCACGCTGACGGCGCGCGCCAAAGTGACGCGCGGCCCAGGGTCAAAGGGTCCGATCAATTCGCCTGCCGCCGCAGGAAAGCCGGAATTTCCAATGGATCGTCGGCCTGGTCCGCGAAAAGGTCCGGCGACTCGTCCGTGCGCTCGGGTTCGTCAGCCGGCAATTCGTCGTCGGGGACGCGTGCGGTCGCTTGCCCGCCGGATCGACCGCCGCCGCCAAAAAAGCCCAAGCCGCCGCTGCGGGACGTTTTGCGCATGCCCCGTTCGATCCGCTCGGCGATGCTCATAGACCGGTCGGCATCCTTCTCGTCAGGCTCGTCCGCGCGACGCGGCGGCTGGGGCGACGCATGGGACGGTTTTTCCGCACGCGGTTCGGCATGCGCCGCTGCAGGCGCAGAGTCCGACGGCTCGACGGGCGCAGCCTTGCTCTCAGGAGCGGCCGGTGCGCGTTCGACGATCGGCGCTTTGGTCGCGGGCTCCGGCTTCGACGCGTCGGCGCGCGTGCGGCCGTCGCGCGCGCGCCATGGCGGGGTCGCCGAACTGAGTTGCGGTCGCGCTTCGGGCTGAGGCTTGGCCGCTGGCATGGCCGGCGCCGTCGGTTGGGTCCGCGTCGACGCCTCATCCGCGATTCCGGTGGCGACCACCGCAACGCGCATTTTGCCTTCCAAGGTCTGATCGAATGTCGATCCGACGATGATGTTCGCTTCCGTATCCACTTGGCTGCGAATGCGGTTGGCGGCCTCGTCCACCTCGAACAGCGTCATATCCATGCCGCCCGTAATGTTGATCAGAACGCCGCGCGCGCCCGCCATGGAGGTGTCGTCCAAGAGCGGGTTCGAAATCGCGGCTTCCGCCGCCTCGATGGCGCGCTTCTCGCCCTCGGCCTCGCCCGCGCCCATCATCGCTTTCCCCATCTCCGACATCACGGAGCGGACATCGGCGAAATCGAGATTGATCAGGCCCGGATTGACCATCAGATCGGTGACGCTTCGCACGCCCTCGTAAAGGACCTGATCGGCCAGCGCGAAAGCTTCGGCGAAGGTCGTCCGCGCCGAGGCATTGGTCGCCATCTTCATGCCGAACCAGC
>CAYPOX010000013.1:0-7293 GCA_964412525.1 uncultured Caulobacterales bacterium
GCTGGCCTGGGCGTTGCGATAGCCGTGCGCTTCGCCCAGCATCAGAGCCACGTCCCAAACCTTGCGCGCACGGGCGGCGAGGCCGGGGAAGGGGCATTCATCCGATTGCAACGGGACCGGCGGCACATTCAGGCCTTCATAAGCCTCAGCGGTCTCGCCATAGGCCGCGCGGCGATGATTGCGCATGACGCGCAGCATCGGCTCCCGGTTCGCCTCAAACTGCGGAAAGGCGCCGGATTCGCCGGCCAGCTCCGCGGAGACGGCGTAGGATGCGCCGGTCATCAATGCCGAAACGGCGGCGCAGGCCGCCCGGCCAGCATCGGAGTCGTAGGATAGGCCGGAGGCCATCAGCAAGCCGCCGATATTGGCGAAGCCGAGGCCCAGCGTACGATAGTCATAGCTGCGTTGGGCGATCGCCTTGCTTGGGAACTGGGCCATCAAGACGGAGACTTCCAGCGCGACGGTCCAAAGCCGGCAGGCATATTCGAAACCGTCCACGTCAAAGCCCTGATCGGTCTTGAATTGCATCAGATTGACGGAGGCGAGGTTGCAGGCCGTGTCGTCCAGGAACATGTATTCCGAGCACGGATTGGAGGCGCGAATTTCGCCGCCCGCCGGGCAGGTGTGCCAAGCATTGACCGTGTCGTGATACTGAATGCCCGGGTCCGCGCACTGCCACGCCGCAGCGGCGATGCGGTCCCACAATTCGCGAGCGTCGACCTCGCGGGCGATCTCGCCGTCCGTGCGCCGGATCAGCGGCCAGGTCCCGCCGTCCTCCACCGCCTTCAGGAAGGCGTCGGTGACGCGGACGGAATTGTTGGAGTTTTGGCCCGACACGGTGAGATAGGCGTCGGAATCCCAATCCGTGTCATAGGTCTTGATCTCCAGGCTGGCGTAGCCTTGGCGGGACAGTTGGATCACTCGGCTGACCATCCCTTCGGGCACGTGGGCCTTACGGGCGGCGCGGATCGCATCCTTCAGCTTCGGATTGCGTTTCGGATCAAAGCAGGCGTCGCCTTCGGCTTCGCAATCGCGGCTGGCCGCCATCACCTTGTTGAGTTCTTGCTCAAGCGCCTTGGAGCCGGCGACGAGGGCGGCGACCTTTTGCTCCTCGGTCACTTTCCAATCAATGAAGTCCTCAATGTCCGGGTGATCGACGTCGACGACCACCATTTTCGCCGCGCGTCGCGTCGTGCCGCCGGATTTGATCGCGCCCGCCGCCCGGTCGCCGATCTTCAGGAAGGACATCAAACCCGAGGATTTGCCCCCGCCGGAAAGCGGTTCGTTCTCGCCGCGCAGATTGGAGAAGTTCGAGCCCGCGCCGGAGCCATATTTGAACAGGCGCGCCTCCCGGACCCAAAGATCCATGATGCCGCCCTCATTCACCAGATCGTCGGAGACTGACTGAATGAAGCAGGCGTGGGGCTGCGGATGTTCATAGGCCGAGTTCGAGGCCAACAACTCGCCTGTTTCGAAATCGACATAGTGGTGGCCTTGGCTTGGGCCGTCGATGCCATAGGCCCAATGCAGGCCGGTGTTGAACCATTGCGGGCTGTTCGGCGCGGCCATTTGGAGGGCCAGCATGCGGCGCATTTCGTCGAAATAGGCGCGGGCGTCGTCTTCTCGATCGAAGTAGCCCGCCTTCCAACCCCAATAGGTCCAGGCGCCCGCCATACGATCGAACACGTCTTTAGCGCTTGTTTCGCCTCCGTAACGTTCAGTCTCCGGCAGATTCGCCAAGGCGGCGTCATCGGGAACCGAACGCCAAAGCCAGGAGGGAACTCGGTTCTCCTCGACGCGCTTAAGCCGACGCGCGACGCCCGCTTTGCGAAAGTATTTCTGGGCGAGCACGTCGACGGCGACCTGGCTCCAGCGGGCCGGCGCTTCGACGGACGCAGCCTCGAACACCAAAGATCCGTCCGGATTGCGAATTTCGCTGCGCGTCTTTCGGAACTCCAACCCCTCATAGGCGTCGTCCAGACCCTTCGTGAAACGCCGCTCGATGCGCATGTCGTCACTCCCCTCGAAAATATCGTCGCAAATGATCGCCCGAACCGTCGACCGAAGCGAGACGCTACTCAAGATGTAGTAGTTCATCCAGTCTTGACATCCAGATATGGTTATTTTTTCGAATCGTCGCCCGAGCGATGGAGGCGGGGGTTGACTGGCGCAGGCGCGGGCCCTGCGCTATGAGCCGAACACGCAAAAGAATGACGACGAGGAGCGACCGTGCTGCGAAAAATCTTCACTTGGTGGAGCGACGCCACGCTGGGGACACTGTTCACGGTCAATCGGCGCGGCCGCCAGATCGGTCAGGATGATCAGGGCAATCGCTATTTCGAAGAGACCAAGGGCAGCGGTTCCTTCGGCCGCAAGCGCCGTTGGGTGATTTACAAAGGTTATGCGGAGAGTTCGCGCGTACCGCCCGAATGGCATGGCTGGCTGCACCACACCTTTCGTGAGCCACCGGAGGACGGCAAGGCGGCGCGCGCTTGGATGAAGCCGCACGAGCCCAATCTCTCCGGCACCCCCCACGCTTACCATCCCAAGGGCAGCCTTCATCACACTGATGCGGGCGGTCCGGCGGCGCGAGACTACGAGGCTTGGACGCCCGACGGGTCGGAGGTCTGAGGCGTCGATGCGCGACAACATCTTCGAGACCGTGGTGGGGGCCGCCGTCCTTCTTTTGGCCGGCGGGTTTCTTGTCTTCGCGCTCAACGCGACGGGCGCGTCCCTCGAACGCGGCGCCTATCGGGTCGAGGCCACGTTCACATCCGCCGGCGGATTGTCGGTAGGCTCGGACGTGAAAGTTTCCGGGATCAAGGTCGGCTCGATCAGCGCCATGCGGGTTGATCCGACCAGCTATCGGGCGGTCGTCGATTTGACGATCGATCGCGCGATTACGCTGCCGGACGACACGGCCGCGCGGGTCGCGATCGATTCTCTTCTGGACGCGCCCTATATCGCGCTCGATCCAGGCGGGTCCGAGGATGTGTTGGCGGACGGCTCTGAAATTCCGATCTACCAGACCCAAGGGACGGTGGATTTGATCGGTCTGATCAGCCGCGCCATGTTCTCAGGCGGCGGTTCGTCCGAAGAGTGACGCAATTTCGCCCTCAGGTCTCGCTAGAGCGCAACGCATGATCACTGTCATGACAGCCCTAGCGATGGCGCTGGCCATGCAAAGCCCGCCATTTGAAGAAGAACGCCCGATCCGCGGCGATCAGGTGGTGCTCCGCGCGCTCGACAAGATCACCGCGCGGACCGAGGATCTGGTGGTGCCGATCGGTGACGTTCGCCGTTTTCGGACCCTGTCGATTGAAGCGGTCGCATGCGAGAAAGCGCCGCCGCTCGCGCCGCCGGAGTCAAAGGCGTATCTGCGCGTGCGCGACATGCCTGCAGGCCGCGCCGAGACGGATGACCGTGGCGAGTTGGTGTTTGCGGGATGGATGTTCGCTTCGGACCCGGCTGCAAACGCCATGGAGCACGCGGTCTATGACGTCTGGCCGATCGCTTGCAACGCGTCTGCGCCGGACAATTGGAGCCCCGCGCCTTCCCAACGGCCGTGACAATCGATCGCCGCGGCCAGTTTCTCTCGATAGGCGTCGCGATCAATCTCCGATGCGCCGAACTGCCCGAGATGGGGCGTGTAAAACTGGGCGTCTAAGAGCCGAAAGCCGCCGCGTCGGAGACGGGCGACCAGATGGACCAGGCTGATTTTGCTCGCATCGCGGGCGCGGCTGAACATGCTCTCTCCGAAAAACGCGCCGCCCAAACGCACGCCATAAAGCCCGCCTGCCAAGCGGCCATCGCGCCAGGCCTCCACGCTATGGGCGAAACCGAGAGCGTGGAGGTCCGCGTAAAGCCGCTCGATCGTCGCGTTGATCCACGTGTCCTGGCGGCGAGGTCCCGGCGCGGCGCATTCGGTGACGACCTCAGGGAACGCCTGATCCACCGTGATCCGATAGGGCTCCGCCGCCACCGTCCGGCGCAAACGCCGCGGAACATGAAAACCGTCAATGGGGATGACGCCCCGTTTGTCGGGCTCGACCCAATAGAGCTCCGCGGCCTCCCGCGTCTCCGCCATCGGAAAGAAGCCGGCCGCATAGGCCCGCAAGAGCAGATCGGGCGTCAGTTCATGCGAAGTCACGCGCGGCCGTCACCCGTTCAAACGGCGTTCCAACCAAAAAATGTCGTAGCGGCCATCGCGAATGTCCGGATCATCGATCAACTCCCGGAACAGCGGCAAGGTGGTCTCGATCCCCGTGATCGCCATTTCGTCCAAGGCTCGCTTCAACCGCATAAGACAGGATCGCCGATCGGGCGCATGCACGATCAGCTTGCCGATCAGACTGTCATAATAAGGCGGGATCGCGTAGCCCGCATAGACGGCGGAATCCACCCGCACGCCCGGACCGCCCGGCGGGTGAAAATCCGCGATCCGTCCGGGCGAGGGTTGGAACGTTTTGGGATGCTCGGCGTTGACCCGGCATTCAATCGCATGTCCGACATAAATCACGTCATCTTGCGTGAAGGTCAGCGGTTCGCCCGCCGCGATGCGGATTTGCTCCAGCACCAGATCGACCCCCGTGACCATTTCAGTCACGGGATGCTCCACCTGGAGCCGCGTGTTCATTTCGATGAAGTAGAACGCGCCGTTCTCATACAAAAATTCGACGGTCCCGACCCCCAGGTAACCCAGCGAACGGACCGCCTGCACCACGGTTTCGCCGATCGCCGCGCGCGCCGCCTCGTCGATCACTGGCGACGGCGCCTCTTCCCAGATCTTTTGGTGACGGCGTTGGAGCGAACAGTCGCGCTCGCCCAAATGCATGACCCGCCCATGGGCGTCGGCGATCACTTGAATCTCGATATGCCGCGGGCCTTGGAGGTATTTCTCAAGATAGACGGAATCGTCGCCGAAGGCGGCGGCCGCCTCGGCGCGCGCTTCGGAGAACGCAGCCGGAAGAGCGTCAGCGGTTTTGGCGACGCGCATGCCGCGGCCGCCGCCGCCCGCCGCCGCTTTGACCAGCACGGGATAGCCCATTTCCGCGGCGATCGTCTTCGCATCCTCGGCGGTCGTCACCGCGCCGTCGGAACCAGGCACGACCGGCACGCCAGCGCGGCGCATGGCGTCTTTCGCCGCCACCTTGTCGCCCATCACGCGAATATGACGCGCATTCGGACCGATGAACGTCAGGCCGTGCGCCTCGACGATTTCCGCGAAGCGGGCGTTTTCCGACAGAAACCCGTAACCAGGATGGATCGCTTCGGCCCCGGTGATCTCCGCGGCGGCGATGATCGCCGGTACATTGAGATAACTCTGCCGCACGGATGGCGGGCCGACGCACACGCTCTCATCCGCCAGGCGGACATGCATGGAGTCCGCATCCGCTTGGGAGTGGATCGCCACCGTCGCGACCCCCAGTTCTTTGCAGGCGCGGTGAACCCGGAGAGCGATTTCGCCGCGATTGGCGATCAGAACCTTTTTGAACATGGGCGGAGCCGCGCGCGCTAGCTGATTTGGACCAGCGGATCGCCGTATTGCACAGGCTGCGCGTCCTCCACCAAAACCTGGCGCACGACCCCGTCCTTATGGGCGGGGATCGGGTTCATCGTTTTCATGGCTTCGACGATGAGGACCGTTTGACCTTGCTTGACGGTGTCTCCCACTTCGACGAACGGCCGCGCGCCGGGCTCGGAGGCGCGATAGGCGGTGCCCACAATGGGGGAGGTCACAACGCCCGGATCGGTCCGCAGATCGGTTTCTTCGATGGGCGTTTCCGTGGTCGGCACGGTGAAGGTTGCGGTCGCCGTCGCCGGCGGCGCGGTCATCACGACTTCGCCGGGTCGGCGCGCCACACGCAACCGAAGGCCGTCATGCTCGACCTCGATCTCGTCCACCTTGGCGTCGTCCAAAATCGACACCACGTCGCGAATCCATGACGGGTCGATCAGAAAAGGGGTTTTCGGACCGTTATTGGCCGCCATGAATCGCTCCTTGCGCGTCGGCCGAGCGCCGCACGCTCAACAGACGCAAAAACGTCACTTATCGGTCCGCCGCCAACGCTTCAAGCGCAAGGGCGTAGCCGATCGGGCCAAGTCCGGAAATCACGCCCCGGGCGGTTTCGGAGAGAAAGGAATGGCGACGAAACGGTTCGCGGGCGAAGACATTCGTCAGATGCACTTCCAGAACCGGCGGCGTGATCGAGGCGGCCGCGTCGCGCAGCGCCACCGAGGTGTGCGCATAGGCGCCCGGATTGATGACGATGCCGACGGCGCCCGCCCGGTGCGCCTCATGCATTTGATCCAACAAGACGCCCTCGTGATTCGTTTGGCGGAAATCGATGCCCATTTCGAGCGCTTGGCCATGGGCCCGACACAAACCCTCGATATCGCCCAGCGTGTTGCGGCCATAGATCTCCGGTTCGCGGGAGCCGAGAAGATTGAGATTCGGGCCGTTGAGCACATAAATGATGTGAGATGACATGCAGGGCGCTCCTTCGACGCCCTGTGGCGGGTAACACGGGCGAAGGCGACGATGAAGATCATCCTGAACGGCGAAGAAACGGAAATCGACGAGGCGTCGACCTTGGCGGATCTGCTGGCGCGCCTGGATTTGCCCAGGAAAGCGGTGGCGATCGAGCGCAACAAGGCCATCGCCCCGCGTTCCCTATGGGGCGAGACGCGCCTCAAAGAGGGTGATCGCCTCGAAGTCGTGCACTTTGTCGGCGGAGGCTGACGCGATGTTGGAAATGCGGCCCAATTGCGAACGATGCGACGGCGATCTCGCGCGGTTCCCGGCGTCGACCCGTCACGTGCGACAATCGGTGAGGGCGCGGGCATGACCACGCAGACGCCATCATCTTCGAACGAGGGTTGGACGGTCGCAGGACGAACTTTCAACTCGCGGCTGATCGTTGGGACCGGGAAATACGAATCCTATGAGCAAAACGCGCGGGCCTTAGAGGCGGCGGGCGCGGAGATCGTCACCGTGGCGGTGCGGCGCGTGAACCTTAGCGATCCGAGCCAACCGCGTTTGACGGACCATGTCGATCCGGAAAAATACGTGTTTCTGCCCAACACGGCCGGCTGCTTCACGGGCGAGGAGGCGGTGCGCACCCTTCGTCTCGCGCGCGAGGCGGGCGGTTGGTCGCTCGTGAAGCTCGAAGTGCTGTCCGACAAGGCCACGCTCATGCCCGACATGGAGGAGACGCTGAAAGCCGCCAAGCTCCTGATCGCCGATGGCTTTCTGGTCATGTAAATTTCCCGGGCGGCCCGGGTTAAGCGCGG
>CAYPOX010000013.1:7303-31364 GCA_964412525.1 uncultured Caulobacterales bacterium
CGATGGCGTTCAGGTCATGGTCTATTGCACGGACGACCCGGTTTACGCGCGGAAATTGGAGGATGCGGGCTGCTGCGCGATCATGCCGCTCGGCGCGCCGATCGGGTCGGGTCTCGGCGTCCAGAACCCGGTGAATATCCGCCTGATCGTCGAACGGGCCGGCGTGCCCGTGATCGTGGATGCGGGCGTGGGAACCGCGTCGGACGCCGCCATCGCCATGGAGCTTGGCTGCGACGGCGTCCTAATGAATACGGCGATCGCCGAGGCGAAAGACCCGATCCGCATGGCGCGCGCCATGAAGCACGCCGTCATGGCGGGACGAGACGCTTATTTGGCCGGCCGCATGCCTAAGAAGCGATATGCGGATCCGTCGAGCCCGCTTGCCGGCCTGATTTAGCGTCCTATTGGTCGCTAAGGTCTTTGACGTCCGCCTCCGAAGCGTTCTTCTTCACGGACTCGATGCCGTTCTGCGCGGAGGCCTTCGCCTTATAAAGCTCGCTGCGCGCGATGATTTCGCCGTTGCCGGCCTTCAGAACGAAGTAAAACTGGCCGTCTTTCGCCTTATGGATTTCGAATTTGCCTGCCACGGTTCGCCCCCCGAATTTGGCCGAGATTGAAAAGACGGTTTTGGAATAAGGCGCGGCGCAAAGACGCGCAAGCCTGGTGTGGCTCAGCCGCCGGCTCCCGCCAATCCCTGCGCGACCAAGGCGCTCAGGCGCTCAAGATCCGCGCCCGTGATCGCTCGGTCGTTCACGACGAAAAACGGCGTGCCCGTGATCCCGACCGATTGGGCGAAGGCGAGGTTAGCGTCGACGTGATCCCCCAGGGACCGCTCGCCCATGTCTTGGCGCATGCGCGCCACGTCGACGTCGGCCTCGCGCGCGATCGCATCGATCTGGTCCGACGTGAGCGCGCCGCGAAACGCCATGAGCGCGAAATGCATGTCGAGATAACGCTTGCGGCCTTGGCGCGCGGCGGCGAGGGCGGCGCGCGACGCTTCATCGGACCCTTCAAAGCGGCCGTCCAAAAGCGGAAGCTCCTTGAAGACGACCCGAACCCGGCCGCCATGGGTGTCGATTTGTTCGCGCACCCAGGGCGAAGAGGATTTGCAGAAGCCGCAATTGTAGTCGAAAAATTCCACGATCGTGACCGGCGCGTCGGACGGGCCCACGACCACGTCGCGATCCTCGTCGATCAAGGCGTCCCGCTGCGCCGCGATGCGTGCATAGGCATCCGCCTCAGCGGCGCGGGCTCGGCGCTCCTGGAGCGCGATGAAGGCCCGCTCCAAAATCTCCGGGTTCGCGATGAGATGTTCCTCGATGAGCGCGCGCACTGCGGCGGCTTCCTGATCGCTCAAGACGTCCTCTTGCGCGAAAACGGGCGTCGCCATGGCGGCGAAGGCGGCGACGGCGCCGAGGCGCGCGATGGTCATATGGGCGGGCATGGTCACTCCTCGTCTCGTGTGGCCGCTTCGATGTCCCGATTGGACAGGCCGGCGATCAAGATGTCCGTCGCCCTTTGCCAGGACGGGCTGCCGCGGTCGAGCTCCCGGCGCGCGCGCGCGGCGAACTGCCGGGCTGGGCCCACCTGGCCGATTGAGAAAAAGCGCTCGGCGGTGGCGAGATTCGCAAGAGCCGTTTCGCCGCGCCGGGCGTGAAGGTCGGCCGCCACCCGCCATCCGGTGGGATTGCCGCGTTCATAGGCCAGAGCGCGGTCGAGATTTTGGTCCGCTTCATCATAGACGCTCGGGTCTTCGGTCGCGATCAGCGCACGCGCCAACAGGATGCGCAGCAGCGGCGCCTGCGGCGCCAGTTCGACGCTACGGCGGAGCGGCTCGATCGCATCACGCGCGCGCCCCGCCTCGAACAAAGCTTGCCCAAGAAGTTCGTGGAAATAGGGGTTGTCCGGCTGCGCTGCGATCAGCTCTTCGATCAAGCCGACGGCCTTCTCGGTGTAAGGCACGCGATAGGTTGCGATGGCGCGCGCGTAACGCGCCGCAAGGCTCTGGTCCGAGGGCGGGTAGTATCGGAACGTATATTCCGGCGGCTGAAGGAAGCCGCGGATTTTCGCTTGAACCATTCTCAAGCGGTGCACGCTCTCCTCGGAGTCCGGACGGCGCCAATAGGCGGAGGCCTCCGCGCGCCGCGTCGCCATGGCGATCCGGTCGGAGGAGAGCGGGTGCGTTAGGAAATATTCAAATCGCCGCGCCCGGGACAACGCCTCCTGGTAGCGGAAGCGCTCAAAGAACGCGATCATGCCATGCGCGCTTTGTTCGGTGGCCTCAAGGTAGTCGAGCGCGGCTTGGTCCGCGGACGCCTCAATGACCCGGCTGAAGCTCAGATACTGGTTCTGCGCGAATTGCTGACTGAGGCCCAGGGCGCCGATCCCCGCCTCGGGCGCGCCCGCGGCGATGGCCGCCACGCCGAGGAGCAAGCCGAGAATCATGGGCGTGGACGCTTTGCCGGCGGCTTCCCGGCCGCGCAAAATGTGGCCGCCGGCGATGTGGCCGGTTTCGTGCGCGATCACGCCGATCACTTCATTGGGCGTCTCGGCCTGGAGGATCAATCCGGTGTTCACGCCCATCAACGGCCCGACGCTCGCAAAGGCGTTGAGCGACGGGTCATTGATCAAAAGAATGTCGACGCTTGATGGGGGAATGCCCGCCGCTTGAAAAAGCGGCGTGCTGTAATCCCAAACGAGCGTTTCGATCTCCGTGTCGCGAATCAGACCCTGCGCGTCCGAGGCGGGCGCGTGGACCGCGACGGCGGCGGCGGCGAATGCGACGGCGGCGCGCTTCAACATAAGAGCTCTCTTTTCGCCCTCGTCATGTTGCCCAAGGCGACGACCTACGCACAAGGGCCTTCGCCTAGAGGCCCCGAAACGCCCGTTGCCACCATCCTTTTCGCGCGGGCCGCTTCGGCGCGTCGCTCTCGTCTTCAACGGTCAGGGCCTCGGATTCCGTCGCCGCTTCCGCATCTGCGCCGTTTCCGTCGCTCATGGATTGCGGAGCAGGCGCGGACTCGTCATTCGCCGGCTTGGCGGTCTCGGGCTCAGGCGCCGCCGCGCTAGTTGGGGTCGGATCGGGCTCGGCGGGCGCCGCTGCAGGGATCTCCGCGGGTGGGGGCGCGTCCGCGTCGACCGGCGGCGCGGCCTGCGCCTCGACTGGCGCCTCGTCGCTTTTGGCCGTTCGCCGCGTGCGGCGGCGGCGCGTCGGTTTCGGGGCGTCCGCCGCTTCGTCCGGTTGCTCAGAGGTCCCCGCTTCGACATTCGCTGCCGCGGCTTCGGCGGCCGTGTCCCCTTCTTTCTCTTTTGCGGTGCGGCGCGTCCGGCGGCGCCGGGCCGGCTTCGGCGGTTCGTCCGCTTCGCGGTCTTCGGGGGCCGTCTCCGCGTCGGCGACCGGCGCACCGGCCTCGGTCGCGTCGAACGAGGACGTCACCTCGGCGGCGGGCGCCGAGTCTTCATGGCCTTGACCATCGTCCGACTCGATGGAGGGCGTCGCGTCATCGCCGGACCCGTTCTCGCCGGATTGCGCCGCCATGTCCTCTCCGGTCGTTCCCCGGCGACGCCCACGGCCGCCCCGTCGGCCGCGCCGGCGGCGTTTGGCTCTGCCGGCTTCGTCAGACCCATCGGCCTCGCCGTCCACCTCGTCCGTCGCGCGCACATCTTCTGCGGCCTCCGGCTCAGCTTCTGACGCACGGCGACGGCGCCGGCGCGAACGGGTCGGCTTCTCTTCAGCCTCCGGTTCGGGCGGCGCCGCGGGCTCCGCCTCCACGGCGAGCGGTTCGTCTTGAAACGCCGCGGATTGGGTGATCGCCGCGGCGGCGGGACGCGGCGCGCCTTCTTCCAGCGCCTGGGCTTCGATCGCGAACTCATGGCTCGCAAGTTCGGGATCGGCCTCGATGCTCACCACCACGCCGTAGCGCGCTTCGATCTCTCCCAATTGTCCGCGCTTCTTGTTGAGCGCGTAGAGCGCCGCTTCGGTCGGCGCGCGGGCGACGATCTTCGCGCCGCGCTTCTTGGCCGCTTCGTCTTCAATGCCGCGGATCACCGCCAGGGCCGCGGAGCCTGGCGCCCGAATATAGCCCGTGCCCGCGCAATGCGGGCAGACGAGGGTGGTGCCCTCCATGACGTTCGAACGGCGACGCTGGCGCGACAGCTCCATCAAGCCGAATCCGGAGATGCGGCCCACCTGGGTGCGGGCGCGGTCAAGCTTGAGCGCGTCCTTCAATCGCTTCTCGACGGCGCGGTTGTTGCGCCCGTCTTCCATATCGATGAAGTCGATGACGACCAGTCCCGCCAGGTCGCGCAGCCGGCATTGGCGCGCCACTTCGTCGGCGGCCTCCAAATTGGTCTTCAGCGCCGTTTGCTCGACATTGCGGCCTTGGGTGGCGCGCCCGGAGTTCACGTCGATCGACACCAACGCTTCGGTCGGGTTGATGATGAGATAGCCGCCGGAACGAAGCTCGACCCGCGGCGTCAACATGGTGTCGAGCTGCGACTCCACCCGATGGCGTTGGAAAAGCGGAATGTCGTCCTTATAGCGCTGCACGTTCTTCGCGTGGCTCGGCATCAACATTTTCATGAAGTCTTTGGCTTCGCGATAGGCGTTGTCGCCCTCGACCATCACGGACTCGATCGACTTGTCGTAAAGGTCGCGAATGGCGCGCTTCACCAGACTGCCTTCCTCATAGATGAGGCTCGGCGCCATGGATTGCAGGGTCAATGTGCGGATGTTCTCCCAAAGCCGGAGCAAATGGTCGTAATCGCGCTTGATTTCGGTCTTGGTGCGCTTCTGGCCGGCGGTTCGGATGATCACGCCCATGCCTTTCGGCACCTCCAGATCGGAAACCGTCTGTTTGAGCCGTTTGCGATCCGTCGCATTCGCGATTTTCCGGCTGATCCCGCCGCCGCGCGCGGTGTTCGGCATCAGAACGCAGTAACGGCCCGCCAGCGATAGATAGGTGGTCAGCGCCGCGCCCTTTGTGCCCCGTTCCTCCTTCGCCACTTGGACGAGCAGGATTTGGCGGCGCCGGATGACCTCTTGAATGCGGTAACGGCCAAGCAGCTTCTCGCGTGCGACGCGGATACGTTGTTCGACCGCGTCCTCGTCGTCGCCGCCGTCCTCCACGTCGTCGCCCGCGGCTGCGCGTTCTTGTTTGGCTTGCTCTTCAAGGAGATCTTGGCGGTCCGAAACCGGGATTTGGTAGTAGTCCGGGTGGATCTCGCCGAGCGGAAGAAAGCCGTGGCGATTGCCGCCATAGTCGACAAAGGCCGCTTGAAGCGAGGGTTCGACGCGAGTCACCTTCGCCAGATAAATATTGCCGCGGATCGGGCGCCGCGACGCCGCTTCGAAATCAAAGTCCTCAACGCGGTCCTGGTCGAGAATGACGACGCGCGTCTCTTCGGCGTGCGACGCGTCGATCAGCATTTTTTTGGTCATTGAAGTCAACTCCGTACGCGCAACCGGGCGCGCGGCTTCCGCGCGCGCCGCGTTGGGCGGTCATGAACAGGCTGCAGCGGCCGATGGGTCGGGTCGCGAGGCGGCGCGCGGTCAAGGCGCATTCCCCAGGCGAATCGAAAACGGAAAAACGTTGAAGCATCAGCTCGCAAACAATCGTAAAGCGCGTGGGGCCGGGCGCGGAAAGATCGCACGCCAGCCGACGATCGCTGCTCCTGCTCTTAAGTGCATGCGCCCGTTCGCGCAAGGACGCCTTGGTCGTGCGCCGCATTTCGCCTTAGTTTCCAGGCACGATTCGCGCGTTAGGAGAGGCGATGCGCTGGTTCGTTGCAGGTCTATGGCTTTGTCTCGCCAGCGGCGCGGCGTCGGAACCGTCCCTGCAGAACGTGCGTTTCGGGGGCGGCGGCGCGTCGACGCGCGTGGTGTTCGATCTCGATTCGGCGGTGGACTACGCTGTTTTCGTGGTCGGAACCGGGAAGCCGCGTGTCGCCGTGGATTTGCCGCGGATCGATTTCGCGTTGGACGGCGTCGCGGAATGGGCGCCCGAACGCAACAGCGGCGTCGGGATCGGCGCGGGCTTGGTTCAGCGTTACCGTTTTGGCCACAACACGCCGCAGATCAGCCGCGTCACCTTGGACCTGGCGTCCAACGCGCTCGTGGAGAAGCATTTTTTGCTCAAGCCGAGCGCGGACAGTCCGAATTTTCGCTTGGTCGTCGATTTGAAGGCGGCGGATGAGGCGGCCTTTGAGGCCGCGGCGGGCCGCACGGTTGCGGCGTCCGCCGCGCCGGCGGACGCCGCAGCGGCGTCGTCGACGAACAATGCGCGGCGCGTCGTGGTGATCGATCCGGGGCATGGCGGCCGCGATCCCGGCGCCATCGGCCCGGCCGGCGGACGCGAGAAGGACGTGGTGCTCGCCGTCTCGCGCGCTTTGCGGGACGCGCTGGAAAAACGCGGCCGATACGACGTGCACATGACGCGCGACGACGACGTTCTGATCCAATTGGGCGACCGGGTGAAGTTCGCGCGCCGTAAAGATGCGGACGTCTTCATCTCCGTGCACGCCAATGCGCTCGGCGACCGATCCACGTTCGGATCGGCGGTCTACACCCTCTCGCATGTGGGCTATGGCCGCGCGAAGCGCCAAGTCTTGAGCGCCGATCCCAGCGAAGCGATCCGCGGCGTGGATCTGAACGAATATCCCGAGGAGGTGGATTCCATTTTGGCGGATTTGGTTCTGCGGGACACCAACAATCAATCGGCGCTCCTGGCTCGGGAATTGCTCACGTCGATCGAGACGCAGCACACCTTGCTGCGCCGGCCTCATCGGCAGGAGAATTTTGCGGTTTTGCTCGCCCCGGACGTGGCCGCGGTGCTTGTCGAAGCCGCGTTCATCTCCAATCCTGAGGATGAAAAGCGTCTGAGATCGTCGTCTTGGCGCGCAAAGATGGCGGAGGCGATCGCGGTGGGCGTGGACCGTTACTTCGCCGGCCAACCCGGTCTTCAAGCCGCCCGCTGACCGTCATGATTCCGCCATGGCGTCTCGGCAGGACGTCCTTGTCGTCGTATGGTGGCCCGCATGTGGATACGCATCGTTTTGATCCTTGGGGCGCTGGTCGTTCTGGCTGGCCTCGCGGTCGCCGTGGCGGCCGGGGCTTATGTGTTTCGGCTTTCACGCGATTTGCCGAGTTTGGAGGTTTTGGCCCGTTATGAGCCGCCGATCACTTCGCGGGTCCATGCGGGCGACGGCAAGCTGATTGCGGAATATGCGCGCGAACGTCGCCTGTTCGTGCCGATGGAGGCGGTGCCGCAAAGGGTGGTGCACGCCTTTCTGTCCGCCGAGGACAAGAACTTTTACACCCATCGGGGCGTCGATCCCCAAGGCATCCTCCGCGGCGCATGGCGTGTGGCCCGCAACAAGCTGATGGGGGTCAACCGCCTGGAAAGCGGGTCCACGATCACGCAACAGGTCGCGAAAAACTTTTTGCTCACAAATGAACAGACGATCCCAAGAAAAGTTCGAGAGATGTTGATCGCACTTCGTATGGAGAAAGCGTTTAATAAAGATCAGATTCTCGAGTTATATTTGAACGAAATTTACTTTGGTGCGCGCAGCTACGGCGTGTCCGCCGCCGCCTTGACCTATTTCGACAAGGCGCTCGACGAATTGACGCTGGAAGAAGCCGCCTATCTGGCCGCCTTGCCCAAGGGGCCGAACAATTATCATCCGGTGCGGGACCGGGACCGCGCGGTCGTGCGTCGGAACTGGGTCTTGGACCAGATGCTGGAGAACGGGTTCGTCACCCGCGCCCAAGCGGAGGCGGCGCAGGCCGCGCCCCTGGAGGCGGCGATGCGGTCCGGAGGCGTGGCCGCGGCGGAGGCGGATTGGTTCGCCGAAGAAATTCGTCGACGGGTGGCCGATCGCTTCGGCGAGGACGCTCTTTACAATGGCGGATTGTCCGTGCGGACGACCGTGGACACCGAGCTGCAAGCGGTCGCCCAGGGCGCGCTCCGGGACGGGCTTGAGACTTACGCCCAGCGACGCGGCTGGCGGGGTCCGATCGCCCAACTGGATCTGTCCCAAGCATCTTGGACGTCGGCGCTGTCCGATCTGGCCGCCCGCGCGCGCGCGCCCGACATGCAAGTCGCGGTGGTGACGGAGGTGACCGACGATCTCGCCCGCGTGACCCTTGAAGACGGCGCTCTTGGCGCATTGACGCGAGAAAGCGCGGCTTGGGCGGTGGGCGATGAATCCGATGACGTTCCGACACCGCTGGGGGACGTGTTCGTCGCCGGCGACGTCATTCAAGTGGGCGCGCGGAGCACAGGCGACTCGGTTGACGAAACGTCCGTCTACGCCTTGCGGCAACCGCCGCGCGTCGAAGGGGCGGTGGTCGCGCTCGATCCGCGCACGGGACGCGTGTTGGCCTTGGTTGGGGGCTATGACTTCGGGCGCAGCCAATTCAATCGCGCGGTCCAAGCTCGACGTCAGCCGGGCTCGGCTTTCAAACCGTTCGTCTATGCGGCGGCGCTCGACAATGGTTACACGCCGTCCTCCATCATACTCGATGCGCCCTTCGCCGCGGCACGCGGCGACACCAGTCTCGGCTTCTACAAGCCGTCCAACTACACGGATCGGTTCTACGGCCCGTCGACCTTGCGCACGGGCATTGAAAAGTCCCGAAACGTCATGACCGTGCGTTTGGCCCAGGAACTCGGCATGGACCCGATTCGGCGCTACGCCCGCGCGCTCGGCGTGGTCGACGATGTTCCGGCGCAGCTTTCCATGGCGCTCGGCGCGGGAGAGACCACGCCGCTGCGTCTGGCGGGCGCCTATGCGGCTTTCGTCAATGGCGGCAAGCGGGTGGAGCCGGTGCTGATCGATCGGGTCCAAGACCGCCGCGGCAAAACGGTCTATAAGGGCCAGACCTCGCGTTGCGTGGCGTGCGGCGGCGCCTACGCTCCCGGCGCGAACGCCCCTGATCCGATTTATGATCGGCCCCAAGCGCTCGATCCGCGCACGGCTTACCAGATCACCTCGATGTTGGAGGGGGTGGTGCGCCGCGGCACGGGAAAAGCCGTCGCGGCTGTCGGCAAGCCCCTCGCCGGAAAGACGGGGACCACGAATGATTTCCGCGACGCATGGTTCGTCGGCTACTCGCCGCAACTCGTGGTGGCGGTGTTTGTCGGTCATGACGCCAACCAAACGCTTGGCTCGCGCGAGTCCGGCGGACGCGTGGCCTCGCCGATTTTCCGCGACGTGATGGCCGAAGCGCTTCGGAACGAGCCGGCGCGGCCGTTTCGCATTCCCCCGGGCATTCGCCTTGTTCGTGTGAACGCGGAGACGGGTCTGTTGGCGCGGCCCTCGGATACGCGCGTGATCTTGGAGGCCTTTAAGATCGGTGAAGAGCCCACCGCCGCAGACCGCAACCGCTCGGAGAAGGAGGGGCTTGGCGGGCTTTACTAGCGCTTCGCGTCGCGATTAGGGTCCGCCGCTCGAATCGAGGGAGATCACGGCATGCGAGCGGAGATCGCCGCCTTGCGCGACGACATCGAGCAATCCCTGGGATTGCTGAGGAGGCGTCTTTGACTGGGACGCGACCCTTGCACGACTGAAGGAGTTGAACGCCTTGGCGGAGGATCCCGCGCTCTGGGATGATCCGGCGGAGGCGCAAAAATTGATGCAGGAACGCACCCGCCTACAGGACCAGATCGACTCCGCCAACGCCACCCGCCAACGTTTGGACGATGGCCTCGAACTCGCCGAGATGGCGGAGCTTGAAGGCGAGGAAGGGCTGGTCGATGAGGCCGTGGCCTCGCTGACGGCGTTGCGCGAGGAGGTGGCGCGCCGCGAGACCGAGACCCTGTTGTCAGGCGAAGCGGACTCGAACAATTGCTATATTGAGGTCCACGCCGGGGCTGGCGGCACGGAGAGCCAGGATTGGGCCTCCATGCTTGCGCGCATGTATTGTCGGTGGGCGGAGCGCCGCGGTTTCAAGGTCAGCGTCGTTGATGAACAAGACGGCGAAGAGGCGGGCATCAAATCCGCCAGTTACGAAATCAAAGGCCACAACGCCTATGGCTGGTTGAAGACGGAAGCGGGCGTGCATCGCTTGGTCCGGATTTCGCCCTTCGACTCTGCGTCTCGCCGACACACAAGCTTTGCGAGCGTTTGGGTCTATCCGGTGATCGACGAAACGATCGAAATCGAAATCTTGGACAAAGACGTGCGCGTCGACACCTATCGCGCCAGCGGTGCGGGCGGCCAACACGTCAACAAGACCGATTCCGCCGTGCGCCTGACCCACATCCCGACGGGCATCGTGGTCGCCTGCCAAAACGACCGATCGCAGCACAAAAATCGTTCTCAGGCCTGGGCGATGTTGCGCGCGCGCCTCTATGAGGCTGAGCTTCAGAAGCGCGAGGAAGAGGCGCAGGCCCAGGCGGCGCAGAAAACCGAGATCGGCTGGGGCCATCAAATCCGATCTTACGTGCTGCAACCCTATCAATTGGTGAAGGACCTGCGCACCAGCGTGGAGAACGGCAACACGCAAGCGGTTCTGGACGGGGACTTGGACGGCTTCATGACCGCCGCTTTAGCCCAGCGGGTGGAGGCGGGCGCCCAACGCGCGGACTAAAGCCAGGCGATGTCTCGCCCGTTCAGGATTTCGCCGGCTCGGCCGCGGGGCTCAGGCGGAGCTTGTCCGGAGTTCCGGTCGTGGCGGTCGGACGGCTTTTCTCCGGCTTCAACGGATCGTCCTCGCGATGGCACTGGCCTTCGAAGAACGCGCCGGCCTCGACCGCCAAGGTCGCGTGATGAATGTCGCCCTCAACCCTCGCCGTGCTTGCCAATTGAACCTTCCGCGCACGGATGCCGCCTTTGACGGAGCCTCGGACCACCGCTTCGTCCGAACGGATCCATCCGGTGACGATCGCGTTTTCGCCGACGGTCGTCGTGGCCGCCGAGATGTCGCCTTCCAGCGCCCCGTCGAACTGAACGTCGGAGGTGGATTCGATCGTGCCGACGATCTTCATGTCATTGCTGATGATCGAGGGCACGCCTTGCTTTGCGGATGATCGTTTGACGGGGGAGGCGGCGGCGCTTGCGTCGCTTACGGAGTCTGCGCCGTTCTTACTCTTGGAAAACATTGCGTGCGGCCTTGAAATGGAGGATCGGATCGCGCCGCAGCCCGTCGAACAGCACTTCGTAATGAAGATGCGGTCCCGTGCTCCGGCCCGTGGATCCTAACAGGCCGACTCTTTGCTGAAAAGCGACCGGGTCTCCCTCTTTAACCAACAGCTTATGAAGGTGGGCGTAGCGGGTGGAGAAGCCGTCGCCATGGTCGATTTCAACGACTTTGCCATAGGGGCCCCAGACCTCCGCGCGGGTGACGATGCCTGGCGCCGTCGCGAAAATCGGCGCGCCGAGACGACCGCCATAGTCTAAGCCCGAATGGAAAGCGCGTTCGCCAGTGAATGGATCGCGCCGAGGCCCATAGGGGCTTGTCAGACGAAGGGGAGGCGCCAAGGGCGCGGAGAGCGGCGTCGTCTCCAGAAATGCGCCCAGGGCCATCGCCTCGGCGAAACGGGCGTCGACCCGATCAAGCCGTGAGTCCAAATCGTGGTGGTCGATGGAAAGGCCCGTCTCCTTCGGATCGCCGTCCGCGTCGGCCGTCGGCAGATAGGGGCCGCCCACATTGCGCGCATAGACACGCGCCAAAGGCACGTTCAAGCCGGCGACCGCGTGTTCGAGGATGCGCGCTTGCCGCGCCACGTCCCGCTCCAAGCGGTCCATCGCGTCGTCTTGTCGTGTGCGTTGCGCCGCGGCCTTTTCCAACAGGATTTGGGTGTCCGGCGCGAACGCGCCCGCCGATCGTCCATCAAACGCGGCGTCGGGAGGCGGCGGCGCGTCGCCTCTGGCGGTCGGATCGGCGGGGGTCGGGCTAATGGGAACCGTCCAACTGGGTTCGTCGTCGCCCGCCGCCGCTCCGGAGGTCGCCGCCGCCGCTACATTCTCGAGCACGTCGCCCAAGGTTTCGCGACGGGCATAGGCGGCGTCCAACACCGATTGCCGGCCTTGTAAGGAGTCGATCGTCGCCGCGAACTCGTCCTCGGTTTTCCGAAGGAGCGCGAGGACAGTCTCCGCGGCCCGATCCGTATCCGCCAGGCGCGCCTCGTAATTTGCGCGGATTTCCGCGATCCGCCGGTTCTTTGCGGCGATGATCTCGCGATTGAAGGCTAGATTGACCGTCGCATAGGCCACCCAGAGGAACGCCAGCGCGAGCACAAATACGCTCGCCGCCTGCACCTTCGGCGACAAGGCGACGAAGTGCACTTCCCCGTCGACGCGATAATAGATCTGGCGCTCGCGAAAAATCGGCGGCCGTCCGGCTCCTGTCATGTTGCGACGATCTCCTCCGCCCTCTCGGCCGCCCCCCAGCAGCCGAATTCCGCCCTTCGAACCATCTGTCTAACAAGCCAAGACGGAATTGTCAGGTCAAAGACGGTCGCCAGCGCGATCGACTAGATTGCGCGCGTCGCGTCGAGGACCGCCTCCACATGCCCGGGCACCTTCACCTTCCGCCAAATTTTGCGCAACACGCCCTCGCCGTCGATCAGAAAAGTTGATCGGTCCAACCCCATATACTCGCGACCATACATCTTCTTGAGCACCCAAGAACCGTAACGTTCGGCGACGTCGCTCTCCGCATCCGACGCCAAAATCACGCTCAGTTCATATTTCGCCTTAAATTTGTCGTGTTTCGCCACAGTATCTTTTGAGACGCCGATGACCACCGCCCCGGCGTCTTTGAACTCCGCCGCCTTCTCGGTGAACCCGACAGCCTCTTTCGTGCAGCCCGGCGTGTCGTCCTTGGGGTAGAAGTAAAGGATGACTTTCTGACCTTGAAAATCGGAAAGACGCGCCCGACCGTCGCCGTCGGTCGGCATATCAAATTCCGGTGCGCGGTCGCCTTCGTTCAATTCGGTCATGTCCGTCTCCTTGATCTTCTTGAAGCTACACGCGAGAACGAAGGAGTAAGGCGACGAGCGAAAAGGGCAAGGCGCTCCGCAACGACATGACATCAAGGCAACGACATTGGGCTCGCGGCGCGTATCGCATCTGCGACGCCGCCGCCGCGGTCGCGTCGGCGCTGATGGGATTCGTCATTCTCGTCATCCTGGCTGCGTCGGCGGGGGTCGTCCGATTGGACGCGGCGAGCCCTTATCTGGAGGCGGAGCTCACGCGCGCGCTCGACACGCCGGTCGAGGTCGGCGGGGCCACCATACGCTGGAATCCGGGATTGCGCCGCTTCGCCTTGCGCATTGAGGACGCCCGCATTCGCGATGACGACGGGGCGGCGGCCTTCGAGGCGCCTTGGATCGACGTCGCCTTCGATTGGACATCCTTCGGCAAGGGACAGACCGTCGTGCGCGGCGTCGCATTGGGCGGCGTCCGCTTCGTCCTCACCGCGGACGCGTTTGGCGGATTGACCGTGGCGCCGGGCGTGGGGCCTTCCGAAATCGATATCGGCGACGCGCTCGCCGCACTTTCCGCGCGCGCCCGGGCGGGCGGCCTTGAACAAATCCACGTTCGCGACGGGCGCCTTGAAATGCGCGGGGCCGACGGGGAAGTCCGTGCGTTGGCGCGGGATGTGGATGCGGTCGTCCAAACCGCCGGCGACGCCGTGCTGATGTCGCTGGACGGACGCGCCTTGGAGAGCGCCCGCGGCGCGCTCGCCTTTGAACTCCGCTTTGAGCCGGACGGGCGCGTGTTGAACGCCTACGCCGCGGCAAACGACGTGTCGCTGCGCAGCCTGTTGGTGGCGTTGGGTTCGGAGGGCGCGCCCGCGATCGACGGCGCCTTTGACGCCTCGATCGTCTTCGAAGGCGCGGGAACGGAGCCCGCGACCGGCGTTTTCGAGCTCAGCGGCCGACAGGTCGGATCGCCCCAAAAGCTGCTTTTCTCGGACGTGAAGGGGCGTGGGCGCCTGTCCTTAGCCGGCCCGTCGATTTCGCTTGATCGCTTCACGGCGACGCCGCTGGATGGCGGCGCGCCTCTCACCCTGGCCGCGGAGCTGCGCCAAGCGGAGGGGCTGATCATGGGTTCCGTCGCCGGCGATCAGATCCCGGTTGACGCATTTTTGGCCGGCGCGCCGACGATCGAGTCCTTCGCTGTCGAGGCGGCGTGGCGTCCGGCCTCCGGCGCCGTCGCCGTCTCTGACGCGCGCATTCGCGTCGAGGATGCGGCGTTTGACGCGGTCGCACGAGTGGATCTGGTCGAAGGCGCGACACCCGCCCTCCGCCTCACCGCGTCGATGGAAGGCGGGTTGAGCGCCGCCGGTTTGACCGGTCTATGGCCTGCCGGCGTGGCCGACCGAGCGCGCGATTGGTTGGTCGAGAATGTCATCACCGGGCGGATGACCGGAGCCGCATTGGCGATCGATGCGGCCCCAGGCGATTTGGCGCGCGGCTTGGTGGATAGCGGCGCGATGGATCTCACCTTCGCCTTCGACCAGGCGAAGGTGCGCTTCATGCGGGCGCTGCCCGCCTTGGACGACGTGCGCGGCGAAGGCGTCGTCCGCGGAACTTCGCTGGAGGTTTGGGTGCCCGGCGCGCGCATGACGACCTCGGAGCTGCGGGACTTGCATGTGCGCGCGCCGCGTGTGGACGACGCGACCTCGCGGATCACCATCACGGGCGCGGGGCTCGACAGCGCGGCGAACGTCATGACGATCTTGGATTCCGACGAGTTGCGCCTGGCCCAACGCTTCAACATCGACGCCTCGAACCTTGGCGGAATGGCGGATGTTCGGTTCGCATTCGACCGCCCGATGTTGCGCGGAATTCCGCTGGACGCGATGCGCATCACCGCGGACGCGAAGCTGACCGAGTTTTCCGTGCCCGGCGTGGTCGGTGATGCGGGCCTCACCAATGGCGACATGGTTTTGGTGGTCGACAATGACGGCGTCGACGTGGTGGGCCGCGCCGAACTTTTGGGGTTGCCGACCGAGTTGTCTTGGGCGGCCGTGTTCGATGGACGCTCGCCGTCCCACTTCACGGTCCACGCCATGATCACGCCTTGGGAGTTGGATCGCTTGGGAGTGGCCAGCCGCGCGGCGTTCCAAGGCGTGGCCGACGTCCGCATCGACGCCTATGGCGACGGCGTGCGGGTCGAAGACGCGTCGGTGACGGCGGATTTGCGCGAATCCGGTCTGCGTTTCCCGGCGATTGGTTGGACCAAGCCGCTCGGCGAGCCCGCGGAGGCGCGCACGCGGATATCCTTTGAAGACGATGGCGGCCTGCGTTTCGACCGTTTGGCCATTCGCTCGGAGTCGGCCCAACTTGAAGGCGATGTGGTGATCGGCGCGGACGGTCGTCTGCTGCGCGCCGACTTTCCGGTCGTCCGTGCCGGGGCCGGGCTGGATCTCCAAGCGCGCGCTTGGCGGCGCGATGACGACGGCCTGCGGTTGTTGATTGAAGGGGAGTCGCTGAACGCCGGTCCTTGGCTGCGCGCGGCGACCGATATGGTCGGGGATGGCGCGCCGATCGCGTCGCGTGCGCCTTCTCCGGACGAGGCGGAGGCGGACATCGCCCCAGGCGCGAGTTTGCAATTGACGCTTCGCCTCAGGGAAATGGCGCTGCGCCGCGGGGAGCGCCTCGAAAACGTGACCTTGGACGTGGAGCATGACGGCCGTGATCTGACGCGCCTCTCATTTCTCGGCGCGCATCCGCGCGCCGGCGACGCCATCGTTGGGCGGCTCTCGACGGATGGCGAGGATCGCCGGTTCCTCCTGCGCGCCGATGATGCGGGCGCGTTTCTTCGCGGAATGTTCGGGCTTCAGAGCGTCGAAGGCGGGTCCATCGACGTGGATGTGCGCGACGTCGCGCCGGATTTCTCCGCGATGGAGGGTTTGGTGCGGGTGCAGGATTTTCGTTTGATGGGAGCTCCGGCCTTGGCGCGGATCCTATCCGCCGGTTCGCTGGACAGCTTGCTCGATTTGTTGCGGGGCGAGGGCGGTATCGAGATCCAACGTCTGGATGCGCCTTTCGCCTATGCGGACGGTCGAATCCGGTTGCCGCGGACCAAGGCCGAAGGACCCTCCGTGGGAGCCACATTGCGCGGCGCGGTGGATTTGGGTCGCGGCCGCATCGATTTGGTCGGTGTCGTGGCCCCGGTCTACGGCCTGAACAAAGCGTTGGGCGTGATCCCCGTCTTGGGCGATCTGCTGACCTCGCGCGACGGGGAAGGGATCTTGGGCGTGGTGTTCGCCGTGCAGGGCCCGGCGGACGAGCCGCAAGCGCAAGTCAGCCCGTTGTCCCTGGTCGCGCCCGGATTTTTGCGCCGGCTGTTCGAATTGCCCTATGCCGACGCCTCGCGCGCGGCCCGGAAGGCGGCGGACGACACGCTCTAAACGGCTCTCGCGATCCGCGCATGCTTCTTTTTTCCGACCGACAAACGCAGCTCCGACTGATCGCCGAAGCTCGCCGCGTCGATCCGGAAGGCGGGGTCTTGGACGACCCTGTCGCCCAGCTTCAATGCGCCCGCCTTGATATGCCGCTTCGCTTCGCCGCCCGACGCGCAAAGTCCGGTCTCGACCGCCAGCGCCGCAACGGACACGCCCTCGGCGAGGCGCGCCTCATCCAGCGCGACCGTCGGCAGGTCCGCGCCCAGACCGCCGCCTGCGAAGGTGGCCTCCGCGGTCGCCTTCGCCTGAGCCGCCGCCTCCGCGCCGTGGAGCAAGGCGGTCGCCGCATCCGCCAGCGCGATCTTGGCGTCGTTGATCTCCGCGCCCTGCAGGCGTTCAAGACGGGCGATTTCGTCGAGCGGCAGGTCGGTGAAGAAACGCAGAAAGCGCGCCACGTCCGCGTCGGCCGTGTTGCGCCAGAACTGCCAGAAATCATAGGGCGGCGTGCGCTCCCCATCGAGCCAGACGGCGCCGCCGGCCGTCTTGCCCATTTTGGCGCCGTCCGCGGTCGTGATCAGAGGCGTGGTGAGCCCGAACACCTCCGCCTCGTCCAACCGGCGGCAAAGCTCCACGCCATTGAAGATGTTTACCCATTGATAGGAGCCGCCAACCTGAAGGCGGCAGGCGTAACGGCGATGCAATTCGTGAAAGTCGCAGGCCTGCATCAGCATGTAATTGAATTCGAGGAATGTAAGGGGTTGCTCCCGATCAAGGCGTCGCTTCACGCTGTCGAATGTGAGCATGCGATTGATCGTGAAGTGAACCCCGTAATCCCTGAGGAATTGGACGTAGGAGAGCGGTTCGAGCCATTCGGAGTTGTCGACGAACCGAGCGTCCGTCGGTCCATCGCCGAAGACGAGATACCGTTCGAAGGCGCGCGCGATCCCAGCTTTGTTTGCGGCGATCGTGGCTTCGTCGAGGAGCGGGCGCTGCTTATCCTTGTCCGACGGGTCGCCCACTTTGGTCGTGACGCCGCCGAGAAGAATGATCGGGCGATGACCGCAGCGCTGCAGCCGCCGCATCGCCATAATAGAAAGCAGGCTGCCTGCATGGAGCGAAGACGCCGTCAGGTCGTATCCCACATAGGCCGTAATCGTCTCGGTCGCCGCCGCTGCGTCGAGCCCGTCGAGGTCCGTCGCTTGGCGGATGAAGCCGCGGTTCTCCAGAGTGGTCACAAGTTCGGAGCGACGAGTCATGGGCGATGTCTCCTTCGGGTCGCGCGCCTTAGCATGGGCTGCGGGGAGGGTTAAGCATGAAGGCGCTTGGTTTCATGAGCGGCACGTCCTTGGATGGAGTCGACGCCGCCCTGCTGGATACGGACGGCGCCGCGATTGAATCCTTCGGACCGTGGCTGACGGCGCCCATTTCGCCCGACGTCAGAGCGGCCATACGCGTCGCCACCGCCTTGGCCCCCGCCCGAGATCGCGCCTCCTGGCCGCAAGCGGTTCGCACGGCGGAGACCGCCCTCACGCGCGCCCATGTGGATGCGGGACTTCGCTTGCTGCGCGACGCGAGTCTTCGACCGTCCGATCTCGACGTGGTCGGCTTTCATGGTCAAACGCTGTGGCATCGACCGCCGGAAAACGGTCGAGCCGGCGACACGTTGCAGATCGGCGATCCGGTCGCCCTCGGCACGGCGTTCGGCGCGCCGGTGGTGCATGATTTTCGACGCGCCGACATGATCGCCGGCGGCCACGGCGCGCCCCTGGCCCCGGCCTATCACGCCGCCCTGTTCGCATGGTCTGAGACGGATGGGCCGGTCGCCGCGCTCAATCTCGGCGGCGTGGCGAATTTGACCTGGGTCGGAAGGGACGGGACCTTGATGGCCTTTGATTGCGGTCCCGGTATCGGCTTGATCGACGATTGGGTCCAGACCCGCGCCGGTTTGCCCTATGACGAGGACGGGCGCCTGGCGGGTGCGGGAGATGTGGCGGCGGCGGTTCTTGATCGGTTGTTGGCTCATCCCTATTTCGACGCGCCGCCGCCGAAATCCTTGGACCGAAACGCCTTCTCGTTGGACACGCTTCGCGACCTGAGCGATCGGGACGGCGCGGCGACCTTGGCGGCCTTCACCGCGGCGGCGGTGGCTGGAAGCCTCCGATTTATGCCGGAACCGCCGCGTCTGGTGGCGGTTTGCGGCGGCGGCCGCAAGCATCCCCGCGTGATGGCGGAGTTGTCCGCACGATTGGAGGCGCCGGTCGTGGATGCGGATCAGTTGGGCTGGCGTGGGGATGCGGTGGAGGCGGAGGCTTTCGCGTTTTTGGCGGCGCGAAGGCTCGCAGCGATGCCGGCGAGTTATCCGGACACCACCGGCGTGCCCACGCCGGCGCTGTGCGGCGAGATCCTGACTCTGTGATCCGGTCAGCGATCCTGGCTGCGTTCCGGCTCGGGCAGTTCGCCGCGCAGACCGCGATCAACATACTCGCCGCTGCGGGCCACCAGTTCTTCCAGGTGCTCGGTGAAGAAATGGTTGGCGCCATCGACTTCCTGGCGCTCAATCACGACGCCCTTTTGGACGCGCGTTCGTTCCACCATGCGCGCGGTGTCTTGCGCCGGGGCGACCTTGTCCGCGGTCCCGTGGATCACCAGGCCGGATGAGGGGCACGGCGCCAAGAAACTGAAATCATAGAGATTGGCGGGCGGCGCCACCGAGATGAAACCGGCGATCTCCGGCCGGCGCATCAAGAGTTGCATGCCGATCCAGGCGCCGAAGGACATGCCGGCCACCCAGAAACGCGGCGCGTTCGGATTCACGCTTTGCAACCAGTCCAACGCCGACGCGGCGTCGGACAATTCGCCATGTCCATTGTCAAAATCGCCTTGGCTGCGGCCGACCCCGCGAAAATTGAAACGCAGCACCGAAAAGCCGCGTTGGGCGAACAGGTGAAAGAGCTCGTAAACGACGGGATTGTTCATGGTTCCGCCGAACATCGGATGCGGATGAAGGATCAGCGCGCCGGGCGGCGTTTGCCCTTCTCCGACGTGATAACGGCCCTCCAATCGGCCGGCGGGGCCGGCGAAAATGACGTCGTTGAGCTGTTTGCGGGTGTCGTGGGACGTGGCGGTCATGGTGCGGCCGCGCGCTCCTTCTAAAGTCAGACGCTCGGGTTTTCCTCCGGTGACCGCTTGTCAGCCGAGGAAAGGAGGGATATGTCCCATCCCGAAACGCTGAGTAAATTTGTCAGGTTTTCGTCGCGTCGAACACGCGACGACCAAACATACACGGTCGAGATGAAACTGACCACCAAAGGACGTTATGCGGTGATGGCGATGGCCGATTTGGCCGTCCATGGCGAGGGCATGGCGGTCGCCTTGTCGGAGATCGCCGAACGCCAGGACATCTCATCCGCATATCTGGAGCAATTGTTTGCGAAGCTGCGCAAGAGCGGCTTGGTGAGGGCCACCCGAGGGCGCGCCGGCGGTTTCGCGTTGTCGCGTCCGGCCCGAGACATTCGGGTCGGGGACATCGTTGCGGCCGTGGAGGAGACCGTGCGCGCCACGCGTTGCGCGCCGGGCGGCGGCCGCGGTTGCATGCCGAACGGCGCGCGATGTCTGACCCACGATCTTTGGGACGAGTTGGGCCGACACATTCAACTGTTTTTCGATTCCATCACTCTTGACGACGTCGCCGCGCGTCGGGTGCTCGGCAAGAGCCGTCCGCCCGTGGAGTTCGTCCTGGAGGCGGCGGCGGAATGACGGCCCGGACCTATCTCGATTGGAACGCCACCGCCCCGGCGCATCTGTCGGCTTTTGATGCGGCGCGCGACGCGTTTCTGCGCTTTGGCAATCCGTCTTCAATCCATTCGGAAGGCCGGGCGGCGCGCGACGTGTTGGAGCGGGCGCGTCATGCCGTGGCCGACTTGGTCGGTGCGCGTACGGACGACGTCGCGTTCACGGGCGGCGGGACGGAAGCTCTGCATCTGGCGGCGCGCAGCGCGGTCTCGGAGGCGGGTCGCGCGGTCGTTTTGGTCGGCGCCGCAGAGCATGACGCCGCGCGGGCTGCGGCGGAGGCCGCGGCTGCCGAGGCGGGCGCGCCTCTTCACGAGGCGCCTGTGGACGCTGCAGGTCGTCTCGATCTCCAAGCCTTGGACGCGGCGATCGCCGCGGCGAATGCGCGGACGCCGGTCCTCATTCTCCAGTCGGTGAACAATGAGACCGGGGTGCGACAGCCCATTGAGGAGGCGATCGCGCGGGTGGGAGCGGCCGGCGGCGTGATCGTGCTGGACGCGGTCCAGGCCATCGGCCGCGCGCCCTTCCATTTCGCAACGGTCGGCGCGGACTACGCCGTGGCGTCCGCCCATAAGATGGGCGGTCTTCCTGGCGTTGGCGCCGCGGTGAAAAAGCCGGAGCGGCATTGGCGGGCGGTGGTTTCCGGCGGCGGACAGGAGCGTTTCGCGCGCGCGGGCACGGAAAATGTGAGCGGGATCGCGGCGTTCGGCGCCGCGGCCTCCGCAGTCGATTTCGACGCGTGGCGCGGGACCGAGGCGGTTCGGGATCGACTTGAAGCGCGCCTTTTGGCGGACGATCCGAACGCGGTGATCTTCAGCGCCGGCGCGGATCGCGCGCCGAATGTGACGTGTTTTGCGAGCCCGGACATGACCGCGGAATTGGGCGTGATGGCGATGGATTTGGCGGGCTTCGCGATTTCGGCGGGGTCGGCCTGCTCCAGCGGGACGATGCGCCCCAGCCGGGTGATCGCGGCCATGGGACGCGCGGATCTGGCCGGCCGGGCCGTGCGGGTCAGCTTCGGCCCCGGTGCGGATGCGTCCGATGCGGATGCGTTCGCCGAGGCCTGGGCGCGTGCGCGGGCGCGCACGGCCCGGCGTATCGCGGCTTAGAAACGAGAACGGACAACGAGGGAGGCCCAAATGGCGGCGGTTGCGGAAACCATTGAAGATGTCAAAGCCCTGCAGGTCGACAAGTACAAATACGGCTTTTCGACCGAAATTGAGGTCGAAAAAGCGCCCAAGGGCCTGAACGAAGACATCGTCCGCTTCATTTCGGCGAAGAAAAATGAACCGCAATGGATGCTCGATTTCCGCCTCGAAGCGTTCGCCCGTTGGAAGACGATGGTCGAACCGGAGTGGGCGAAGGTCTGGTATCCTCAGATCGATTACCAGAACGCCTATTACTACGCCGCGCCGAAACGCGACGCGGATCGGCCTGACACGCTCGACGACATCGATCCGAAGATCAAAGAGACCTATGACAAACTCGGCATTCCGCTCGCCGAGCAGGAGATCCTGGCCGGCGTGAAGACGCGCCGCGTGGCCGTGGACGCCGTGTTCGACTCGGTTTCGGTCGCCACCACCTTCAAGGCGGAGCTTAAGAAAGCGGGCGTGATCTTCATGTCCTTTTCCGAAGCGTTGCAAGAGCATCCAGAATTGGTGCGCGAATATCTCGGATCGGTGGTGCCGATTACGGACAATTACTTCGCGACGCTGAACAGCGCGGTGTTTTCGGACGGATCGTTCGTTTACATCCCGAAGGGCGTGCGCTGCCCCATGGAGCTGTCGACCTATTTCCGGATCAATGAGGCGAATACGGGTCAGTTTGAACGCACGCTGATCGTCGCCGATGAGGGCTCCTACGTCTCCTATCTGGAAGGCTGCACGGCCCCCCAGCGAGACGAACACCAATTGCACGCGGCGGTGGTGGAGCTCGTCGCCATGAAGGACGCGGAGATCAAATACTCCACGGTTCAAAACTGGTATCCGGGCGATGAAGACGGCAAAGGCGGCGTCTACAACTTTGTTACCAAGCGCGGCGATTGTCGCGGCGATCGCGCCAAAATCTCTTGGACCCAGGTTGAAACTGGGTCGGCCATCACCTGGAAATATCCGTCCTGTATTTTGCGGGGCGATGACAGCGTGGGCGAGTTCTACTCTGTCGCCATCGCCAACAACCACCAGCAAGCCGACACAGGCACGAAGATGGTGCATCTGGGCAAAAACACCCGCTCGCGCATCATTTCCAAAGGAATTTCGGCAGGTGTCGCGCAGAATACGTATCGGGGCTTGGTGTCGATCCACCCGAAGGCGAAGAACGCGCGCAACTTCACCCAATGCGACTCGCTGTTGATCGGCGATCAATGCGGCGCCCACACCGTGCCTTACATCGAAACCCGCAATGCGAGCGCGGTGACGGAGCATGAGGCGACGACCTCGAAGCTCTCCGAAGATCAGTTGTTTTACTGTCGTCAGCGCGGTTTGAGCGAGGAAGAAGCCGTGACCCTGCTCGTCAACGGCTTCTGCCAAGAGGTGCTTCAGGAACTGCCCATGGAGTTCGCCGTCGAGGCGCAAAAACTCGTCGCGATCAGCCTTGAGGGAAGCGTGGGGTGATGATGGCCGAGGGCCAGCCTTGGCATCATCGGATGCGTCGGTGGAGTTGGTGGGTGACATCACCAACCGGCGATCGTCCGGTCGTATATGCAGCGATCACGGGCGTGTGCATGGCGCTGTTCATGTTGATGTCAATGCCATTTTGGAACGGTAAAGGGTTCTGGCCCGGCGCTTTGGCTGCTGGCGCGAGCAGCTTTTTGGCTGCGACCATCAGTAAGCTTTGGGCGGAGCGGAAAGGGTAAGCAGTGACCCAAACCCTCTTCGACACCCCTGCCTATGTCGCGCGACTGAAGCGCGCCGACATCTCCGATGCGCTGGCCGAGGCGCATATGGAGGCGCTTCGTAACGCTTTGACGGAGGGTGTCGCAACCAAAGCGGACATCGACGTCGCGGTGAAGGGGCTTGAGCTGCGGCTGACGCTTCGCGTCGGCGCCATGCTCGCCGCCTTCTTCGCACTGCTCGTCGCCTACGACCAACTGTTTGGAGGATAACAAGAATGTTGCAAATCAAAGATCTCCACGCCCGTCTGGCAGAAGGCGGCAAGGAAATTCTGAAAGGCCTCTCATTGGAGATCGGTGCGGGCGAGGTGCACGCGGTGATGGGGCCGAACGGCTCCGGCAAGACCACGCTTTCCCAAGTGATCGCCGGCCGTGAGGACTTCGAAGTCACCGACGGCGCGATCCTTTTTCAGGGCGAAGATTTGTGCGAATGGGAGCCTGAGGAACGTGCGGCGAAGGGCGTCTTTCTGTCGTTCCAGCATCCCTTGGAGATTCCGGGCGTCGCCACCATGACGTTTCTGCGCACCGCCGTGAACGCCGTGCGCAAGGCTCGGGAACAGGAGGAGCTGAACGCCGCCAACTTTCTTCGTCTCGTCCGGGAGAAGGCCAAGGCGCTCAACATTCCCGAGGACATGCTGAAGCGTCCCTTGAATGTGGGGTTCTCCGGCGGCGAGAAGAAGCGGTTGGAAATCTTACAGATGACCTTGCTGGAGCCGCGTTTCGCCGTCTTGGACGAAACGGATTCGGGCCTCGACATCGACGCCCTGAAACTGGTGGCGGAAGGCGTCAACGCCATGCGGGCCGCGGACCGGTCGTTTCTCGTCATCACCCACTATCAACGCCTGCTTGATCACGTGAAGCCGGACCATGTGCATGTGCTGTCCGGTGGGCGGATCGTGGCGTCCGGCGGTCCGGAACTCGCCGGGGAGCTTGAGGCGCGCGGCTATGACGACGTCGTGAAAGAGGCGGCCTAAGCATGACCGACGCGCTCACCACCGAGGCGGAGAAGGCCCTGGCCG
>CAYPOX010000014.1:0-17143 GCA_964412525.1 uncultured Caulobacterales bacterium
CGAGTCGTCGATAGGAAACGCCGCGTTTCGTTTTCGTGACCGCTTAAGATCATCCGCCCGGGTTTTTTGCCTTTCCGCCGCCGCCGCCACCTCGCCGATCAACGCGTCATAGCCCGAGTCTCGATAGACGGGCGCATATTGGGCGCGCTGTTGGGCCAGTTCGCTCACCCCGCCATTGAAGATGATGTCGACGATGCGCGGCCCGCTCGACGTGTCGCGCAAGAGGTAATCAAGCTTGACCGGGTCGTCCTCTGGCCGGGTGAGCGTCGTGCGCACGAGCACGCCCTTAGGCGTTGTCGTTTCGCCGTCGATCAAGAACGCGTGACCGTTCCAGGATTTGAAGCGTCCCGCATAGTTCGCCGCCAAAACTTCGGCGAACGCGTCCACATAGGCGTCACGCTGATCCGGCGACATGGCCGACCAGCCCGTCCGCCCCACGACCACGCCGGCCATGCGTCGGAAATCAAAGATCGGCTCCAAGCGATCGCCGAGTATCGAACGGCGATCGGCGTAGGTCGCCTCCTCGCCGGACATCATCAGGTCCAAGAGAATCGTGTTGAGATCGGACACGATCTGAACCGTCGGCGTCGCCGCCCCCGCGTCCGTCGACGCGCCCGCCGTCGCGTCCTGAGCCGTCGCATCTTGCGGCGCGGCGCTGGCCAAAACCGCGGCCAGCACGAGAAAACCCAAGGTCATAACTTCGCTCTCCATCCTGCATGAATCAGGGATTCGCTTGATTTCGCTCTGATTATCCGACAAACGAGGTCAAATTTTTGGCGCTGGGGGCGCGAGTCGATCCGCCGACGGTTGCGGTGGTGCGGGCGGGCGCCTAGTGTCCGCCGCAACTGGGGGCCTCCAGAGCTAGGCTCGGACGAAAGGGATGTTGTCATGACCGTCCAACCGCTTCGCGTCGTTCTTGCGCAGCCCCGCGGCTTCTGTGCGGGGGTTGAGCGCGCCATCGAAATCGTCGAGCGCGCGCTCGATCTCTATGGTGCACCTGTCTATGTGCGCCACGAGATCGTGCACAACAAGCGCGTCGTGGAGACGTTGAAGGCGCGCGGCGCGGTGTTCGTGGAGGAAGTCGACGAAGTGCCCGAGGGTGCGGTGACGATTTTCTCCGCCCATGGCGTGGCGGAGGCTGTGGAGCATGGCGCCTCGCAGCGCGAGCTGGACGTGATCGACGCCACCTGCCCGCTCGTCTCGAAAGTGCACAAAGAAGGCCAGCGATACGCAGCAGCCGGTTTTGACGTGATCCTGATCGGCCATGACGGCCACCCGGAGGTCGAAGGCACGATGGGCCGGATCGACGGCACGGTGCATTTGGTGGAAACGGCGGACGACGTGGCCGCGCTTGAACCCCACGACCCGAACAAAGTGGCCTATGTCACGCAAACCACGCTTTCGGTCGACGACACGCGCAGCGTCATCAAGGCGCTCCAAGCCAAGTTCCCGAAAATTGTCGGCCCGGACGTGCGGGACATTTGCTACGCGACCCAAAACCGTCAAACCGCGGTGCGCGCGCTCGCCAATGAGGTCGATCTGATCCTGGTGGTCGGCGCAAAAAACAGCTCGAACTCCAATCGCCTCCGCGAATTGGGTGAGGAAATGGGTGTCGCCTCGCATTTGCTTGAGGATGGGGCCCATTTCGACCCGGCTTGGCTTGAGGGCGTCGATGCGGTGGGCGTCACCGCGGGCGCCTCGGCGCCGGAGGCGCTCGTCCAGGAGCTGATCGCGCGCTTGGCCAAAGAACGGCCCGTCGCCATTGAGGCTCTCAAGGGCATCGAAGAAAACGTGCGCTTCAAAATGCCGGAACGGCTGACCGACGAGGCGTTGAGCGACGCCGGCGTCGCCGCCGCCGTCTAATCGAACTACCTACCCACCAGACTTCGCGTAAGGAGCCTTCCCATGGCCGTTCCATTTCGTCAGCAGCTCGCCGTCGGCTGGTATGTCTTCACGCAGCAGCTGAAAGGGCGGAAGCGCTATCCTCTGGTGCTGATGCTGGAGCCGTTGTTCCGCTGCAATCTGGCCTGCGCCGGCTGCGGGAAGATCGATTATCCGGATCCGATTCTGAACAAGCGTCTGTCGGTCGAGGAATGCTTGGAGGCCGTGGACGAATGCGGCGCGCCCATGGTTGCGATTCCCGGCGGCGAGCCGCTGATCCACAAGGAAATCGGCCAGATCGTCGAGGGCATCGTCGCGCGGAAAAAATATGTCTCGCTGTGCACAAACGCGCTGTTGCTCGAGAAGAAGCTGCACCTCTTCACGCCGTCGCCCTACCTCTTCTTCTCGGTGCATTTGGATGGATTGAAAGAGGAGCATGACAAATCGGTTTGCCAGGACGGCGTGTTCGACAAGGCCGTGGACGCCATCCGCGCGGCGAAAGACAAAGGCTTCCAAGTCAATGTCAACGCGACGATCTTCGACGGCGTGACGCCGGAGCGGGTCGCCGAGTTCCTGGATTACTGCACGGACGAACTTGATGTCGGGATCACGATCTCGCCGGGCTACGCCTATGAGCGCGCGCCGGATCAAGAGCACTTCCTGAGCCGTCGCAAGACGAAGCAGTTTTTCCGGGACGTGTTCAAAATCGGGAACGGCAAGACGTGGAACCTGTCTCACTCGTCCTTGTTCCTGGACTTCCTGACCGGCAATCAGGAGTTCTCGTGCACGCCTTGGGGCATGCCGACGCGCAATGTCTTCGGCTGGCAGAAGCCCTGCTACCTCTTGAACGAAGGCTATACGAAGACCTTCACTGAGTTGATGGAGACCACCGATTGGGACTCCTACGGCACGGGCAATTATGAGAAGTGCGCCAATTGCATGGCCCATTGCGGCTATGAGCCCACCGCCGCCGCCGTGTCCTCCGCCAATCCGTGGAAGTTCCTGATGGTGAAGCTGCGCGGCGTGAAGACGTCCGGCCCGATGGCGCCGGAAATCCCGCTCGCGAACCAGCGCCCGGCGGATTACGTCTTCGACCATATGGTCTCCGACTTCATGAAAGAGACCCATGCGCCGAAGGCGTTGAATGACGAGGCGCCGGCTCCGGCGCAAAAGGACGTCGCAAACGCCTAAGGCACGTCGTTTAAAGTCGGCCGCTGAGGATGATCGACCCGCGGCCGATCGACGTTTTTCACCGTGCTGGCGGTGCGGATCAACCGCGGCGGACGCCCTTCGACTTCGTTGAGCCGAACGACAAGGTCTGTGCGCGCTGATCCTTTTCATTCGTGAAGGGCGGCGCGCCGACCGAAGCGGCGGGCGTCGCTATCCATCGTTTCGAGAACGGACGGATCGCCGAGGACGGGGGCGTGGTCACCCGCAAGCCATGGCCTTAAGATGATGTGACGGCCTGATTGGCGGTGAGCATGGCGGCCGCCTCCAACGCCGCCAGAGCCGCGTTCATTCCTTCGCCCAAACGCATCACCGCCGGCAAATCCTGCGGACGGCGCGCCAGCCCCCCTATCACGGCCCCGATCTTGGTGCGGCCGTCTGGGGCCATGGCGTTTTGCACCGCTTTAGGAAGCGCCGCATGGGCGTCGTCCCCCACGGCGCGGATCGCCAGAAACGGCGTCCCTGCGGCCACGGCCGCGCGGATCACGCCGACGGACTCCATGTCGACGGCGCAGGCGCGGCTCGCTTCATACAGCGCATCCTTGGCCCGAGGCGTCGTCACCGGCGCGTCCGCCCCGGCCACCGCACCATGCTTTGCGACCCGGCCCTGGGCGTGCAGCCCTGCGCGCAGCGCATCGGCCCAGTCGGGCGCGGCGGCCGCGGCTTCCCCCGCCACACATTCGGTGACGATCAGATCTCCCGCCCGCAGCAAAGGATCCAGGCCGCCGCACACGCCGAAACTGAGGAGCGCGGCGACGCCCCTCTTCGCCAAATCGCCCGCCAGCGTTTCTGCGCGCAATGGATCGCCCGCGGCGACGCCGATCCGGTCGGCCGGCGCGCCGGCGCGGATGAGGCGCGCGGCTTCGGACCGCAAGCCGACGACGAAACCGAGATCCTGCAAGATGGCGGCGCTTAAAGGGCGAATTCGACCCGCCGGTCGTTCTTCGCCAGCAAGCGACGGTAGCGCGCCAACGCCCAGAGCGGAAAATAGGCCGAATAGCCGTGATAGCGGAGATAGAAGACGCGCGGGAAACCGGTGCCCGTGTACCAATCCTCGGTCCAGCGCGCGCCCTTGCGCGGCGCGTCGAGCAGAAACTTGACGCCCTTCTCCACCGCCGGGTGATCCGCTTCGCCCGCCGCCATGAGCCCCAGCAAGGCCCATGCCGTTTGGGACGGAATGCTGTCTTTCGATTCCCAGGCCACTCCGTGCTCATAGGTGGCGCAGTCTTCGCCCCAGCCGCCGTCCGGACGCTGCTTCGAGACCAGCCAATCGACGGCCCGCCGCACCTCGGGCGCGGTCAGATCCGCACCGATGGCGTTCAAGGCGGTGAGCGCGGACCAAGTGCCGTAAATGTAGTTCACCCCCCAACGGCCGAACCAGGAGCCGTCGTCCTCCTGTTCCGCCCGCAAATAGGACAAGGCGCTCTGCACGGTCGGATCGCGCGTGTCCCGCCCAAGGCTCGCCAGGAAGGACACGCACCGGGCGGACACGTCCACCTCCGGCGGATCCAGGAGCGCGCCATGGTCGGCGAACGGAATGTTGTTCAGTTCGTAGTGTTCGTTGTCCACGTCGAACGCGCCCCACCCGCCATTGCGGGATTGCACGCCCTTGACCCATTCCTCCGCGCGATCGATCGCATCCTTGTAGCGCTCCGGGTCGGCGCGCCGCATGGCCGCCGCCACGACCGCGGTGTCGTCCACGTCGGGATAATGATCGTTTCGGTACTGAAACGCCCAGCCGCCAGGACGGACGTTCGGGCGCTTAACCGCCCAATCCCCTTTCGCCTCCAGGATCTGACGTTCCGCGAGCCAATCCAAGGCGCCGCGGATCGGCGGGGAATCGCCCTCAAGGCCGGCCTCCATCATCGCCAGGGCGGCGAGGCCCGTGTCCCAGACCGGCGAGAAGCACGGCTGGACATAGGCTTCGTCCTCTTTCTCGACGACGAGCTTCTCAATCGAGGCGCGTGCGATCGCCACATTCGGATCGGAAGGATCGCGGCCAAGCACGTGATAGGCCATGACCAAATTCGCCATCGCCGGGAAGATCCCGCCAAGCCCGTCTTCCCCGTTCAGCCGCTCCTCGCAAAAGGCCATCGCCTTCTCGATCGCCTTGGCGCGCGCATCCTTCGGGAACAGCGCCTGGGCCTTTTGCAGGATCTTGTCGATCCCGAGGAACAGCTCGCCGATCGGCTTGCCCGTCGGGTTCTTGTGCCAGTCCGTGATGCGCTCCGGCGGCGTCGTGAACAGCTCTTGGATGTGCACGTCGCGCGGATTGGCGGCCTGCGGCTTCAAGGATTGAAGGATGACAAGCGGCGCGATCACCGTGCGGGACCAATAGGAGACCTTGTCCAAGTGGAAGAAAAACCATTTGGGCAAAAGCATGATCTCGACGGGCATCACGGGCGCCGCGCGCCATGGAACCTGGCCGAACAGCGCCAGCGCGAAGCGGGTGAAGACATTGGCGCGCTCGGCGCCGCCCATGGCGAGGACCCGTTCCCGTGCGCGCGCCATGTGCGATGCGTCGATATCGTCGCCGATGATCTTCAAGGCGAAATAGGCCTTCACCGTCGCGGAGACGTCGCTCGGACCGCGATAGAACAGGGGCCAGCCGCCGTCGGGATTTTGGATGCGCCGCAGATAGACGGCGATCTTCGGTTCCAGGCGCGCATTGGGTTCGCCGAGAAAGTGCTTCAGGAGCACATATTCGGAAGGGATGGTCGCATCCGCCTCCAACTCGAAACACCAATGCCCGTCGCCATGTTGCTGCGCCAGCAAGGCGTCGCGCATGGTGTCGACCACGGCGTCCACGCGCGCATGCAGGTTTGGCCCCTGCCCCCCATCCGCCATGTGAAAGCCCTTTACTCGAACCGGTTTAAGACGCCGGCGCCGCGGCCCCTCCGCGCAACGTCGGTCTTCGGGCGCTGCTAGCGTAACGTTGGCCGCGCCGCAATATGAGTTGCGCAGCGCGCGCGGCGCGGAGGCCGGACGCCACCGCCCCCTCGATCGTCGCGGGCAGTCCCGTCGCCGTCCAATCGCCGGCGACGTAAAGGTTGCCCGCCACATGGCCAGGCTTGGCCCGCCGCCTTTCATTCTCCGGGGTTTGCAGGAAGGTCGCGCGCCGCTCACGAACGATTCGGCCCGCCTTCACCTGGCCGAGATCCAATTCGAGCGCGCGCGCCATCTCGCCGCGCAATTGCGCCTCGAGCTCCTGCCGGGGCGTACGATCCACGTCGAACGCGGCCGAAATCGTCACGCTCGCCACGTCGCCGCGCACGAACACCCATTGGGACGCGCCGCCCAACACGCCGAGCAAACGCGGCTCGGTGATGGTCGTCAGCGGCCGCTCCAGGGCGAAATGCGCATTGGTGATGGGCGCGGATCCCTCCGGCGTCGGGATGTCGGGGGCCAAATCCGCAGTGACGGTCGCCGGCGTGGCCATGATCACCACGTCCTCCGCGGTTTCGACCATCTCTCCGTCGGCGAGATGAAGGCGGGCGACGCCCCCCTGTCCGTCACGCTCCAGCTTGGCCACCCGGGCCCCGAATCGGATCTCGCCAGCCAGGCCGGCGAACATGTGCTGCGCAGGCTCGATCAAGGCCGGTCCCAGCCCGCGACAGGCGATGATCGGACGGCACCAACGGCCGCCCCGCGCGAGGCTCTTGGTGATCACCGTACGAAGGGGCTTGGCCGCGGCTTGCGTCAATGGCGTGTTCAACACCGCCAGCGTGAAGGGCTCCCAAAAACTTTCATAGAGCGGGTCGCTCGCCTGGATGTAGTCAGCCACCGTGGCGTCCGGACGGGAAAAGACAAGCCGCCAGCCTTTCAAATGCCCGAGCACGCTCACCCCCGGCACGCGACGCGCCGGGGTGAACAGCCACCAGGGCAAGGGCCCGTCATTCGGACGCACGGTCCAGCGCCGGTCGGTCCGCAAATCGACGAAGGGAAACGCCGCCGCATTGGCGCGCGGCGTCCATTCCCGCGTCGCGCCGATTCGTTCGATGAAACCCAACGCCTCCTCATTGGCGGAGAGGAGAAGATGATTGCCGTTGTCGATCAAACGGTCGACGATCGGATCGTGATAGGATCGACAGCGTCCGCCGGCATGGGGCGCGCCCTCCAGAACCAAAACCTCCTCGCCGGCTTCCGCCAGTTCGATCCCAGCGGCGAGCCCGGCGAGGCCGGCGCCGATGACCACGACCCGTCCCATCAAGCCCTCGCAAACGCCACGCCACGCGCGGCCGCCCATAGTTTCGAGGATTTCGATAAGCGCAAGGGCTCCGCGTGGCGCGCCCAGCCCCGTCTTTGCATCCGATTGAGATAAGTTCGGTAGACCGCGGCCATCACCAAAGCCGGCCGCATATGGGCCCGTCCGCGCGTCTTGAGAATCGTTTCCGCCCGCTCATAGGCCGACTCCGCCGCCGCCGCGACATCGGCCAAGGCGTCGGACAGGCCGGCATGGCCCAGAACAGCGGAGATCGTCGCGTCCGGATCCGCCCCGGCCGCCGCCAGCGCCTCCCTCGGCAGATAGAGCCGGTTGTCCGCGGCATCTTCATGCACGTCCCGGAGGACATTGGTGAGTTGGAACGCCTCGCCGAGGCTGACGGCGAAACGCCGGGCCGCCAAATCGCGCGCGCCGAACACGCGGATCGACATCAGTCCGACCGACCCGGCCACGCGCCGACAATACAAACGCAATTCCGACCAACCAGGCGCACGAAGGCCGCCGCGCGCATCCGTCTCCATACCGTCGACCATCGCCTGCATTTCCGAGGCGGGCAACTCGAATCGGTCCGCCGCCTCCAACAGCGCGACGCCCCCCAACGTCTCCGGCCGGCCGGCGGCCACCCGGTCGATCTCCGCCCGCCAGGCGTCGAGGCCACGAAGCTTCTCGTCGAGCGATGCGGTCCCGTCCGCAATGTCGTCGACCTCCCGACAGAAGGCGTAGACCGCATACATGCCTTCTCGCCGAGGCTTCGGCAGAATGCGCATGCCCGATCCAAACGACGTGCCGGAGCGCCGCACCGTCTCCCGCGCATAGGCGCGGGCGTCCGCTAGGCGACGTGACGGCTACGGCGGGCTCATGCGGCGGCGCGCTCCGTCGACGTGGCGCGCGGCCGCGCGCCGAACAGCCCTTCCCATACGCCCTGGGCGCCAGCCCACGCGAAGTCCGCCTTGGAGAGGGCGACGCGGGTCGCAAGAGGATCTCCGCGCCGCAAACGCGCCGCCAATCGGGCCGCCAAGCGCACAATTGTCGACGCCTCCATGGCGAAGCGTCGATCGCGCAATCGAACAGGCAGAGCGCGCGCATCAGCGATCAGACGGTCGCAACCGTCCAGGCACTGGTCCAACACGCGGCGAAGACCGGCGGATGCGCCATCATCGCCAAGCGCTGCGGTCGTTGCGCCCTCTTCGCCCAACCAATCCTGAGGAAGATAGACCCGATCCATCGACGAAAAGTCATCTCCGCAATCTTGAAGATGATTCAAAATCTGAAGCGCCACGCACAACGCGTCCGACGCGAGATAGGCGCGGGCGTCGGTCTCACCATGAAGGGCGACCAAAAACCGCCCCACGGGTGCGGCGGATCGCATGCAGTAATCGACCAGTTCGTCCCAATCCGCGTACCGCCCCTTCACGGCGTCTTGCTTGAAGGCGGACAACAGATCCGCGCCGTGGCGATAGGGAATCTCATATCGATCCATGACGCCGCGCAGCCTTATGGCGACGGCGCAACTCGGATCGTCGACGCCATCCTCAAGCGCCGCGCGCATCCGTTCCAGGCGCGCGACCTTTTCGTCGGGCGTCAACTGTGGATTGTCCGCGATGTCATCGGTGCCCCGCGCAAACGCGTAATAGGCGGCGACAGCCGGGCGCAAACGCGCAGGAAGCAGAAACGATCCGACCGGAAAGTTCTCGTCCTTCGCGCCCTTTCCAGAGGGCGTCTCCACCGTGTCGTCCGCCTGGAGGCTCATCAATCCGTGGTCCCCGCCGGCGCCGGGTCGGTCTGCTTGCCGCCGTCGGCGCGCCCCTTCCATTCTCCGCCGCGTCCTTGGGCGTGTTTCAACGCGGAGTCGACCGTCATGCCCATATAAAGACCCGCCGCAATCGGAAGCGCCGCGGCCTCCCATTTCGGTCGGTCATAAAGCTCCAAGGTCGGCCAATAGGTCCGCATCATCACCGCATAGGCCGCCGCTCCGAACAAGAGCGGACCAAAGCCGCCGCCGGACAGACCATTGATCACCGCCAGCGGCGGGCCGAAATACAGCACCCCCAAACCGACGAGCGTCCCGGCCAATTTGGGGATCGAATAGTCCAATTGGTCGAAGGCGGATCGCGCCACCATCCGCCAAACGCCGCCAAGACCGTCATAGCCGCGCAAGCTGCGCACGCTTTGCGACAGGCCGAGCCAGATGCGTTGATAAGGCGGCCCGCCGGAGCGACGCTTCACCGCCCGCGCCAGGGCGCAGTCGTCGATCAACGCGTCACGGATCACCGATAGGCCGCCAACGGCGTCCAAGGCGGAAAGGCGGATCAAGACGCACCCGCCCGCCGCCGCCGCCGTGCGCCGCGCCCGGTCGTTCACGGCGGGAAACGGATAGAGCTTCTGGAAGAAATAGACGAAGGCCGGGACGAGCACGTGCTCCCAAGGCGAATCCGCGCGAAGAAGCGCCATGATCGAGACCATGTCCCGGGATTCCGCCTCGGCTTTGGCCACCAGGGCGCGAAGCATGCCCGGATCGAGCGCAATGTCGGCGTCGCAAAGCAGCGCATAATCCGCGTCCGGCGATTTGGCGCGCGCGGCGTCCAGCGCGGCGTTGAGCGCCCAGATCTTTCCGGTCCAACCCTCGGGCCTTTCGCCGGGCGCGACGATTTCGAAAGGCGCGCTCATGCGCGCGCCTGCGGCTTCAGCCCGCGCTCTCGTATCGTCGTCGGACTGATCGTCCGCCACGACCACCGCTTTCACGCCCGGATAGCGCTGGGCGGCATGGGCGTTCAACGCCAAGTCGATGACGTCGGCCTCATTGCGCGCCGGGATGGCGATCACGACGCCCGGCGCGTCCGTGTCCGTCTCGTCCGTCCGCGTCGCCTCCAAACGCCGATCGGCGCGCCAAAAGCCATGTCGCGCCGCCATCAGCGCGAGCCATCCGATCAATGCGATGAGACCGATGGCGGTCATGTCGGCGCTCCCCCCGAGCGTGTCTGGGCGATCCTTGTCACGCCGGTAACGCCATCGTCACATGACTGTCAATTCGATCCGACGCCTTGTTGCGTTGCGTCATCAACCGCTCGGTCCGCATCCGCGCGTTGGGGCGCGCTGGCCCACTCGGCCTCCGACGCGAGCGCGCCGCCCCAAAGAACCGCCGTGGCTGTGAGATACAGCCACAAGAGGAACGCTACCACGGCGCTGACCGACCCGTAAATCTCTCCAAGCTCGACGGACGCGGTATTGAAGCGCGCGAACCCGGCCGACCCGGAGGCCCAAAGCGCGCCCGCGCAGGCCCCGCCGAGCCCGGACCACCGCCAAGGCACGCGCCCTGCGGCCATCACATAACGATAAAGCGCCATGGAAAGCGTGGCGAAGGCGACGCCGGACACGAGCCAGCGATGCGCCACGAAAAACTCGACAATCCATGACACGCCCGTAATGTCCCGGCCGCCCATGGGCCCAGCCGCCGCGGAGAAGCCCGCCAGGGCCGCCGAGGCGACCATGGCGGCGGCGAACGCCACGCCGAGCGCGTTGTAGCCCCAGAAACTCCAGGCGTGGGTCTCGCCCCGCATGACCGTGAGCCCCAACACGACCGCCTTTGTCCCGCGGGATGCGGCGTACAGCGCCACCAACACGGCGAGCGCGCCTTGGAACGACAAGGTCCGTGGCGACGCCGCCGTCATGCGCGCCAACTGATCGGCCACGAAGGCCTGGGCGGGCGCAGGCGCGGCGGAGGCGAGCACCGCCAAATGCCGCGTGGCGGCCTCGGGCGAAAAAATCAGGCCGTACATCACCGCAATAATCATAAAGAGCGGCGCCAGGGCCAGAAGGCCGTAATAACAAATGCCGCCCACGGCCAAGCTCACTTCCGGCGCGAAAAGTCGCGACACGGAGCGCAACACGACGCCGCCCGCCACGGACAGACCGCGCAACGCGTTCAAGCGGCGCCTCCGCGGCGCACGCCTCCCGGCTCCAGGCCGAAAAGGCTTTCAATGCTCGTGCGGCGATCCGATCGCGTCACCGGATCGCGGGGCAACGCGTTCACGGTCTTGATGATGATGCGTTCCACCCGCGGCGCGCCGCCTCCAGGATCGGGCGCCATGTCCACGTCCAACACGTTCACGCACCCCAAATCCTGTTCAAAGGCTTGCGCCACGGCCAAGCCGCCGCCGCTCGCCCAACCGAGCGCCAATCTGTTCACGCCCTCATGCGCCACGACCAAGGCGGCCGTCCAGACGCGTTCGCGTAGGAGCGTCGTCAGGGCCCCCGCCACGCGCGCATAGGCGTCCGCGAACAACTCGCCCTCGCCGAAAAAGCGCGCCGCCGGCCGCGCCGCATCGTCGAGCGAATAGGCGAACCGGGCCGCCAAGGCCGTGCGCGAGACCTCCACCGTGTCGAAGGACGGCGCGCGCAGTTCGGTCAGTCCGGCGACCGTCTCGATCGACAGCTCGCTTCGAGCCGCGGCGGCGAGCGCGAGGTCGAGGGTTTGCCGCGTCCTCAGGAGCGGCGTGCAAAACGCCGCATCGAGTTCCGCATCCGCCAAAGCGCGACCGGCAGCCTGGGCTTGCTCCTGTCCCGCCTCCGTGAGCGGCACCTCTTTTTTTCCATCATGCGTTGTTACACGAGGCGCAAAATAATCGACCGCGCCATGCCGCATGAGGTACAACCGGCGACGTCCGAAGGCGGTCTTTCGATGGGTTTCTGGACTCGAAAACATGGGGCACGGCACTCGCGTTAACGTTGCGTATACGATTTCGTTATTCGTAGCAGACTGGGAACTGTCCACGGATTCGTGAATCTTTTATGGGACTTTTTGACAGCAAAGGGCTCACCCGCGCTCAGGCGATCGACATCGTCACCGCCGGCACGGTCAATCTGCTTCGCCAATATGTGCGAAGCGGCCGTTGGCCCGAGCGCGCCGCGATCGACCGCCTGCTCTTGGCCTCCGAGATGGAGACCGGGATCGAGGTGCCGCGCATGGCGCGCGCCCGGGCGACGGAGTCCATCACGCTCGCCGCAAAAAATATGGCTCCCGACAAGAGCAAGCTTGCGGATGTGGAGTGGATGCTGACCGAAGCGCCCGGCGTTCTAACCCGCAAGGTCAAAACGGAAGCCGAAGCGGCCGCGGTGAAGAAGCACCTGATCAAGCCGCAGGCCCGCTAGGCTCAGGCCGCCTCCGCGACCCGCGCCAAATCCTCCGCCAGCCGCGCCGCCCCGCGCATGCGATCGCGCAGATCGTCCCAAGGCCCGGGCACGAACAGGGTTTGGTCGACGCGCATTTTCGCCCGCCCGCCTTTTGCGCTTAACCAATGGACGAGACCCGCCGGATTGGCGAAACGGTCGTCTCGGAACGCCACCACCGCTCCCTTGGGGCCCGCGTCGAGGCGCGCCACGCCGGCGCGCCGGCAGGCCGCCTTGATGGCGACGACGTCCAAGAGTTGCTCCACCTCCGCGGGCGGCGCGCCGAAACGGTCGGTCAGCTCCGCCGCGAACGCCTCGACCTCCTCCCGCGAGGCCGCATCGGCGAGCCGGCGGTAAAGGCTCATGCGGACGTCCAAATCAGGAACATAGGCCTCCGGGATCAGGACGGTGGCGCCGACCTGGATCTGCGGCGACCATGTCTCCTCCGCCTCTCCGCCGTCCCGCAAGGAGGCGACGGCCTCCTCCAGCATTTGACGATAGAGCTCGAAGCCGACCTCCTTCACATGGCCGGACTGCTCCTCGCCTAACAAATTGCCGCCGCCGCGGATGTCGAGATCGTGGCTCGCCACCTGAAAACCCGCGCCCAAGGTGTCGAGCGACTGGAGCGCTTTCAAACGGCGCTCGGCCTGGGACGTGAGGGGTTCGTTCGGCGGCGTGGTGAAATAGGCGTAAGCGCGGTTTTTTGAGCGCCCCACCCGGCCGCGCAACTGATAGAGCTGGGCGAGGCCGAACATGTCCGCCCGATGGATCACAAGGGTGTTGGCGGTCGGGATGTCGAGCCCGGATTCGACGATCGTCGTCGAGAGGAGAACGTCCGCCCGCCCCTCGTAAAAGGCGGTCATGCGGTCTTCGAGCTCCCCAGCCGCCATTTGGCCGTGGGCGACGATGAAAGACACCTCTGGAACGGAGTCCTGGAGAAAGGACGCGGCCTCCTCCATGTCGGCGATCCGCGGGCAAACGAAAAAGCTCTGGCCGCCCCGATACTTCTCGCGCAGCAACGCTTCGCGCACGGCGACCGGATCAAAGGGCGCCACATAGGTGCGGACCGCCAAGCGATCCACGGGCGGCGTCGCAATGATGGACAGCTCCCGCACGCCGGACAACGCCAATTGCAATGTGCGCGGAATCGGCGTCGCCGTCAGCGTCAGGACATGCACGTCCGTCTTCAGCGCTTTCAAGCGTTCCTTATGTTTGACGCCGAAGCGCTGCTCCTCGTCCACGATCACGAGGCCCAGGCGCTTGAACGCCACCGCCTTGGACAGCAAGGCGTGAGTCCCGATCACAATGTCGACCGTCCCGTCCGCCAATCCTTGGCGCGCCGCCGTCGCCTCTTTGGCCGAAACGAAGCGCGAAAGGTGCGCGATGCGCACGGGAAACCCATCGAAACGCTTCGCGAAAGACGCCACATGCTGTCGGGCGAGCAAGGTGGTCGGCGCGATCACCGCCACCTGATGGCCCGTCATCGCCGCCACAAACGCCGCCCGGAGCGCCACTTCGGTCTTGCCGAACCCGACATCGCCGCAAACCAGCCGGTCCATCGGCGCGCCGGAGGTCATATCCTCCAGCACCGCCGCGATCGACGCCTCTTGGTCTTCGGTCTCTTGGTAAGGAAACCGGGCGCAGAAGGCGGCGTAGGCTTCCGGGAGATCCATGGAAGGCGCGGTGCGGAGCTTGCGGGCCGCGGCGATACGGATGAGCTCGTCAGCCATATCGCGCAGGCGTTTTTTCAGCTTGGCCTTGCGGGCTTGCCAGCCGGCTCCGCCGAGCTTGTCCAGTTGGACCGTCTCACCGTCCGAACCGTAGCGGGTCAGGAGCTCGACGTTTTCCACCGGCAGATAGAGCTTGTCGCCGCCCGCATAGACCAATTCCAGGCAGTCATGGGGCGCGCCCGCCACGTCCAAGGCGACAAGCCCCGCATAACGTCCCACCCCATGATCGATATGCACAACGTGATCGCCCGGATGGAGGCTGTCATAGTCTTTAAGGGCGTCCGTCCCTTTGCGTTTGCGTTGCGGGCGCGCCATGCGATCGCCGAGCACGTCTTGCTCCGCCAACACCGCCAAGGACTCCGTTTCGAAGCCCCGTTCCAACGGCAAGGTCGCCCGCCCGGCGACGCCGTCCTCCAACCGCGCGACATCCCCGAGCGCGCCCAATGCGACTGATGGCGGCGCGCCGTGATCCTGCAACAAACTGGCCAAGCGTTCGGTGGAGCCCTCCGACCAACCGGCGATCACCACCCGTTTGCCGGCGGCTTGAAGATCGCGCAGATGGCGGGCCGCCGCGTCGAAGAGATCGGTTCGCCCTTCTTGACGTTCCGGCGCAAAGGATCGGGCCGCGCGAGCCCCGTACTGGACGGTCGTCGGCGAGGGCGGCGCCTCAAAAGGCGAAAACCGCCGCACGCGGCGTTCGGCCAAAGCCGCTTCGAATGCGTCGAGGTCCAAATGCAAGGCGTCCGGCGGAAGCGGCCGATAGATTGGGGCGGCGAACGCCCCTTTGCCGGCTTTCTGTTCCTGAAGACGCGCCTCATAGTGATCTTCGACCAGCGCCCACCGCTCCGCGCCGGCTTCGGCGGCGAGATGGCCGAGCGTGATCGTCGCTTCGGTTCCGACATAGTCGAACACGGTTTCGAGCCGGTCATAGAAGAGCGGGAGCCAATGCTCCATGCCGGCCTTACGGGCGCCCTCGCTCACCGCCGCGTAGAGCGGATCGTCGCCGGCGGCCCCGAAGCGTTTCAGATAACCCTGACGGAAGCGATGGATCGCTGCGTCGTCAAAAAGCACTTCATTGGCGGGGGCCACCATGGCCAGGCGCTTGGGTTCCGTCGAACGCTGGGTTTCCGGGTCGAAGGAGCGCACGCTCTCAAGGGCGTCGCCGAAGAAATCGAGCCGAAGCGGTTTGTCCGCGCCGGCGGGGAACACGTCGAGAATGCCCCCGCGGACCGCGAATTCGCCCGAACTGCGAACGGCGCTCGTGCGCATGTAACCGCCGCGCGACAGCTTGGCGGCCAATCCGTCCATATCGGCCTCGGCGCCAGGCTTCAATGTCAAACAGGCTGCCTGCAAGCCAGCGCGCGGCGGCGTGCGTTGCAGGGCCGCCGCGGCGGTCGTCACGACGATCAAGGGGCCGGCCCCCGGATCCAACATCGCCAAGGCGCTCAGGGCCGCCATCCGCCGCGCTCCAATCTCGGGCGTCGGCGATATGCGGTCATAGGGGATGCAATCCCACGCCGGATAGTCGATCACCGGAATCTCCGGCGCGACGAAGGCCAACATGGCGCGCATCGCCGCCGCCTCCGCCGCGTCGCGCGCCACATGCATGGTCGCGGCCGCCCCGTCCTGGGCCAAATCGCGCAAAGCGAGCGCATCAGCGCCTTCCGGCGCGCCGGCGACGAGCAAATCGCGCGCCTCTTTCGAAACGAGGCGCGGGGCCAGGCTGGTCGTGACCATGGCCGTCAGGTCGCCGCAGCGGGCGATCCGGTCGCCGCCCAAAGCGTTCGCGCGAAGAACCGAAAGCTTCTCAAGAGATCCAACACGTCGTGATCATGTTCCGGCGCGGGGGCGTCCCGGCCCAGGATCCATGCGTAGAGATCCTGATCCGGCACATCCAAGAGCGCCTCGAAACGCACGAGCTGAGCCGGCGCCAGGTCCGCCAGATGTTGGTCGGCGAAATGGCCCATGATCAGGTCCATTTCACGAAAGCCGCGCCGCCACGCGCGGAAATGGGCTCGGCGCAGCCGCGCGGCGTCTTTGGGATCGGTCGTCGTCATGGCGGGCGATATAGAACCGGAGACGCCGATTGTCAGGCGTGCAGCGGCGTCCCTCACGCTTCACGACGCCGAAACTCGAAAAATGACAATCCGACCGTCCAAACCACGCGTCGATCCGCTGAATTTGTTATGTTAGACGATCTGCGACATTCAACTCGCCCTCGACGAAGCGTGCACCCTAAGGAGCGTCACCCATGGACATGCCCGCCCCGCAGACCGGGTCCGCCGACCACCACGCGCTTGCGGTCGACGCATCGCTGAACGCCCTCTCCACGACCGCCAAAGGACTTTCCGCAACGGTCGCGGAGGAGCGCTTGAGCACGCATGGCCCGAACCGGCTGCCCGAACCGCCGCGGCGCGGTCCCTTGGTCCGATTCCTGCTCCAGTTTCACAACATTCTGATCTACGTCCTTTTGGGCGCAGCGGTCGTCACGGCGTTGTTGGACCACGTCATCGACACCCTGGTCATTCTTGCGGTCGTCGTCGCCAACGCCGCCATCGGCTTCATTCAAGAAGGCAAGGCGGAAAAGGCGATGGACGCGATTCGCAAGATGCTTGCGCCGCGCGCCTCCGTGCTTCGCGACGGCGTCCGCACCACGGTTCGGGGCGAAGACCTGGTGCCCGGCGACGTCGTGCTGATCGAGGCCGGCGACAAGACTCCCGCCGATCTCCGACTGATCGAGGGGCAAGGACTTCGCGTCCAAGAGGCGATTCTGACCGGCGAATCCGCGCCAGTGGAGAAAGGCGTCGCGCCCGTGGCGGCCGACGCGACACTGGGAGACCGCACATCCATGGCGATCAGCGGCCCGCTGGTCGCCGCCGGGCGCCTGCCGAACCTGGCCCGCTGGCGGGCCGAGGGA